>JBJTOM010000309.1:0-2619 GCA_046074585.1 Planctomycetota bacterium | reverse complement strand
AAGCCATGAATCTCGTGGCAGCCATAGCAACCGTATTTGCGAAGCAGTTGATCGCCGCGATAGACCTTGGGGGCGCTGGCGCCGAACTTAGGGTGAATGCCAAGTTCAGTCACGTTGTGATGACACTTGATGCAGCCCGATTCGATGAATCGGTCCGGCTGCATGGGATACTCCCAGAAGTGATTCGGGTGAAATCCGTATTCGTGATGCCACTGCTCCGCGATGTGGGGATCATTCGGAGTGTGTTCAGCGTTGCCAAAGCTGGTGCCGGACCCCTGTCCATCGTGACAGATGGTGCAGCCGAAGGAGTCGACCGGGTGGGGACTGGAGGCTGTGCAGTAGAGTTCGGTGTTTGGGTGTGTTGAGTAAGGCTGCGGGAACTTGCCGGCCCTGACCCACTGGACCACGTCTTCCGTGTCGGGGTGACCCGGCGGGTAAGCAGGCCCACCGTTGCCGGTTGTCTTGTCGATGTTCTGATGGCAGGACCGGCATCGATCAAAGCGTGCTATTTTGCTCATCCCAAGCGTGATTTTCAGCCTTGGCAGCCAGTCCTGCACCACTTTCAGGTGCGAATTGAAGCCGTCAATAATGGGCATTTCCATCAGGGCTCGCTTGAAGGCTGAGACTTTATCGGATGGGGCGATGTTTTCGAGCACGGAGTTAATGCGATCGGCCTGGGCGAGCAACTTGGTACGCCCCACCTCAAGTTCGTCGACTTTTGCGGTGATGGCTTTTGCTTCGGCTTGCAGAGACGTCAGCACTTCACGTGCGGCATCCAGATCTTTCTGCCGTTCATTACACCGCTGCCGCTGAGCTTCAAAGGCGGCTTTGCGTGCGGCCATCACGGCTTCGGGGAGTGAATCACGGACAGCGAGGTCGAGGTTTGCTGAGGCTTCGTCGCGAATGGAGTTTCGAAACTTGAGGTCGACTTCGAGCGACTCGACAAGGCGTTCCTGTTCGCTGAGCTTTTTGAAGAGTTCAGCGTGGGCCTGTTTCTGAGCCTCAGTTTCCTCTGCAGCGGCCTGCAGTTGGCGGTCAACTTCCTTGAGTTCCTCCATGTACTCGGGCGACCTCAGTTTCTTCAACTCGCTGCGGCGCATTTCTGCATCGATCGCGAAGCCATTCCGCTGCACGGTTCGCCATTCATCTGCCTGATCCTGGCGGAGCATGGCGTAGACAGCGAGCAGCAATACGACGGAACTGGCTGCAAAGACTGCATGCAGTTTCTGCTGGTTCCAACGAAAGTCATCTGTTGCTGGCATAGCAGTGGCCGGGCCTTGTGATGGAAAGACTGGAGAAAAAAATCGCGTTCAGTCGGCTTCTGTCAGATATTGAAGAACCACTCTGGAATACCGACAATGTACTTCAAAGCAAACGCCCATCTGAGGAGCATCTTGATTGGGAGAATGGCCATCCAGAGAATGAGATTTGAGAACACGAGGAATCTCAGGACTCCCATACGGACAAGATAGGTGCGGAGAAACGTCAGCCCCATGATTGGTGGCAGGAGTGCGAAGTAGCCAATGATCAGCAGAATTCCAGGGGCTTCGCGGAGCAGGATGGTGCCGATTCCGGATCCCTTTGGCAGGCCCTGTCCCAGACCATTCCAGAAGAACTCGCTGAGGTTCACGTTGTTCGCCGCCTCAACCTTGTGCACATCCCAATACTCGTAAATACCAAAGAAGTTCCAGTTGGGGCCGCGGAGAAAGGTGCCGAGCACGATCAGCGCCACCCAGAGCGGCAGGAAGCCGAACAGGAACGTCCAGATCGCGAACGCTCGCTGTTTGAAGCAGTAATAGCCATTGCCCGCTTTGTTGAAGTCAATGTAGGGAATGGCCATCAGCCCGCCGAGGATCATTGTGGGAAGAACAACTCCGGCCAACCATGGGTCGAAGTAGACCAGCATTTCCTGAAGACCGAGGAAGTACCACGGAGCCTTGGAGGGGTTCGGGGTTTTGACGGAGGAACCCGGTTCTTCGAGGGGGGCCTTGAGAGCGATGCCCCAGAAGATGAGTACTGCGGTCAGGACGACCATGCAGATGAGTTCTGTGTAGACAAGGTCCGGCCAGACGAGCACTTTGTCGTTGTTTTCCTGTTCAAACAGCGGGCGGCCTTCTTCGATTCGGCGGTCGTTGTCAACGGCCCGCCGGAAGTAAATCCAGGTGCAGAAGGCGACGATGAACAGCATCGCTACGATCGGAACGTTATCCGGTTTACCGACGATTTGTCGGAAGTCGAAGTCTGTCAGGCTGAGTCCCATGAAGATCAGGGACACGTTCAGGAGCACGAAGGCGACTCTGGGTTTGGTCCACCACTCGCGAAGGGCGATCATCGCCCAGAGTCCCGCAATGGACAGGAAGAAGTACAGGACCGGGTTGGAGAAGTACCGGTCGAAGGGGCCTTTGAACGCTTCGGGAAGGATAATCAGGAACCCTTCGGGCGGGTACGTGAAGTGGTAGGCGGAGACCATCAGCAGAATTGAGCTGTAGGTCGCCCAGCCGGCAGCCACAGGAATCCCGCTGCGGGTCTCCCCGTCTTCGCGGTAGCTGCGGACGGTCCATTGCGGGACTCTGGGCGATGATCGCCCTTCGCGAGTGGTGGACCAAACCCAGAGTCGCC
>JBJTOM010000308.1:0-11715 GCA_046074585.1 Planctomycetota bacterium | reverse complement strand
CTGGTCAGAACCCAATTTCATCCGAAAGCTCCGCCGGCTGCGGCCCTGAATTGCTGTCCGGATGGACAGGACAATGCGCAGGAGATTCCGCCGGGGCAGAGCCACAATTAGTCGGTTTTTCGGCATTCCGGAGCGGGGGCTGCAGGGGAAAACGGCATTTGGCTGGACCACGGATGGAAAAATGCTGCAGAACAGTTGCCGTTCCGAGGTTCATCAGGTAAGCTGCCGAGGTCACGCGCAAGTGGCGAAATTGGCAGACGCGCTAGCTTCAGGAGCTAGTGGGAGTTAAATCCCATGCAGGTTCAAGTCCTGTCTTGCGCAATTTGTGGAATTTGTGAATTTTAGGGTGGAATTTCGGGAATTTCGACGTAAAGATAGATGAACACTCCGCGAAAGGGTCCAAGCCCTCTCAGAGCACGCTGCCAACGTTCTTCTGGCAGCGTGCTTTTTTATTGGCAAAATCTCAGTCGGGAATGCCAGTCATGGTCAATCGCCGGTGGATGTTAAAAGGTGTCGCCACTCTTGCTGCCACACTGCAGGTTTCTCTTCCGCACACCGTTGCCGCAGCTGCAGATCCCCCCAAACGACAGGGAAATTCCCGTCTGCGGCTTAGTCTCGCAGGGTATTCGTTTCATCGCCAGATGGTCCGTCGCGGAACCGCAGAGCAAATTGCCGCAGCCGAGATGACATTAGAGAAATTCATCCAGTTCTGCTCGGATCAGGCCCTCTCGGCAACCGAACTCACCGGCTACTACTTTCCGCAAACGATTACATCCGAATATCTGCTGGGTCTGCGATCGCTTCTGCACCGCCAGGGACTCAGCGTCTCGGCCACAGCCATTGGCAACGACTTCTGTCTCCCCCCCGGAGAGGCTCGGGACCGCCAGCTGGCCGACTGCCGGCAGTGGATTGACTTTGCGGCGACTCTCGGGGCTCCTGCCATCCGGATATTCGCCGGCAATGTGCCCCGCGGAGACAGCGAGCAGGCCGCGATGGAGCGTTGTGTGGCGGGAATCAACGAGTGTCTTCAGTATGCTGCGGCAAAAGGCGTTTTTCTGGCACTGGAAAACCATGGTGGAATTACGTCGACCCCTGCACAGATGCTGCGAATCATCGAGCGGATTGAAAACTCCGACTGGTTTGGTGTAAATTTCGACAGTGGCAATTTTCAGACCGACGATCCTTACGGAGATTTGAAGACGATTGCCCCGTGGGCTGTCAATGCTCAGATCAAGGCGTCAATTACGGTGTCTGGCCATAAGCAACCTGCTGATTTTGCCCGCATCACAGGAATTCTCAGAGATGCCGGCTACCGTGGGTTTGTGGCACTGGAGTATGAAGACTCCGAGTCACCGTTCACAGCGATTCCGCGGTTGCTGGATCAGTTGCGTCCTCTCTGCGATGGCTGATCCTGCCGATTTTTCCGGCTGCCAGCAGGAATTCGGTGGCTGGTGTGTCTGCAAACTCGGCAGAACCGCTTCGCTGTGTGTAATCGGCTGAAGTGAATCCCCGGCTGCCTACGATACTACGGACGTGAAGTCGTGCGTCTGCGAAGAGTCACTGCAGTTGCACGAGCCGGTGACCGCGGGACAACTCCGGGCCGGACTGTTCCCTGCCGAAGGGAAGGACGATGTCAGGTGTCGCGGGAATTGTTCATCAGCTTCTCCGCCGTGTTCTGAGCACGGGCGGATTGATGTTGTTTGCCGGTGTACCAATGTGTACAGGGGTCGCTGCGCAGGACGGTGGCGTTTTATTGACGAACACGGGGCGTTTTGAGATTCCGTTTGAAGTGGATCAGCGATCAGGACGGATGTTGGAAGGCCTGGCGGTGCTGTACGGGTCGCAGGATTCCGGGAAGACGTGGGAGCGGTTGCAGAGCGTTCCGGTTTCTCGCGGTGCATTTGTTTTCTCTGCTCCACGGGATGGTGAATATTCGTTTGCGATTCGGATGACGGATCCCCGAGGAACTCTGCTGCAGCCGATCCGTGGCAGTGCGCCGGAGATGACGGTGCTGGTCGACACAGTCGCTCCGCTCCTGCGACTGGAGGCGGTGGAATCGTCTCCTGGGCAGTTGAGTGTGGCGTGGACGGCGAGCGATCCAGCGGTGGACGCGGAGTCTTTTCGGCTGGAGTATATAGAGGGTTTAAGCGGGACGCGTCGAGCGGTGCCGTGTCAGTCAGCGTCTTCGGGGCGGGCGCAGGTGACGATTCCTGCGGGCTCAGCCGTGCAGTTGCAGGCATCCATTACGGACATGGCTGGCAACCGTGCCGAGGCGCGGGTACAGGTGATGGGACGAGGTGGCAGCATTTCCGAGGGGATGCAGTTGACGCATTCGGCGGGTGGAGTCCAGTCTGCGCAGAGCCCTCTTGGCCCGTCGCCGTTTTCCGGATCTGTGGGAACGGGATCGGGCTCTCGGGCACCGATTCAGCCGGCGGGCGAAACATCGGCCACCCCATTGCTGCCGATTCCCGGAGAGCAGTCTCCGCCGGCACCGCAGTGGGGCGGTCAGGTTCCGCAGCAGCTGGTGAATAACCGGGTGTTCGAGCTGGACTATCAGATTGACGATGTTGGCCCGTCGGGGGTGAGTGCCGTGGAACTGTTCATCACGGAAGACGGTGGTGGCCAGTGGTTCCGTTACGGGAGTGACCCGGACGTGAGGAGTCCGTTCCAGGTGGACTCGATGTCTGAGGGCACATTTGGGTTTGCGGTGAGGATCCGCAATGGTTTGGGTGTTTCGGATACTCCGCCGCAACCCGGTCAGGCGCCGGAGGTGATTATTACTGTCGATCAGACGGCACCGACTGTCCAGCTGCAGCCTCCGGGCGTGCTTCAGGACGGTGCGGGTACGATTCAGTTTGCGTGGCGAGTGCAGGAAGTGAATGCGTCGGAGGTGGTCGTTCGGCTGGAATCATCGCCGGGAGCCAATGGTCCCTGGACTCCGGTGTTTGACTGGCAGCCGGATCAGCGGGGATATGAGCTGCCGATTCGATCCGGGATGCCACCTTCTTTGTATTTCCGTCTGCTGGCTCGGGATGCGGCGGGGAATGTGGGAATGTCGCAGACGATTCAGCCTGTGATCGTGGACCTGAAGCGTCCGGTTGGGCGTATTCTGCGAGTGCAGCCTTCGATGTCGCCGGGCGTTCGCTGACGGAATCGTCTGAGATCCGGCGTCAGGTGACTTCGTGGAGCGGAAGATTGCCGGGATCAACGAGGTACTGTGGCGTACCGGCAAGGTCGAAGATGCGAGTGTTCTGAGCATCAATACCGGCGCAGTGGTAGAGCGTGGCGAAGACTTCCTGGAAGGTGACTGGCCGCACCTGCGGGGCTTCTCCGTAGCGGTTGGTGGCTCCCACGACCTGACCGGTCCGCATACCACCGCCCGCAAGAACGGCCGTATTGGCCTGCGGCCAGTGGTCGCGGCTGTTGCTGCCGTTGATGCGGGGCGTTCGTCCAAATTCTCCCCAGACCACGATCGAAACGTCGTCCGCAAGGCCACGTTCGTGCAGGTCGGTGACCAGTGCGGCCAGCCCCTGGTCCAGTCGCGGGCACTCTTCACGGCATTTTGGAAAGTTCATGCCGTCAGAACCATGCCAGTCCCAGCGACTGAAGTTGAGCGACACGAAGCGTGCCCCCGCTTCCACCAGACGCCGCGCCACGCAGAAGTTTTCGACCATAGGCGGGGCACCGTCGCGCTGGAAGCTTTCGCTGCTGGCGCCGTAGCGGGCGACGATGCGAGGATCTTCCTTTGAAAGATCCAGCGCGTCCACCAGATGCGACGTGGTCAGAATGCCCATCGCCTGCTGAGCGTACACGTCCAGACTGTCCATCTGCCCCCGCTGGTCGGCATCGCGGCGGAACCGGTCCAGTGACTGCATCAGGGCCGTGCGGTCGCGGAGCTTTTCGAGAGTGACCCCCTGCAGAGTCATGCTCTCCGGGCGACTGCGTGCCTGGCGGCCGACAAGGTTAAACGGGGCATGACCAACACCCAGGAAGCCACCGCCACCGGCTTCACCCCAGGTCCGATTGCCCGTTGGATACATGAGCGCCACATTGGCTGGAATGGCCTGCGTCACCGGCCCGGCCATTCGCGAAACCCACGCTCCGCCGGACGGCCAGCCACCCGGTGGCTGACGACTGCCCTTGCGGCGCCCCGTCATGCACTGGTAGGCGTCGTGGGCGCCATCAGAATCGGCCAGAGACCGCACAAGGACGAACTTGTCCATGTTCTCTGCCATCCGTGGAAACAGTTCGCTGACGAACACTCCGGGCACTTTCGTGGCAATCGCACCAAATTCCCCGCGGAATTCTGCGGGAGCGTCCGGCTTCGGGTCCCACATGTCCAGATGCGGAGGACCGCCGGGAAGATAGATATTGATGATCGCCTTGTGCGACCGACCGCTGCCGGAGGGGTCTTCGGCCCGCAGTGTGTCAGCCAGTTGAATTCCCCCAAGGGCCATCCCGCCCACTGTCAGAAAATTTCGACGTGAAACACCATCGCAAAATCCGGCACGGCGACGTGGCGGGCGTCCGAGAATTGTCAGCATCAGAATGCTCCGGGGAGGGAAAGAGGGAGCGGGAGGGGTTGACGCTACGGGAGACACCGGCGTCGCCGTGAATTCTGCACGTTTCTCCTTTCGGCAGACCCCGAAAGCGAGCATAATCCGCTTGCTTCCCAAAATCAGGAAAGAAGAAAACAACGGTGGAATCGGAGGGGGGAGTGGTGGATTGGGGTTGAGGAACCGTTGGGAAGGGGGCGGAGCCGCCACCGGTTTCGTCTGCCGAAGCTCGTGCCATGGCCTTCGGCTGCATTTGGCTTTAGGATCCGGCGAAAGGTGAACATCCGGCAGGCGGTCTCGACAGACAATCCGGCTTTCCAGACGGGAGTGTGAGCGTGCGTTCGACTGTTGTTCGGCAGTTATTGGCAGCTTTTGTGGTCATGCTGGCAGGGGAACTGCGCACCGGCGGTCTGGCGGTTGCCCAGGACGAGCTGCGTGTGATGAGTTTCAACATTCGGTACGGCACCGCAAAGGACGGCGTGAATTCGTGGCCGGGTCGTCGCCAGCACGTGCTGGCTGTGATCAAGGCATTCGGCCCTGATCTGCTGGGGACGCAGGAGACGCTGCCCTTCCAGGCGGAACAGCTCCACACGGACCTGCCGGGCTATGTGTACATCGGCTGGTCCCGGGAGGCGAGTGCGGACGGCGAGCAGTGCGGGATTTTCGTCAGAACGGAGCGATTCGAGGTGCTGGAATCGGGGCAATTCTGGCTCAGCGAGACTCCGGACGAAAAATTCTCTAAAAGCTGGGATTCGTCGCTGCCGCGTGTGGCGACGTGGGTGAAGCTGAAGGACCGGGCTGCATCTTCCCGGCGACTGCTCTTCGTCAACACGCACTTTGACCATCGTGGCGTTGTGGCGCGGCGCGAGTCCGCTGCGCTGCTGGCCAGCCGCACGGCTGAACTGGCTGCCGGCCAGCCCGTACTGCTCACCGGCGACTTTAACTGCGGCGAGGGTTCAGAGCCCTGGAAGACGCTCACATCCTCCACTGCAGGCCTGGACGACAGTTTCCGTCGTGTGCATCCGCAACGAGGGACTGACGAAGGCACGTTCCATGGGTTTACCGGCCGGCCGTCTGCGGACCGCATCGACTGGATCCTCTGTTCACCTGCCTGGGATGTGAGGTCCGGGACGATTGATCGCAGCGGGTTTGCTGGTCGGTATCCGTCGGATCATTTTGCCGTCACAGCGACGGTCGGGTGGAGATCACCGTGAGTGCGGAGCGTCGAGCGATTGTGGAGGCAGCGGGAATCGGGGTGACGGTGATCACGGCCGTTGCGGTCTCTGTGGCAGCCCCCGGTCCGGCGGTCGTGCGAGCCGCACTGACACTGGCCGCCTTTCTGCCGGCGGTGGCGGTGTTCTGGTTTCGGCGGCTCAGGGCTGCCCTGCCGACGGATGCGGAGCTGGAAGGCCTGCGGCAGCGATGTCGGGAGCAGCTGACGGAACTGGAGCAGCAGTCCGTGGAGCGTCAGGAGTTGCAGGCTGCAGTGCTGCGGGATCTGCAGGCACGAACGGAGGATCTGGAGGCGCGGGAGCAGCAGCTGGCTTCGCGCCTGGCGCGGTTTCAGGAGTTCATTGAGTACCCAGTGGAGGACGTGCATGCCGGCCGCAGCAGTCAGGCCCTGCAGACGCTCAGCGAACAGGATCGCGCCGTGCGAAGGCTGGTGGAAACGGAAGCGGAGCGTGTGTACGAGAAGATCCGCAGCAACGGTTACACAACGGATGGTCAGCTGAATCTGCTGATGATTCGCGATGAAGTGCTCGACCTGATTCGCCGCGTTGCAGTGATTTATCGGCCCGACAGCGACGCCCCGCTCACCGAAGCCAGCCTCGAACAGCTGGCGCGGGCGGCCAGCCGCATCTGGCTGCATCTGCTGGTGCTGCTGGAACAGCTGCCACTCCCTGTCCAGCAGTACAGCATTTCCACGCTTTACACGTGGGTGCGCCGTTCTGTCGTGGGGTATGGAGTGTATCAGAAGGCGAGTCCCTGGCTGACGCTGGCAGGGCGTGGGGTGAGTGCCGGGCGGCTGATTGCCGGGGCAAATCCGGCCGTGCTCGGAGCCTGGTGGCTGGCCTCCGAACTGGGGCGTCAGGGGGCGCGGAAGTGGATTGAGCAGACGGTGGACCGCCAGGCAGTGGCCCTGCTGCGTCAGGTGATCTCGGTGGTTGGAGTGGAGGCGGCCGGAATTTTCGGGACAGGTTTTCGCCAGCGTGATCCGGCGTGGATTCTGGGCACGGAACTGGTGGAACTGGTGGCCGCCTTTCCCCCCTCCGGAGACAGTCTGCGGCACGGTCTCACTGCCGTGACCGCCCTGCAGCTGCTCAGCGAATACGACCGCATCTATCTCTATCGCTGCCTCGCCGCGCATCGTTCCGCCGGACTTCAGCTGGCAGACCCCGCGATGCTCACCCGTGAACAGCGCGAAGACATTGCCCGCAGCCTTGAAACGTTTTTTTCCGCGTGGATTCATGGGGCGACGGAGCCATCCGTGAAGAAATGGCGCGAGGGCGTGGAAACGCGGCTGGATCTGCGACTGCAGCTGGAATCACATCGACCGACCGTCTCCGCCTCCGCCGACCACCAGCGCCAGCAGGCCGCCACAGGTCTGCTCGATTTCCTCGCAGACGTCGTGCAGCTGGAGGGAGACGCGCTTGTCGCCGCATGGAACAGCCTGCCAGTTGTCAGTCGGCTGTCGACGCTCGATCGCCAGCGACTGCTGAGCGAGCGGCCTGCGGCCGAACGGACCTTTGCACCACCGGAACTCGATCCCGCCTGCGAGATGACTGACGTCTTTCTGAAGGATCTGATGGCTGCTGCGGTGACGGTGGGCGAGCCTTCAGAGACCATTGAACAGCTGGCCGTGGAAACCGCGTGGTATTTCCGGCGGACGAGTGAGGATGCGAGTCGGTGGCTGGACGACGCGTGGCGTGGCCGGGTACGGTGGATGTGCGTGCAGCCGGAACTTGCAGAGCGACTGCCGTTTGGACTGGCGCGTCGGATTGTCGCGTTGTGCCGGCCCCGCGAGCGACTTGCATTCTGCTATGCTCACCTTGTGAAGGTCACGGGTGATCTGCGACAGGAGTTGCCCGGTGGGGTGCTGCTGGGGCTGCAGCAACCCGATGGCCGTGGCCGCAGAGCGGTGGTGCTGGCTGCGGTGGAATCAGCGGCGATCTGGACGGCTGAGGCGCCGCTGATGATTGAACGTGTTTCCGGAGTCTTTGTGGATGATGCGCGGCTGAGCGGTGGTTGCTGGACACATCCGGGGAGTGAACCAGCCGGTGTGCAGATTTCCGGAAGCCTGCGTGGGGGGCGGTATGGAGTGTGGTTTGAACCGCTGTTGAAGTGGGCGAATTAGCGACCGGATTCCCGCAGCCAGGTGCCAAGGCTGAACAGGCCGATCCCACAGACCAGAGACACGGGCATGACAATCAGGCGAAACCCGAAGAACAGCTGAAAAATGATGATGGACGGCAGCAGGGCCAGTGTGATGAGCTGGAGGATGAGTCCGAGAGTATTTCTCATGGCGTGGATCCTGTTCAGCGTGGACTAGCGGACGCGGAGCAGCACGCTGTCACCGTCCCGATCGGGGCAGCGCCAGGCTGCGATGCGATCGATGCGGCGTCCGCGTGTGCGTCCCAGCTTGCGGGCCTCTTCAAGTTCTGTTTTCCAGGCGGGGCCTTTGATGAGCAGTACTTCGCTGCCGCTGTCCCACGCAGGGGCAAACCATGGGAGGAGTTTGTCGAGGGCGGCGACGGCGCGGACGGTGATGCAGTCGAATTCGCGCGTTGGCAGAATGTCCTGCACACGTTTGGCCAGCACAGAGACGGGGAGTTCGAGGGCCTGTACGATATCCTGGAGGGCGGTGGCCTTTTTGGCGACCGAGTCGCAGACGGTGATGCCCAGATCCGGTCGGAGGATGGCCAGCAGGATTCCTGGAACACCACCACCTGAGCCGACATCGAGCACGCGTGATCCTGCTGGAAGATGTTCGGCAAGGCGGATGGAATCGAGCAGGTCGCGGTGCACGAAGACGTCCCACTGCGTGTGCCGCGTGAGGTTGAGTTTCTGGTTCCAGTCGCGGACCCGCAGCAGGTACTGGGTGAGTGTGGCAGCCTGCTGCGGAGTGACAGCGAGCCCGAGAGCCAGGGCAAGTTCCTGGAGGTGCAGAGCGGGATCAGCAGGTTCAGCGGGCTCAGGGAGGGACGCGGAGTCGTTCATGGGGGCTTCAGACGAGCGCAAAGGCGTTGTCGAGTTCCGTGGAGATGCGTTGGAGTTCCGGTGCATCGCCACCGGAAACTTCTGCGGCGCACCAGCCGGCGAAGTTGATTTCGAGGAGTGCTTTGCGGACGTCGGCGTAGTCGATGTCGCCTTCGGAAATCCGGGTGAATTTGTCGTCGGCGCGGGAGAAGCCTTTGATGTCGAGCTTCATCACGCGTCGCCCCAGCTGGCGGATCCAGTCGCCCATGCTGCCGTATTTCCAGTGATTGCCGATATCGAACTGCATACCGACCCAGGGCGAGTTGAGTTCGTCCACGTAACGCACGAATTTCTCTGCCGTCTGATCCGGGCCGCCGGCATGATTGTAGAGGAAGTGATTCCAGACGTTTTCGATGACGATCTGCACACCCAGGCGAGCAGCGAGCGGAATGGCCTGTGCGATGCTGGCCTGCGAACGCTTCCAGATTTCCTCTTCGGCCCCGTCCTTGCCATGTCCGATGACCAGCAGCACGGAATGCCCCCCCACTGCGTGGGTCCCTTCGATGGCAGACAGGAGCGACTGCAGGGCCCGCTCGCGAACGGCCGGATCCGGATCCGTGTGACGCACCTGCCAGTGAGTGGAGTTGACGGTGCCGTCGACTGGCAGGCCACTTTCGGCAATCGCCTTTTTGGTTTCTTCTACGTTCATTCCCGGGGCATCCATCTCGATGCCATCAAAACCGGCCGCTTTCACAGCCTTGAATTTTTCTGTGAGCGATCCTTCGACGCGGACCATGCCGATCTTGAGCGTTTTCAGCAGGCGGCCCCGGAGCGTTTGTTCGGGCGGGGGGACCGGAGCAGCCATTGTGGTGGAGGGTGAGAGCAGCAGACTGGAAGCGGCGAGGGCCGCGGAGGTTTGCAGAAGCGTGCGACGAGAGACAAAACCGGAGTTCATCGGAAGATTCCCGTGGACAGTGCGGATCGGACAACAGATCGCGGATCTTAAGCTTTCCGCAGGGTAACGCCAGTCTCCGGCGAAGTGCTTGAGCGAATCAGGCAAATTCATTCACAACACTGCGAACAGCGGGGTTTGAATGGCCGTAACTGACAATCGCCACGTCCAGACCGGCCATCGAATACAACTGCAGAGCTCGACGCAGGGCGCTGAAAATCCAATCCGCCGCGTTTCCAAAGACCCCGCCACCGAGCAACGTCAGAAACAGCCGGTTGCAGCCGGTTCGCTGAAAATTCACCACAGCAGCACAGACGGTCGCTTCGTATGCTGCCTCCAGCACCACCGAGGCAAACGGGGCCCAGGCCGACTGAGGATGCGGCGTGTAAGCCACTGGCAACGCCGAACAGTAGGCCTGGCTGACAGTCTGAAGGGCGGGCTGCAGTGTGACCTGAGTGTCCAGTTGCAGGCCGATCCGCAACGCCTGACGCACTGCGTCGCGGGCTGATTCGTCCATCGCCTGCAGGCGGCGGGAAATCTCTGACAGTCCGCTCGAAGATGGCAGGGCATACCCGTTGCTCATCTGCCAGAGCCGCTGGTGAGAATTGTCCAGCAGAGTCGCGATCTCTGCCAGGCAATCAATCTGGTTGTCCGCCGATTGGCCGATGCGTCCATTGACGCAGGCAAAGTAGTTTCGCTGGATGGTCCCGGCGCCGGCGGCGATGGCACAGGCCGGTCCCTGAGTCAGATCGTGTTCGTAAATGCCGACACCTGCTTCCGGAGTGATTCGCGGGGATGTCATCTCCAGCAGATTGAACTGCGAAGCCACCTGAAACAGCGCCCCCTGATGGGCGGGATCGCAGTGCAGCGACTGCACGTTGGCCACCACTTCGCGAACTGTGTTTGGTCTGCACACAGCATCAGAGCTCAGGCTGTCCTGCCGGAGTTCGGCGAGGGATGGGGTCCGGAGGGTGCCGCAGCGCCAGGACTTGCCGTTCGCCCGCGAATGCAGTCGGTCACCCTCGACCCACAGCTGCCGTCGCACGTCGTCCGGGGAAGTTTCCTCGCAGCCAGTCAGTTCGAAGAACCACGTCATCATCGCCCCACTCAAAAAACATTGTCAAGCGGTTTCAGCACCTCGTGCCGTTTCGAATTATCCCGGGCGGGATTCGAACCCACAACCTTCGGCTCTGAAATCGTCACCTGAATTCCGGCGTGAAATCTTCCAGGCCCCCGGCGACGCCCGCCTGTTTGAGATCCGCCATCCATCTTCTCCCTGGGGCAGACGAACGCATATCACGGGCAGGCGTTCAGGCAGGCAGCGGAGGCTGTGGGGGCTATGACAGGGTGCCAGCCTGACATCAGGAGTCCTCGTCGCGGAGTGCGGGACGGTGCAAGGCATCGCACACTGTTGAGTGATGGCACCGACGGCTGCGGGCGAACGCCCAATCACATTGAGCGTCTTTGGAATCCTCTGAAAAGACGGACCCCAACTCGGAAGGGCGAACCTGCCCTGGGAGCGAGGGGAAGGCCTTGGGGGATCTGCGGCGACTGATGCGTTCACAGGAAGCGAGTTTTTGACCATGCACAGGAGGCCAGGATGCGGTCACAACTGGTCTTTCAGCGGGCCGGACTGGCGTCGTGACCCGGACCGTCGCCGGGCAGTACCAGGCAAAATAAAACTTTGAATGCCCGGAGGTTGATTGACAGCGCGAATCGCGGTCGTGAGACTCAAAATACAACGATGTGTTGCTCTTTCGCAGCAGACCATCAAATACCTGCTCGTCAATCGGAGTCGATAAATTCGCTCTATCCGCAAAGAGACCTGGTAAGCGGCAAGTGACAGCAACAGCGAATCCAATTGACTGCATTTGCATAGAAAGACGTTTGTAAACGATGTTTGACCAAAGCGAAGCGTCGCGGAGTGAAAGGGAGATGTGGTTTCCACTGTGGCATGGCATCAACCAACATATCATATATGGGAGTTTGCGTCAAGCCGGTGGATGATAT
>JBJTOM010000307.1:0-6815 GCA_046074585.1 Planctomycetota bacterium | reverse complement strand
CTGGACGAATACCTCGATGCCGTCCGTGCCGTCGAACGCCGCATCGAATTCGCCTCCAAACCCCGCCCCACGGCATGGGAACCCGGATCCGCTGCCGAAATCGCCCCACCTGCCTCAGGGATTCCCGCCGACTTCCGTGAGCACATCACACTCATGCTTGATCTCATGGTGCTCGCCTTCCGCACCGACTCCACTCGCGTCGCCTCCATGATGTTCGCCAACGATGTCTCCGGCCGAAACTTCTCCTTCCTTGATGGCGTCACCGGAAGCCATCACGAACTGTCCCATCACGAAAATAACCCCGGAAAAATCAGCCAGTACGAAGCCATCAACCGCTGGCACGTCGCCCAGTTCGCGCTGCTCCTCCAAAAACTGCATGAAATCCCCGAAGGCGAAGGTTCACTGCTCGACAACTGCATGATCCTCTTCGGGTCCAGCATCTCAGACGGCAATCGCCATGATCCGGATAATCTGCCAATCCTCCTCGGTGGCAGCGCTGGTGGCTCACTTCCCACCGGACAGCACATCGCCTCCAAAGGCCAGACGCCACTCTGCAACCTCTACACCTCCATCCTCGATCGCATGCAGATTCCTGTCGAGCAGTTCGGTGACAGCACCGGCAGACTGCTCTGACCCAATGCCGCACCAAACCTGTATACGAGGCCTGACATGGATCATAAAACTGCTGCTGTCGTTTCGGGAATCGCCGTCGTTGTCAGTCGGATCGCCGACATCGGCTCCACCTTTTACTTCGATCCCTCGCTCAGCACCGAAGCCAATCCGCTGGTGAGCTATTTCGGACTCGGGGCCCCCGGCCTTCTCGCAGCCAATGTGATTGCCACGGCAATCCTGCTTTTTGCACTCTACATTTGTGCGCGATGCCCCCCCTTGTCCTCTGCTGCGGCTGAAGCCACGACGCTCAGAGATTTTTCCTGCCTTCAGGTGTACGGTCGCAGACTCTCACGGAAGGAATTCTTCACCGCCCTCCTCCTGATGGTGCCAAAGATTCGAAACTGGCGACCGCTGCTCCGAATGGCCGTCTGGTCGCTCTCCTGGATGTTGTCAATTGTCCATCTGCATCATGCGTTCTCATGGTGGGCTCTTTCGCACTTCCGCTGGGACGGCTACTCCCGTTTTCGCGCACAGACTGCTGTCTGGAACTATCCGATGCTGGAGGCGATTGGCGGGATTGTCCTGCTGCATGTCTTCGCGATCATAGCCGTCCGCTGGGACTTCCAGAGACATCTGGCGTCAAAGGCCGCAGCAAACCAGGTCCCTCTGCTGCCGGACCCCCAGGCCTGACCGGACGATCCAGCCACCATCTGTCCCTGACAACCCAGGAGCCAGCTCATGACACCCCTCCAACTCGAACCCACACGATCTGTCAATCGCCGTCAACTGCTGAAAGCCTCCGCAGCCGCCTGTGGATTGCTCGCCGGACTCTATGCGGCCCCCGCACGGGCCATCCAGGGACGGTCAGTACTGAATCGACCCCGCGTCGGAGCCATTGGCCTGCGTTATCAGGGCAGCGTCATCGCCCACAAAGCCCTGCTTTACGGTGACATCACAGCGGTCTGTGACGTCGATCGCCACGTCCGTGATCAGGCCAAAGCTGCCTTTGGCAGCACACCGTTTGCCTGCGAAAATTACCAGGATCTGATCACTCGAAAAGATGTCGATGTCATCACGATTGGCACCCCTGACCACTGGCATACAAAAATGGTCATCGATGCCTGCCGCGCCGGTAAGGACGTCTACTGCGAAAAACCGCTCACGCTCACCATCGACGAAGGCAGACAACTCACCCGTGTCGTGCGCGAAACCGGCCGGATTGTTCAGGTGGGGTCCTGGCAGCGGAGCGACGATCGCTTTCGACTCGCTGTCGAAATGGTTCGTGGTGGCCGCATCGGTAATCTGCAGAAGGTTGACGTTGTGCTGGGAAAAAATGTCACCAGCGGTTCCTTCCTCCCCCGCACTCCTCCCGCCCATCTCAACTGGAATCTCTGGCAGGGGCAAACCCCGGACGTTCCCTACATTGAAGAACGATCGCACTACACCTTCCGCTGGTGGTACGAGTATTCCGGGGGCCAGATGACCGACTGGGGCGCCCACCATATCGACATCGCGCACTGGGCCATCAACTCCGATCCCATCGAAATTCATGGCACAGCCAGCATGCCAGGTGTCCCCAACGGCTTCAATGTTGCCGTTGATTTTCATGCCACATACAAGTTCGCCAACGGCGTCGTCATGACCGTCGCAGACAGCGGTGGCGACAACGGAATCCTCTTTACCGGTGATGCCGGACGACTGTTCGTAAATCGCGGAAAAATCACCGGAGCCCCCGTTGAGGCCCTCAAAACCCAGCCTCTGCCCCGCGAAGAATGGAAAGTCTACACCAATGACAACCTGGAACGCCCGGCCCGCGCCGGGAAACTGGATGCCATCATCAACCACATGGGCAACTTTTTCGACTGCGTCCAGTCACGACACACTCCCGTTTCCGATGTCCTCAGCTCCCACCGCACCGTTTCCACCTGCCACCTCGGCAATATCTCCATGCGACTTGGCCGGCCGCTCAAATGGGACCCAGTCAATGAGCGCTTTTCAGGTGACCCGGAAGCGGACACATGGCTGAAACGTGAGCAGCGGAAAGGCTTCGAGACGACCTGACGACGTCCCCGAAATTTACATTCCCTCCCTCCATCTGCCAGGTTTCTCATGCCGGAACGCAAAGTCCTGATCATCGTCGGTGACGCCACCGAAACTGTCGATACGCTCTACCCCTACTATCGCCTCATTGAGGGAGGGTATCGGCCCGTCGTCGCCGCGCCGGAAAAACGCCGCTATCAGATGGTCCTCCACGAAGTGAAGCCCGGGTGGACCATCACAAAGGAATGGGAAGGTTATTCGATCGAAGCGGAAATCGCCTTCCGCGATATTCAGCCAGAGGATTATGTCGGGATCTTTTTCAGCGGTGGCCGCGCCCCCGAATACATCCGCGAGGACGCTGATCTGCTGCGAATCACGCGCTGGTTCTGGGAACATCAGCGACCCATGGCCAGCGTCTGCCACGGCGTCGAAATTCCCGCCCGAGCCGGCATCGTGAATGGACTGAAAATGGCCACCGTTGCCAAATGCAGGTTCGATCTCGAAGTCTGCGGCGGCATTTACGTCAATGAACCCTGCGTCATCGATCGGCATATGGTGAGCGGTCGCACGTATCATGACAGCGGTCACTTCGTCGGGCCCTGGATCCGGATGCTCGATGCTCAGCCCACAGGAGCCCCCGCAACATGACAATCTTCAGACTCCCGCGCCGCACGTTCCTCGCTGCCACTGCCTCCTCCTTCGCAGCCGCCACGCGTATGCCCGCCGAAACTCTGCTCCAGCCCCCCAGCCAGCCCAGCCTCGGCTTCAGCCTCTACGGCATGAAATCCCTGACACTGGACGTCGCCCTCAAAACCTGCGCAGAAATCGGATACTCCCATGTGGAACTCTCGCTCAACCCCGGCTATGTCACCGAACCGTCTGTGTTCACCTCCGATTTACGTCGAGTCGCTGCCATGCAGCTGCAAAGCCTCAAAATCGGGCTCCCCTGCCTGATGGTGCTGATGAGCCTGACTGCCGACGACCAGACCCACGCCGCAAACCTCGAGCTGATTCACACGGCCGCCGGCCTCGCAAAGGAACTCGTTCCCGATCGCCCGCCCATCCTCGAAACCGTTCTCGGCGGCAGCCCGGCCATGTGGCAGAATCAGAAAGCCGGTATGGCCGGGCGCCTCCGCGACTGGGCCTCTGCCGCCGAAAAGGCCGGCATCGTCATCGCCCTCAAAGCTCATGTCGGCAGCGCCGTCAATGCCCCCGACCGACTCCTCTGGCTGCTTGATGAAGCAGACTCCCCCTCACTTCAGGTGGCCTATGACTACAGCCACTTCGAGCTCCAGGGCATCGATATGGCCGAATCCATGAAGCTCCTGCTCCCACGCACACGCTTCATTCACGTCAAGGACAGCACCGGCGACGCCGCAAAGTTCCGGTTTCTGCTGCCCGGGGCAGGACGGACAAACTATGTCCAGTACTTCACACTGCTCAAAGAGCACGGTTATCGCGGGCCGGTGTGTGTCGAAGTGAGTGGTCAGGTTTCCAGCCAGCCGGATTATGATCCCATCGCCGCAGCCCGACAGTGCTACGTCGCTCTCTCCAAAGCCATGTCTCAGGTGTTTCCAGGCTGAATTATGAAGATCCTCCCCCGCATCCTCCTCTTCCTGCTCCTGCCTGCCACAGCATCCGCAGCACCCATCGCTGCTGAGCCGGTTTCCTTCAACCGCGACGTGCGGCCAATCCTTTCAGAAAACTGTTTCGCCTGTCACGGATTTGACCCGAAACACCGCGAGGCTGGCCTGCGGCTGGACACATTCGACGGGGCCACGGCTGACCGCAGTGGAGTTCGTGGAATCGTCCCCGGAAACCTCGCCGAATCCGCTCTCTGGGAACGCATCCGCAGCACCGATCCCGACACCGTTATGCCTCCCCCGAAATCTCACCGAAACCCCCTGTCTCCAGCCGAGCAGGATATTCTGAGACGATGGATTGAAGAGGGAGCGACGTACGAGCCGCACTGGTCATTTCTGCTGCCAAAACGCGATCCTTCCCTCCAGCTGCTTCCTCAGCCAGCGTCCAGCTCAGCCGTCGATGCTCTGATCGAGCGGCAGGCGAAACCGCACGGACTCACTCTGTCTCCACTCGCCCCACCCGAAACAACCATCCGCCGCATCTCCCTCGATCTGATCGGACTCCCGCCCTCCATCGAAGAAATTGATGCCTTTACCGCCGCCTCCGCCACAGATCCGGACGCTGCCTGTCGTGAACTCGTCGATCGACTCCTGCTCAGCCCCCACTACGGGGAACGCTGGGGCCGCTGGTGGCTCGATCAGGCCCGCTACGCCGACAGCAATGGCTACTCAATCGACGCACCTCGACAGATCTGGAAGTACCGCGACTGGGTCGTCAATGCCCTGAATGCCGATCTCCCCTTTGATCAGTTCACCATCGAACAACTCGCCGGTGATCTGCTCCCCAACGCTGCCGAAAGCCAGAAAATCGCCACGGGCTTTCATCGGAATACTCAGATCAATCAGGAAGGTGGAATCGATCGGGAACAATTCCGCATCGACAGCGTCTTTGACCGCGTCGCCACTACAGGCACCGTCTGGCTCGGACTGACAGTTGGCTGTGCACAGTGTCATGATCATAAGTTTGACCCGATCGAGCAGCGGGAGTATTACCGGTTGTTCGCATTCCTCAACGACCAGGACGAACCCACACTCAAGGTCTTTGACCCCGGAGTGAATGTGACCGGGCTGACTCAGGAGTTTCGGGAACTTGAAGGCAAACTCACTGCATGGATGGATCAGCACGCACCGTCGCTCGCAGACTGGGAAGCAACGCTCACCCCGGAAACTCGCAAAAGCCTCTCCCTGGCCATCAACAACGCCCTCGATGTGCCCGGAAATCAACGCGGTTTTGCCCAGAAGCGAATCCTCTTTGCCGGCAGCATCGGGGGTGTCGGACCCTTTCGCGAACTGAACGATCGCTACAATGAACTCGATGCGGTTCTCAATCAGGGAACGACAACGCTGGTGCTCCAGGAACGATCCACTCCCCGAACCACCACCGTGTTCGTTAACGGGGACTTCACTCGCCCCGCAGAGACGGTCACTCCCGGCACTCCCGCTGTCCTGCACCCGCTCCACACCACAGCTGTCCGCCCCAACCGACTCGATCTCGCCAGATGGATCGTCAGCCCTCAGAATCCGCTCACAGCACGCGTGATCGTGAATCGAGTCTGGCAACAGTACTTCGGGCGGGGACTTGTGGAAACAGAAAACGACTTCGGATCTCAGGGCTCGCTGCCAACTCACCCCGAACTCCTCGACTGGCTCGCCATCGAATTCATCGAACGAGGCTGGAGCCTCCGGGAACTTCACCGTCTGATCCTCAATTCACGGACCTACCGCCAGAGCTCCGTTGTTCGCCCCGATCAACTGGAGAAAGATCCGGAAAACGTCCTGCTCTGTCGCCAGCGTCGACTGCGACTCGATGCCGAAATCGTCCGCGACGTGACGCTTGCAGCCAGCGGTCTGCTGGCAAAAAAACTGGGGGGCCCGCCTGTCTATCCCCCCGTACCCCCGGGATCGCTCAATGTGGGACAGGTCCGGCGCGTGTGGGCAGAAAGTCGCGGTGAAGATCGCTTTCGCCGAGGCCTCTACACGTTCATCTATCGCGCCTCGCCTCCGCCATCACTCACAGTGTTCGACGCACCCGATGGATTCAGCTCCTGCACCCGCCGCATTCGCAGCAATACACCCCTCCAGGCACTCACACTGCTCAACGATGTCGCGTTCTTCGAATTCGCGACCGCTCTGGAAACCATCATTCGCAGCCAGGGACTGGAGGTCGCCTTCCGTCGCTGCACCTCCAGAAAACCTCAGCCCGAAGAACTTCAGGTGCTCAGTCAACTGGATCCGCTCACCGCTGCTCGCACTCTGCTCAACCTCGATGAAACGGTCACACGCGAATGAACCCCATGAAATACAAACCACACAGTGCAACCACACCTCCGCTGAACCAACCGCCACAACTTCACACCCCAGCACTCGTGGCGGACTCGCGGCGACATTTCTTCGATCGCTGCGCCGTTGGTCTTGGTTCGATGGCGCTGGCCACGCTGGCCGCCCCCGAGACCGCCGCTGCCCAGCCCCCGTCCTCCAGTCCGCTCCAGCCAAAACCCGCACACCACCCCGCAAAAGCCA
>JBJTOM010000306.1:0-9982 GCA_046074585.1 Planctomycetota bacterium | reverse complement strand
GGTCTCTCGCAAAGGCGCCAAGACGCAAAGGAAGGACAAAAGGTTCAAATTTCAAACATTTCCTGCTTTGCGCCTTGGCGCCTTTGCGTGAGGTAAGAGTTGCTACAGCAAGATGCCAGGCGGCGCGTCTGCAGGAAATCCGATAGACGATTTCAAGTGTCCTTAACACCGTTTCGTCATCCCAGCTTCGCCCTCCCGGCGGGACGGCGCGGCCGGAACGACACAACGTTGAAATCTTCGTTGGGGGGGGGGGTCATGGGAGGCGACGGACTTTGAGGTTGCGGAAGTAGACTTTGCTGGCGGGGTCGTGGGCCTGGAGCGCGAAGGTTCCTTCGCCCAGTCGTCGTTCGAATTCCCCGGAGAAGGCGGGTTTGCCTTCAGGTTCTGTGTAATCGACGGTGGTTTTGTCATTGATCCGGATCACGATGTGGCGGCCGTCCACGCGGATCGACGTTTTGTACCATTCGTTGTCCTTGAGCCCGGGGTTGGGGATATCGACAACCCCGTAGAGGCTGCCGGATTTTTTGGGGTCGGACTGAGTGACATTGACCTGGCATTCCAGTCCGTAGCGGGGCCAGCCGGTTTCCTGATAGCGAGTATGAAAATAGATGCCGGCGTTGCTGCCGGGGGTGGTCATGACTTCGCATTCGAATTCGAAGTTCCTGAAGGGTGCTTTTTCGCCTTCAAAAAACAGGTGACTGCGTTCGCCATGGCAGACGAGTGTTCCGTCTTCGATCTTCCAGGAATCCTTGTTTTCGCTGGCTTTCCAGCCGTTGAATGTTTTGCCGTCGAAGAGTTGTTTCCATTCGCCGGGTTTGTCTTCAGCGATCGCGGCGAGGCTGCAGACGCAGGCGGCGGCCAGCATCATCAGGCGTTTCATGTTCAGGTTCCGTGCAAAGTGGTGGAAGGGGGGTAGCCGGCGAATTCCCCGGCTGCTCTGCCGCCAATCATAGCCGATCCAGGTTTTTTCACGAGTCCACAGGTTTGCCGGTCGGACCAAAACAGATATTCTTCTCCCGCCTGTCACTCCCTGTCCTGACCTGGCGAATGGACCGTGCCTGCTTCGTGCCGAATTCTGCTGTTCCTGTCCGCCATCACCGTGGTCGGTTGTGGCTCCGGTTCAGCACCGCAGTCCGCTCAGACATCGCAGACGGCCCCGGTATCAGCCGCGCCGCTGTTTCGCGAGCGCAGCGTCGCTCAGCTGTCCCGGTATCCGCACCACGCTCCGGACACGACCTTCGAGATGCCGGAGATCATGGGCAGTGGCTGCAGTTTCGCCGATCTTAATGCCGACGGCCGACTGGACCTGCTGCTGGTGCCCGGCCAGGTCTCCCCGGAACAGGCAGCCGAGGGCGGTGAGGTGCTGACGGTGCTGCTGCAGCAGTCTGACGGCAGCTTTGCCAACGTCAGTCAGGAGGCCCTGATTCGGGTGCGGGGCTTTGGCATGGGCTGTTACCCGGCGGACATTGACAATGACGGCGACCTCGACGTGCTCACCACGTCCGCGGGCGGCACGGCGTTGTTTCGCAGCGAACGCACCGACGGGGCGCTCCGTTTTACAGACGTCACAACCCCTGCAGGGCTCAGCTCCAGTCGCTGGTCCACGGCCGCTGCGTTTGTCGACTACGACTGTGATGGCTGGCTGGATGTGCTGGTGGTTCACTACGTCGACTATTTTTCCGGCAGTCTGTGCGCGGATGCTGCGGGCCGCCGCGATTACTGCGGCCCCCACGCATTTTCCGGAACGGCAGACGCGCTGTATCGCAACCTGGGAGCCAGCGGGCAGCCGGGCGTATTCGAGAATGTCACCATCGCTGCGGGATTGGCCGCCGCTGTTGGCAAGGGGCTGGGAGCGGTCTGCGCCGATCTGAATGGTGACCGACTGCCGGACCTGTATGTGGCCAATGACATGGAACCCAATCGGCTGTGGATTCAGAGCCCTCCGGGGCATTTTACGGACGAGGGCAGTTTACGAGGGTGTGCGGTGGATCTGCAGGGACGCCCGCAGGCCAGCATGGGTACGGCACTGGCGGATCTGGATCACGACGGACTGGAAGACGTGTTTCTGACGCATCTGCGGGGTGAAACGAACACATGGTATCGTCAGCTGGGAGGTGGCGTGTTTCTGGACGACACGGTCCGCAGCGGACTGGCGGAAGTCTCTCGCAACGACACAGGTTTCGGAGTGGCAGCGCGCGATCTGGACCTTGACGGCCGCATCGACCTGGCCGTGGTGAATGGTCGTGTGATGCGTGCTCCGCTGTTGCCGTCAGCATCGGGGGAATCGCACTGGCTGGAGTATTCTGAGCCGCGGAAAGTTTTCATGGGCAGCACCGACGGTCGTTTTCGGCTGCCGGAGGGTGTTGAGCCGTTTCTGCAGCAGTCGCTGGTCTCAAGGGGACTGGCGGCCGGCGATGTGGACAACGACGGTGACGTGGATCTGCTTACCTCTGCGATCGCTGCCCCGGCCCAGCTCTGGGAGAACGTCGCTGTCCGTCGCGGTCACTGGATTTCGCTGCGAGTGTTCGACGCGCCGCGGCAGCGGGACGCGATTGGTGCGCGTGTTGTCGTGCATGCCGGAACTCGCCGCTGGACGGCGTTTGTTGTTCCGCAGACCAGTTATCTCTCCAGCCATGATCCGCGCATCCACGTGGGGCTTGGCGAGACGTCCGTCTGGGATGCGGCGGACGTGTACTGGCCGGACGAGCTTTCGGGTGCGGAGCGATTTTCGGGGGGCCCGGCAGATCAATTCATCGAGCTGCGGCGTGGCACTGGTCGCCGACTTTCGGACGCAGAACTGGCGGCGGGCGCGGGAAGGGATCAGCCATGAGCGACGCGAACCCGCCAATAGCGATCGGAGCGGGCACGCCCCGTCGCCGCTCCGGACTGCTGGCAGGAACCTTCATGGGACTTGCCGTGTTCACGCTGATGCTTGGCGACCGCTGGCCGACTGATGGTCCTGCGGTGCCGTCATTCGACCAGCGGGGAATGGACCGAGTGGTCCTGGACCTGCTCAGCGATGTGCGTGCGCGCGTGCAGCGTCAGCCTCGGGAGGCGGAGGTGTGGGGGCAGTATGGCCAGTGTCTGCTGCAGCACGAACGTCCCCGCGAAGCACTTGCATGCTTTCGCCGGGCCGGGCAGCTTGATCCCGCCAATCCGCGGTGGCCATGGTTTTCGGCCATGATTCTCGAACAGACCGATCTCAATGCGGCTGCAGCGGATCTGCGCCTTGCGTATGCACTGTCCCCTGACGCGCTGCATGTGCGGCTGAAGCTGGCAGCCACGGAATTGGCCCTTGGAAACCCGGCAGCCACTGAAGAACTCCTGCAGCCCGTTCCCGGCGATTCACCAGCCGCAGCGCAGAGTGCGCTGCAGAGGGCGCGTGCGGCACGGCTGCAGAACACTCCACAAGCGGTGCTGACGATTCTGAACGCAGCCCGCGGGACTCCCGGGAGTCTGTCAGCGGAATTGCTGGAGGAGGCCGCGATGGCGGCACTCCAGACGGGTCAGTCTGAACTGGCTCAATCGCTCCGTCACGAAGCCCTCCAGAGCCCGCGGCAGCCGGATTTTCAGGATCCGTGGCTGGCCGGACTGAGGGCGTTTGATGTGAGTGGCGGAGCAGATTCTGTGGCAGCGGACCAGCTGCGGGCTCAGGGGCGACTGGGGGAAGCGGCCACTCGTCTGGCCCTGCTGGCACGGCGATTCCCGGACCGCTCCCGCCCCGCCCTGAACCTCGCGCTGGCTCACCGCGATCAGGGTCAGGCTCAGCTGGCGTCCATGGAACTGCGGCAGCTGGCTGACCGTTTTCCAACGGATCCGCTCGTGCGTTTTCATCTGGCCGTCACGGAAGCTCAACTGGGCAGTATCGAGGCTGCGATGGCCGCATTGAATGCATGTCTGCAGCTGAAGCCCGACTATGGAGTGGCTCGAGCGGCCCTCGCTGATCTGCTGGCCGCCAGCGGAAAACTGCCGGAGGCCGTGATTCAGGCTGAGCAGGCGGCCGCGGACGCACCGGGTGAGATCTGGATTCACTTCGGCCGTATTCGACTGCTGCTGGCCGCCGGGCACACGGACCGCGCCCGGCAGGCACTGGAACTGGCCACCACACTGCCACTGGCAGACGGCAGGACTGAACAGGTCGAGCTGCAGCAGCTGCGTCAGGAGCTGGCTGCTGCGAAGACGACAGAGGGAGCAAACCCATGACCGAGCCGGAGATGAAATCGGGACAGACTGCCACAGGGTTGCGGGCACTGGCAGCACTCTGCGTCGTGATTCTTGCAGCCTGGGGACTGGCAGGCTGGTGGCAGACTCGAAAAGCTCAGGCTCTGCGTGACCTGACAGCGCGGCCGGAAGCCGCCCTGCCGGATTACGACTGCCCTGATCAGCAGCGGGGAAACGCGCCTGATCGGTCACCCGCGGTCCATTCCCGAAGCGATCGTTTCAATGAGATCACGCGGGACGTCGGAATTGACTTTCAGCATGTGGTGGGTCCGCTGGGGACATGGTTCATGCCGGAGTCGATTGGTGCGGGTGCTGCAGTGCTGGACTATGACGCGGACGGGCTGATGGATTTGTATTTCGTCAACTGCGGACCAACGCCGGAGACCCCGGAGCCGTTTCCGCCGGGAACAGATTATCGCAATCGTCTGTTTCGACAGACGGATTCGGGAACCTTCGTGGACGTCACTGAGGAGGCCGGGCTGGGGGATTTGGGTTACGGGGCGGGTGTGGCAGTGGGCGATGTGGACAACGATGGGTTTCCGGATGTGTTCATCGCAAACTACGGCGAGGATGTGCTGTACCGAAATACCGGGCGCGGCGGTTTTGAGCAGTTGTCGCAGGCGCTGGGGCGACGTGACACCGAGTGGGGTACTGCGGCTGCGTTTGTTGACTATGACCGGGACGGGTGGCTGGATCTGCTGGTCGTCAACTACACCGAGGATCCGATGTACGGGCACAAGGTTTCGTGTGGTTTTTCGCACGGCCTTGTCAGCTATTGCGGGCCGCACAAGTTTCAGCCCACTGTGGATCGATTGTATCGCAACGAGACGGGTTCAGCGGCTGCTCCTGAAGTTCCCGGTCCGCGGTCCGTTCGTTTTCGTGATGTGACAGAGGAATGTGGCCTGACAGCGGCGAAGACTTATGGTTTCGGCGCGATCTGCTGCGACCTGACCGGGGACGGCTGGCCGGATGTGTTTGTGGCCAACGACGGGGCCCCCAATCGGCTTTGGGTCAACCAGCGCGGAGTGGGATTCACGGAAGAGGCGGCAGCGCGGGGGGCAGCCTGCAATCTTCGGGGTCATGCCGAGGCGGGTATGGGGGCGGCGGTGGGCGATGTCAACAGCGACGCCTGGCCGGACATGTTTGTTACACATCTGACCAATGAAACGGCGACGCTGTATCTCGGAAATGACTCAGGGCAGTTCACCGATCAGACACCGGGTTCGGGCCTCGATGTGCACACACGTCGCCACACTGGCTGGGGGACGGTGCTGAGCGATCTGGATCATGACGGTATGCTGGATGTCGCGGTGGTGAATGGACTGGTGATTCCCTGTCACTCGGGATTTCCCTTTCATGGCGAGGACGAGTTTCAGGTGCGGCGGGAAGTGATTCGGAATTCAGCGGAGTACTGGAAGGCGTACGCGGACCGCAACGTGTTGTTGCGGGGCCGGGAGGGGCTGCGATTTGAGGACTGGAGTGCGGTCGCGGGCGACTTCACCGCGGTGCCGGCTTCGGGACGGAGCCTTGCCAGCGGGGATCTGGACAACGACGGCGACCTGGACCTTGTGATGACCAACTGTGGCGGAGCTGCTCAGGTGCTGCGGAACGATCTGCAGAAGCCTGGCTCGTGGCTCACCCTGCAACTGCTCACCGGAGCCCCCGGGCGGGACGCCATTGGCGCGAAGGTGACGCTGGTGTGTAACGGCGGTCGGCGACGGACGGCGTGGTGTGTGCCGCAGTCGAGTTATCTGGCGAGCAGCGATCCGCGGGTGCATTTCGGGCTGGCTGCGGGGGAGACGGTGGAATCGATTGAGGTGACGTGGCCGGACGGTCCGGTGGAATCGGCGCTGGAGATGTTTCCGGCGGCAGCTGTGAACCAGTTTCTGCAGCTGCGTCGAGGCAAGGGCAATGCGGCGGGAAGTCAGGAGTCAGTGCGATGATTCTGGAATGGCACAGTGAATTCGATGGCGCACAGATGCTCTGGCTGACAGCCTCCGCCTTCGCAGTGCTGCTGTTGTTGCTGCCCGCCTGTGTGGCCCTGCTCACTGGCGGAAGCTTTCCGTTCCAGGGACGAGTGCGTGCGGAGCAGTGGCTGACCGGAGGAGCGCTGCATGTGGCCGTCTGGATTACGGTGCTGCACAGTCTGGCCTTCGGGCCGTCGCTGGGGACCACGCCCGTGAGTGTCGACGACAGACAGCCCCTGGGATTGGAGCAGATGATTCGGGAGGCGGCCGAGGTTGTGGATCAGCGACCGTTCTGGGGACGCGGTGGTTTTGTGGGGGATCTGGCATTTGCCGGCTTTCGGCATCTGCAGCCGGAGGGCAATTCGGAAGCTCCGATGTTTGCAGCCCGACGCCCCCACGGTCGAATTACGCTGGCCGCCTTCATCACATTTCAGCTGGCAGTGTATCTGTGCAGTGTAGGCGCCGTGGTGGCGACTGTCGTGTCTGCTCGCCGATCAATTGTCCCGATACGGCTGGGTCTTTTCAGTCTGCTGTGGGGGCTCGTTGTCTACGCGCCGGTGGCTCACTGGGTGTGGGGCGAAGGCTGGCTGGGAGTGCGCTACGCGGTGGACGCAGGTGGCAGTTTGCTGGTGCTGATGATGGGGGCTGCAGCAGTGGTTGTTGTGGGTCGGGGAAGACCGGCGGTGGTGATGGCTGCGACGCCTGAGATACCGGGGACACCGGGCGGGGCGGCTCGGGATACCGTTCCGCGCTGGTGGAATTCATCGCTGACGGCGACCGCAGGAGCGTTGCTGTTCTGGCTGGCCTTTCCGGTGCTGATGGCATCGCTGCGAGTGCCGAGTCCGGAGTTGCGGTCGCTGATTCTGCTGAACAGCCTGGCCGCAGGGAGTGGCGGGTTTT
The DNA here is from genome assembly GCA_046074585.1 of Planctomycetota bacterium. GTDB lineage: Bacteria > Planctomycetota > Planctomycetia > Planctomycetales > Planctomycetaceae > SXXK01. The sequence goes on along the minus strand of JBJTOM010000306.1, from coordinate 2,894 downwards.
TGTTTTGTGGTCTGCTGAGACTGCTGGCACCGACTGCCGGCGGACATGAACTGACTGCGAACGGACTCTGTGCCGGACTGACAGCGGTGGCTGCGGGATGTGTGATGTATGATCCGCTGACATCGATGATCTGCGGCGCGGCCGGTGCAGGTGCGGGCTGGATCATCTGGACGGCCGTCAGCCGCTATCTGGGGTGGCATGTCGGCGCGGCTGCTGTGATGCTGGTGTCAGCGGCCTTCACAGGAATGCTGGCAGCGGGAGTTTTTGGAAATTCCGGAAATGGTGTGCGACACTGGGACGGCAAATCGATTGATGGGTTGCTCTACGACAATCCATCGCTGCTGGTGGTTCAGTTGCTTGCGGCTGTCTGCGTTCTGGGCTGGACCGCGGCCTGCACCTGGGGACTGATGCGTGTCTGCTGTGGACGTGGTGACAGCGTCTGAGGAATGCGAGCCTGTGCCCATCATTGACGAAACAGCTTTTCGGAATCTGATCAGCGGACGCACCACCGGATTACTGGCCGGTGCTGCGCGGGGAGTGTTGCGAGTGGCTTCCGCGTTTTACGGTTGTGCGGTGGCCGTCCGGAACCAGCTCTATGATCGGAGGCTGACAGCGGTGTCCACGGCCGGTGTTCCGGTTATCAGTGTGGGGAATCTGACGACGGGCGGGACGGGCAAGACGCCAGTGGCTGCGCTGATCTGTCAGCGGCTGCAGCAGCTGGGCAGAACGCCAGGGCTGATCAGCCGCGGCTATAAAGCGGCTGCGGATGGCAGCAACGATGAGAAACGCGTGCTGGAACTCCTTGTTCCCGGAATTCCGCACATTCAGCAGGCCGATCGCGCAGCGGCTGTTCGTCAGCTGCTGCAGCTGGAGATGGCGAATCGTCCGGATGTGGTGGTGATGGACGATGGATTTCAGCATCGGCGGCTGCATCGCGATCTGAATCTGGTGCTCATTGATGCCACCTGTCCGTTTGGTTTTGGTGCCGTACTGCCCCGTGGTCTGCTGAGGGAACCGCTGACTGGACTGCGACGAGCCGACGCTGTGCTGCTGACGCGGACCAATCTGGTTTCGGGGGATGAGCTAAGGCAGATTGAGCAGCGACTGCAAACGCTGAGCCCGGCGCTGAGCCAGCGGATTCTGCAGGTGAATTTTGAACCCGTGGGACTGCGGGATCAATCCGGCCAACGATATTCTCTGGACAGCGTTCGCGGGCAGCACGTGTTTCTGATGACCGCCATTGGAAATCCGGATGCATTCCGGACGACATGTCTGGGAGCCGGGCTGACGGTTGTGGGCCAGCAATGGTTTCCCGACCATCACCATTACACGCCGGCAGACCTTGCCACCGTGCAGCAGCACGCCACCGCACAGCGAGCTGCCATGGTGATCACGACCGTCAAGGATCTGGTAAAGCTCTCGGCTGACTGGAAGCTGACCCTGCCCCTTGCCCTCGACATCGAAGCGATGCTGCCACGGGCGGAGGATGACCGCTGCCTGTATGAATTGCTCCGGCAAGCGATCAGCTGATGTCATTGGGGGACGACTGTGCAGGTGCAGCCTCGCCGTAAGGGAGCCGGGACCCCGGGAGCGTCGTAACGCGTATCGGGAAAACAGTTTGGGCGCTTCGGTACTTTCAAACTTGTTGCTACTTGATCTTCAAGATCTTCAATATCTGCAATAGGAGGAGGATCTGGTACAGGTTCAGGTTCTACTTTTACTTGTCTAGGCTTTCTCACTCGTTTTGCAACAGGTTCTGCAACAGGTTCTGCAACAGGTTCTGCAACAGGTTCTGCAACAAGTTCGGCTACAGGTTCTGCAGCAGGTTTTGCTTTAGCTCTACCCCTGGGTTTTGCTTTCGGCTTTTCTTCAGGAGATGGAGGTGGCGGTGCCTGATCATCAAAATATTCAGTAGGATTAACATATACAGCAATAACTTTGCTCTTCTTTGGTTCCCTTGGCTTTCGTTTTGGTTTGGCAATTTCCTTAGGTTCAGCTGGTGGTAATTATTGTGGTTCTTGTGGTTCTGCAGGTGCTTCTTCAGTAGTTGTTGGTTGTGGTAAAGATAAAGATTCACTCATTCGATAATATTTTAAAATGAGAAAATGAATTTAAACAATAAACGCTATTCATCAGCGACCTTAACAAATATTATAGAAAATGAAACATGATTCTCATGCAAATTGACGGTATTACCATTATGATCTTTAATCTTAAAGTCTATACGGGATAGTGTCTGGTTGGAGCAGTCGAGATAATCCATACCTAAAACCTTCTGATCATATACAATCTCATTATAACAAGCACTGACTGGGATCTTCTTGAGGATACCCCACTCACCGTTAATACTCATAGAATTGTTCGTTCCAAGAGTGTTCGAGATGAGATACAGATTACGAGTAGGAAACAGATCAACAAAGCCAGATTTGAAATAGTCCCTGGTTTGAATAGTCTTTGGCACTGTATTCGGTATTACTGTATTGATAGAGTTCAACGGAAACGATCCAGTCAATTGACCACCTGATATCAACGCTCCAGCTTGATCATCTGTTAATATCTCAAAAGGATGAGAATTAATATTTATAGTGATTGTATTGCTAGTCAGATTACTAGAAGCCACAAAAAGGACAGGAGGGGTAACACATGGCATTACACCGACATGATATTTTTTATTCATCTCATCTGCCATAGCTTGTGCCAGAGTAATTGTTGAATAATTTACCTCAGGAATAAAACATATCCTTTCGGTGTAATGCCAGGTGTTACCCCACCAATCCGTTTTGTGGCTTCTAGTAATCTGACTAGCAATACAATCACTATAAAAACAATTCTCATCCTTTTTGAGATATTAACAGTTGATCAAGCTGGATCGTTTGATATCAAGTGGTCAATAA
>JBJTOM010000305.1:0-18191 GCA_046074585.1 Planctomycetota bacterium | reverse complement strand
CCAGGGCGAGACTCCTGCCGAGCCACCGAATACTGGTGCGCACTGCGAGCGATTGCCGGCGTTTTTACGGAGCAGCCGGGATCGTTGCGGCGCTCGCGGCAGGGATGCGGCTCAGCAGGAGCTTCGCCCTCCCGGCACCGCCTTCCGCCAGGAAAGTCAAGGCCATTGGGCGGAAGCCCAATGGCACCCACTTTGTCGCCTTTCGCTCTGAGGCTGTGAATCTATGGCTGTGAATCTATCGAGAAAACAGCCGGTGGCCTGGTCCCTGAGGAGTTTTTTTCTCCGGACGGTGCCAGACGACGGAATCGACCGTCGAAAATTAAATGCGAGTGCGTGCCAGAGCGCTACAGCCTTCACTTTCTGAAGGCCTCGAACCAGAAATTGCCGCAGCCCCTGCTCACTGCGGAAGTCGCCATCAGCCACAGCGCCATCGGGATTTCAGGAGCAATGGCGCTCCGCCCGGCCTCGTCCCTTGTTACCCGAATGGCCGCGTACAGCGGGCTGAGATCCAGCATTTGAACGTCGTTCCAGACCGACCTCCCGATGTCATTCTGCGGCAGCGTTTCGTCGAGGCAGTACTCCATCCATTCTCTCTGGTGCCGCTGGGGATGGCTGACTCCTGCATGCTGGCTGCTCACGGGGGCGATCTCTGCGGATTGGGGCGCTGCTGGTTCATTCGACGTCGTGCTGGAAGATTGGCTGCTCATGGCTCCCTCATAGCGCCCCGCCACGTCGACAGCCAGGTCAGGTTCCAATAAATTCACAGCCTCTTCGCGAATGGACTTCAAATGCCGTTCTTTCGCGGAGCGAAAGACGACTCTTGCGACCCCGGACGGCGAACGTGACTGCCATTGGGCCTTCGCCCGCCAACTGACGTCCTGCGCTTCACGGGTGTCGTGCGGTGGTTGACCCGCATCCACAGCTCAACCTGGTGATCGCCATCCCCCCGTGTCCCTCCGAACGGTATCCAAAATTTCCCTGTCCATTTTTCAGGTTCTCTCAATCCGCCCAACACTGAGTCCCAGTTGTTTGATACACCGCCTTGCGACCTCGCAGATTACCGTGAATTCCCCACAGAATAGTTGACAAATCTATATGAATTATAGTAGATTTCTATGCAGTGACTCAAATCCAGACGCCTTTGACTGCCAATCACGTGCCCTCCGGACTCCAGGCCAGTGTGTCGTATTGGTCCATCGATACAGGACACCCAAGCATGTCAAACGAGTTATTTCGCACCACGCGACGAACGCTTTGCACAGCGACATCTGCAGCGATTGTTACCGCCGGAGCATGCTCGGAACAGGCCACCGCGGCCAATCCGCGGGCACGCTGTGCGGCTCCCGAGTTTCTGCGGCCGTCTGAGCTGACTGGAAAGTGGCAGCGAAAGCTGGCCTTGCCAGAGTATCTGCCAGATGGAATGCAGTCACCCGGCCCGAACGCATCCGCTGAAACACTCCAGGCATGGTCGGGCAGGCACGCTGCTCACGTCATGCGGCCGAAAGGCTGGATCAGGACGGCGGACATTCGCGAGGCCCTTCAGGGGCCGGATCCCAGGACGCACATGATCAGTAAGATTTACAGGCAGGCAGGCGATGGGGAATGGATTCCGCTTAATCCCCCTATCCATCGAGTCTTACCGGGTGGCGTTGATGAAAAACCGCATTCCAGCCCACTGCCGCTCCCTATTCAGGACCGTCGTCAACTCGGAATCGCCCCTGAGTTCTGGGGGATTGAAGGTGGCTTTGATCCACAGCATTTCTGGGTACTGCATGACTGGATTCCGTTCTACGAAGTGGTTGCAGGTGAATTCAATGCCGAGATTGTTGAAGGCCTGAAGACGCCGGTCTGGGGTTACAATCGGCAGGTCCCGGGCCCCACGTTTGTGGAAGACGTGAATCGCCCAATCGTGGTGCGGTATGTGAACGAGCTTCCGGCGGAGATTTCCGTTCACCTGCACGGTGGCCACTCACCCTCCCACTCCGACGGACACCCGGCGTTTCTGGCATGTGCCGGGCGTCAGGAGGATGGATCGCTGCGACTGTCCTGGCGCGATTACTTCTATTCCAATGGAGTTCCCAAAAAACCGTCCGCGGATCCGCTCGCTCCCGGCGAATTCGATTACTCCGAATCACAGTCGACAATGTGGTATCACGACCATGCCAACGACATCACGGCTCACAATGCTCTGATGGGGCTGGCGGGCTGCTGCATGATCAGTGATCCCTGGGAGAAGTTTCTCGTCGAGCAGGGTGTACTCCCGGCACCGGATTTCCGCAACAGCAGCAACAGTCACGATATTCCGTTAATACTGGGTGATCGGTGTCTCTGCCGCCCCACCAGTGACGCACCGCACGTGGCCAGAATTCACTTCGATCCCTTTGACCACAATGGCTATCTGGGAAACATTCCAATTGTCAATGGCATGGCATGGCCACGACTGGAAGTCAAATCCCACAAGTATCGCTTCCGCTTTCTGAATGGTTCTCTGGCTCGAGTGTTCCTGCTGACGCTCTGGGATGCAGGGGATATCAGTCAATTGACAGAAGAGCAGATCGAGAACCTGTTTATCGCTGAAGACAAGAGTGGTGTGCGTTATGCGAAGGGTGGCATCAGCACTGGGATGAGCTGCGAGGGAGTTTCCGGTGGTTTGGCCTGCGATGAAGTGGACGATTCCGGTCAGACACCGCCGGCCCAGCGGCATCCATGGGTACGGATTGGCAAGGATTCATGGCTGCAGGGTGAACCAGTCTGGGACGACCGTATTCTGCTGGCCATGGCCAATCGGGCTGACGTCATCATCGACTTTGCTGCGTTGTTGGGGGACCGTGAACGCGCCACGTTCTTTCTTGTGAATCTCTGCGACCAGAGGAACGGCCGGGGGCCGGGGCATGGCGACAACGGCCTTGCCGAAGCGGACGGAGCCGGCAAGCCTCGCGGCAGTCGCATCCACGTCCCCGCCCTCGACGACGCACACCGTCAGGCTCTGGCGGGTGACAGCGAAGGTGGTCAGAATTTTGATATGCTCAGGATTCTCCGCATTGACGTGGTCAGACACGACAAATCCGATGAAGATAAATGTATTAACTTCAAGCCGGATCTCAGCCCTCTGGCTGCCCTGCTCCAGGCGAAGCGGGACGTGATCAATCAGACCCCACTGCTGAAGGATGCCGCCCCGCGAGATGTCATGACTGGTGAACTGCTCCCCAAACTCCGCGCCCATGATGACCTGATGGGCCGGCTGACGTGGCAGCAAATCCTGGACTTACCAACTCGAAGATTTGACTTCGAGCGTGGCCGGGGGGCGTGGAGAGTGAGTCATCGATTTTTCGACGAGGAGCGGGCTGACGCCACACCAGTGCTTGGCGGCCTGGAAGTGTGGCATTTGGTCAATCGCAGTGGTGGCTGGTGGCATCCGATCCACATTCATCTCGAGTCGCATCAGCAGATCTATGTGGACTTCGCTGGCCGAAAAATGTCTCGCCGAGACCACAATCATGCGCTCTACCCCGGTGTCTCCATTGACATGAAATCCGAAAACGCGCTCCCACACGACTGCTACAAACACGACACCACAATACTCGGGCCGAATACCGAGGTGATGATCCTGATGAGGTTTCGCACGTTTCGCGGTCCCTTCGTGTTTCACTGTCACAACCTGAACCACGAAGACATGCGGATGATGGTGACGCTCGACCCCCGCATGGAAGCGATTGGGAAACCTGAGCCCCAGCCCAATTCCGGCGATGACGGCAGCGTGCAGCGCGATCAGGTTGGCTCCGAGATCGTGACGATTGAGAAACCGCTGGTGCCTGAAATACTGATGCAACACCAACTGCACGGGCATCTGCTGCCAGTTCCCTGTCCGATTCCAGTCCAGCAGTTTTTCGGAGATTCGTGCCATGGCTGATCTGAATCGTCGCCGACTCCTGTGTTCTCTGGTCCCCCTGATCACGGTGGGTGGAGCAGTGGCTGAAGAACGCCATCGGACCGTGGCGTCGCCCGCTCAGCCTCGAGCCACAGACAGACTCCCGGACCCACTCCTTGTCAGCCATCGCGGACAGTCCCTGCGATTCTACTCCGATCTGATTGCTGACCGCCCGGTGATCATCAATCTGATGTACACTCAATGCGCTGGCACCTGCCCCGGTACGTCTGCTCTGCTCTCATCGCTCTGGCCCGCTCTGGATCAGGCCGTCGGCCCTGATCTGCGAATCATCTCCATCACCCTCGATCCCGAACATGACAACCCGGAGGTGCTCGCCGCCTGCGCCGAGGCGCTCCGGCCACGGAACGCCGATCAATTTCGGAGTGACTGGGTTTTTCTCACTGGCCAGCCGGACGACATCGAATCGATTCGCCGGGGTCTTGGATTCACAGATCCGGACCCGGCAATTGATCGCGACCGAAGTCAGCACTCCGCTCTGATCACCTTCGGTAACGATCGTCTCAATCGCTGGGCCACCATGCCCGTGGAGACTCGCCGGGAACAAATTCAAAAAAGCATAATTCGTATCCTGCGGGGCACTGCGGCAGGAGGTGTTCGATGAGTTTCATCACCAGAAATCGACGAGGTTCAGCCGCATTTCCGGTCGTCGCCTGGGGACTGCTTGTGACACTCATGGCGTCAGCAGCCGTGGTACTGGTACCAGGACCAGCATCCCCCCCGGCTCCGGACGAAGACAAATCAAATCCGCACGCAGCCCAGACGGCTCCTCTGTCAAAAGCCCAGCTGGAAGCACGTAAGAATGCCGCGCACGAATTGTCCCGAAAAAGCAGCGGAGACTGGAAGCTCCGGCATTCCGATTCGTTCGCTGCCGGCACTCTCACCGACTACGTCCGTGACCCACAGACACTGAAGGCTCTCGGAAAAGCCCTGTTCTGGGACCAGCGAGTCGGCAGCGATGATCGTACTGCCTGCGCCACCTGCCATTATCACGCCGGTGTCGATACTCGCACCAAACACACCGACAACGCTCTTGTACCTGGCCAGCTCCGAGCCAATCACCAGTGGACTCGAGCGGACCATTCGTCCGCCTACGAAACCGGAAAATCGGCAGACTTCGGGCTGATTACTGCAAAGGATGGCGACGATGATCAGACTCGCGTCATCGGCTCACAGGGCATTCGCCTGCGGATCTTCGAAGGATTGACTCAAAACGCGGAAGGGATACCGGTTGAAAAAAGTCGCATGCCGACCCAAGTGGAACTTCAGTCTCTGCATTACCCGGAAACACTGCTCCCTTACCGCAGTGTTTCGAGGCGAAATGCGGGGACTGTGATCAACAGCACCCTGCTTTCCCGACTGTTTCACGATGGCCGCGCTGCAGACGAGTTTAATGGGCACGACGGCTATGGAAACCAAAGTTTGGTGCCTGACGAAATTGGCAAGTTCATCGTACGCAATCGGCAGGTCACAACGCTTCGGGTACGAATCCCGCGGGCCGCAGCTGCATCCCAGTCCGTCGTTCCGCTTGTCAGCGATCAGGAAATGAGCTGGCATGGTCGCCGACCGTGGCATGTGGCTCTGAAACTCCTTGATACCCCGCCGCTGCTGCTGCAGGATGTCCACAAAGAAGACAGCCTGCTTGCCCCATGGACCCACCAGGACCAGCAAAAAAGCCTCAATACAACCTATCGAAAATTGATCGAACAGGCATTTCTCCCAGCCCTCTGGCAGGCGCCTGACAGCTTTCAGCTGAACCCGTCGTTTACCACCATTGACGGCCAGCCCCTGAAGGGTTCAACCGCAATGCACGCAGCCAATTTTTCGCTGTTCTTCGGACTGGCGATTATGGCTTACGAGCAAACGCTGATTTCAGACGACTCCCCGTGGGACAAATACGCGAATGGCGACACCACGGCCATGTCACTCACTGCCATCACGGGAATGGAAAAGTTTCGCAGCTATGGATGCGGCGATTGTCACATGCAGCCCGAATTCGCCGGCGCTGCCATTGCCGCGGTCTTCGGCGATTCTGATCCTCCGGATGATGACTATGACGAACTGCCGCCAGGCATCAAACCTCTGACTCAGCCAGTCAATCCTGATGGAAACAAATTCATCGAACAGCTCAAGCCAGTCTTCGAGGGTCCCGGAGAACATCTGAATAAGCAGATCTTTGCCTATGATGGGGGCTTCTACAATATCGGGGTGACATCACTCTGGTTCAATAACCAAATCAATACTCCAGTCGCCCGGCTTGACTGGGGCGTTGGTCGTGTCGCTGAGCCCAACGAGATCCCTTTCGAATTCTCGCGCGCCCGCAAACGCTACCCAGGCGAGGATCGGCTTCAGCCAAACCAAAGCCATGTCCGTGGAGCCTTCAAATCACCCTCACTTCGCAATATCGCTCTTACCAGCCCATATATGCACAATGGAGCGTTTCTCACCCTGCGTGAGGTCCTGCTCTTCTATCAGTATGGCCCCCGCGAGTTTGCTGATATCGCTGAAGCAAAATTCTGGCACCATCCTGGACTTCCCGCCCTTCAGCAGTTCCTCGAAGCAGACGTGCGAGCTATTGATGAGATTGAAGCCTTTCTGATGGCACTCACCGATTCTCGCGTGGAACTCCATCAGGCCCCCTTCGATCACCCGTCTCTGGTACTGCCCAGCGGAAATAAAGTGCAATCGGCCTACCTTCAGGAAACCGTCAACCTGAAAAACTCCAGTGAACAACTGAAGCTGCGAATCTCCGCGACACTGCAGCGTCGCTCAGAAGTCAATCCCACGAATCCATATCCTGATGCTGGCGACAATGGGCTTGACGACATTCATTTCCTGCAGGCCGTCGGAAGAAATGGAGTGACTGACCCCCTGGAGGGACTGCCAGCATGGCACAAGCTTCCCGAATGAACGGCTGTACGAACACGGAACCCCCATCAAACTTCAGCGGACCCGCTGGACGCGCGCCTGCAGGTCGAAACGCCTGCTGAGCCGCATCCCTCCCACCAGCACGGCACCACCCCGTCGCTCGTTCAAACCACGGGCTACGGCTCACAGCGCGGACCAGTACGCGGCGGCTCGGCGGAACACTCACCCTCTCAGGTTGTGGACCGTCTGTTCACTGGATTCCAGTGCACATTGCCAGGCCGTTTGCCGGGGGAAGGCTGGCGGGAGTCCACGGAGAATCAGCCGTCATCCACGAAAACTCGATTCAGGACCACGCCACGGCCAGCGCCCCCCACTGCTGCAGGTGACGCTGCATTGCATCCGCGGTGGCATGAGGCTGGAACTGCAGTTGGCGGGCGAGTGGTTCGGGGAATTGGCGGAGGGTGGCGAGAAGATTCTCCGGCGCGGCGTTTGGTGTGTGTTCGACAAGGATCGAGCAGATCGGTGTTCCGGCGGAGACACGCGTGTCCGGAGCCGGGCAATCGGCAATCTGCAGGCCGTTTGCAGCAGGCAGCGAAGACTCTTCAGGACCTGGAAATTGCAGCGGGCTGTGCGACCAGAGGATAAGCTGAGTGCGCAGGGGGGGACGCGGGGGGTGACAAAGCTCGCTGCACGGCTCCCCGGCTGCAAAGCGGACGGCGTTCCAGTGGTCTGGTGTTTCGTAAATCCAGTGCGAGGCGGGGATGCGGGGATTGATTTCCAGGAGCCAGCACTGGTGGGGTGTCAGCAGCAGGTCCACGCCAAAGATTCCGCGACGGATTTCAATGTGTTCCAGGAGCCGCTGCAGAGCGTTGCCAAGGGCAGCGGCCAGTCGCGGGGGCAGATTGAGCGGCCCGAGGTTGCCGCAAAAACGAAACTCGCCTGCATTCAGTTCCGGCCAGCCGGAAAACTGGAGCGACAGTCCGATGATGTTGGCGAGACCACGATCAATGGCCACAAGGATCGAGCAGGGCAGGCCGTCGACTTCCTGTTGAAAGCAGCCGTCCGGCTGTGTTGGAGTTCCGGCCCACTGCTGTCGCAGGTCATCGGTCCATCGCTGCACACCCAGACCTCCGGACGACAGCCTGGATTTCCAGAGCCAGCGTCCCGCCGGAGGCAGACTCTTGAAGACGGATTCCGGAAAGTGCACCTGCGGTGACCGCGACGGCGCGAATAGACTGGCCAGCAGTTCTGGCTGTCGCAGTCTGTGGACGACATCCAGGGGGAGTCCGAGCAGCGAGCGGTGGCGGGCGATTTCCGTAAGCGACGGCAGCTGGTTCTCGAAACCGCCTGCCCACAGCAGCGGTATCCCGGCTGGAACAGAATCCAGCAGCTTTGGGAGGTCACTGAACTCTGCAAATGTCCCCAGAAACGAGCCACCGCCCTGCGACAGCAACATCCGCAGATCATGATCGCCGAAGCAGTCTGCACAGAATACGCGGTACCCGGCGTTCACGGCAGACGCGGCAAGGGCTCGGGCGGAGGCGGCGGCGATGATCAGAGATCTCGGTTCGCCTGAGCGGGTGTCCGTGTGCATGGAGTGACCGGAATCGGGAAGGAGCGGAGGTGTGCAGTGGATGTCAATCCCCCGGTGAAGAGCTTCTGAGCCGCAGGACGGCAGTCCGCGGGCAACGGCGGAAACGACAATACCCGAGCCACGCCCGTGAGAGACTGTCTCTTTAGGCTCTAAGATCAAGTTAAACACCACATTCCCCCTGCCCCCCTGAACGCTTCTGATTCCGCGGGTTTGGAATCGACACACCCCGGATCATACGAGTTTTCGCTCGCGCGCTGCCACCACGGCACAGAGCTTTCAGCGGGCAGTCAGCGCACTCCACTGCATGCGATTCATAACGAGTTCCAGTGACCACTAGTCCGAATCTGCGTTTATCAGTGAACTTCCGGCGCGGTTCGAGGTGGTTGATAACGTCAGCATCGAGAATCAATCCGGTATCAGCATCGACCATTGCCTTTCGGATCTGCTCCAGCTTTTCACGTTCTGCCTGGATTTGTCTGGCCAGTGGACTGAGTTCAGGTGCAGTCGGCGCCTTCATTGGAGTGGCGAGATCGGAAGTGGCGTCGACCTGATTCTTATCTGCTCTCCCCTCGGAGGCGAGAGGGGGGGCTTTTTGCTGATTTTCATTCCGGATCTGGCATCTGCTTTGCCACTGGTGTAGACTCGCGGAGTGAATTCGGGCCGGAGAGGGGTGGACCATGCTTTCGCTGCAGCTTCCAGAGAGATCCGGTTGCGTTCTGCGTCGCCGCGAGTTAATGCGGATTGGGGGTCTCACGCTGCCGGGGCTTTCGCTGCCGCAATTGCTTTCACTGCGGTCTGCCTCCGGGAGTGCGGCGTTGCAGCAGTCGGTATCCGAGGGCAGGTCGTGTGTGTTTATCTTTCTGTTTGGCGGTCCCAGTCAGCTGGACATGTGGGACATGAAGCCTCAGGCATCTCGTGAAATCCGGGGTGATTTTCGTCCCATTGCCACGTCTGCGGCAGACATTCAGCTGTGTGAACATCTGCCGCACCTGGCTGGTGTGATGCACCATGTGTGTCTTGTGCGTTCGATGCATCATCGGATGCCGGTGCATGGTCCGGCGTGCAGCGAAATTTATTCGGGGCGTGCGTATCCTCTTCCGCCGATTACGGATCAGGCGCGGCGTGAGGACTGGCCGTCACTCAGTTCCCTTGTGACTCGATTTGGCCCCGCTGGCAATAGTCTGCCATCCGCGATTGTGCTGCCATGGCATTCCCAGTTTCAGGGGCAGCAGCTGCGAATCGCGGGTCAGACGGGGGGCCGGATGGGTGAGCAGTTCAATCCTTTTCTGCTCAGCGCCGGCCTTGAGAGCGGTGAATTCGATGCGAGTGAACTCCAGACTGAAAGTCCTGCAGCATCCACCCGACTGATGCACCGCGCGCGCCTGCTGAATCAACTTGAACAGCGTTCGTCCGCTGCCGACGTACCTGCAGACTCAGCGGTTCGGCGACTGCAGGAGTACCAGCAGACGGCCTTCGCAATGCTGGAAACCGGACGCATTGGCCGGGCTGTGGATCTGACACAGGAATCGCCGGCAACGCTGGACCGTTATGGCAAATCGGTCTTTGCCAGAAGTCTGCTGGCAGCTCGCAGGCTGGTGGAAGCCGGAATCCCGCTGATTACCGTCAACTGGTATGACGACTCGTTTCATGACAAAGTCTCACCGCACTGGGATCAGCACAACCATATTTTCCCTTCGCTGCGCGACCGGATGCTGCCTGTTTTTGATCAGTCACTGTCGGCGTTTCTTGAGGACTTGCAGCAGCGTGGTCTGCTGTCAAACACACTGGTGGCGGCGACCGGAGAATTCGGACGCACTCCTCGCGTCGGCCAGTTCACTCAGAATGCGATGACGGAGGCCTCTGGCCGCGATCACTGGCCCCATGCCTTTACCGTGCTGCTTGCAGGCGGAGGAATTCGGGGTGGTCAGGTCTTTGGGGCAACGGACCACCATGCGGCTCATGTGCGAGACAATCCCGTGACTCCTGCTGATCTGACGGCGACAATCCTGGAGCATCTGGGCATTGACACGACCCGGCAATACTGGGACCCGTTTCAGCAGCAGAGGCAGGTGCTGACGCAGGGACGGGCGATCCCCGTAGAACGCGGCTGAGTGGGGGGGCTGAGAATTCGTCAGGGATCTTCGATCACCTCCACATCGACTTCCAGTTCGATGGCCTCGGCGATCGGTTGATAATCGAATGCGGCCGCAGTAGCCATGAGCGTTTGCTCGTGCTGCTCCACGGAGATTCGTGGCATGGCCGCCGGTTGTGGTTCGTCCGGATATCTTTCGTCGACCGTTCTGTCTGCATCGGCTGCAGCGGGTGAAGCAATGGCGGGTTGGGGAGCGGGGGTTGCTGATCCGGCCTCGGTTGATGCAACTGGAGTGCTGTTGGTGACCTGGGCGACAGCGACATTCTCCAGAAACAGAAACCGCACATCGCCGATGCAGACTTCCATTCCATTCTGGAGCCTCTGCTGGCGGACCACCTTCTGACCACCGACCCAGACACCGTTCATGCTGCCAAGGTCACGCAGGTAATATTCCTGATCAACCTGCACCACAGCACAGTGAATTCGGGAGATTTTCGTGCTGCAGTCCAGCACAGCGTCGCATTCGGCACTGCGACCGACAAGCACAACAGCACGGTCTACCGGGATCTGGCGTCCGCCGCCCAACTGGTGCAACAGGGCTGTCATGCGGGTTTCCGTAAAAGATGTCAGCAACCGACGTTTAACCGCTCCCTGCGAATGATCTCAATTCGAGTGTCCGTTGTCGAGCGAATTCACAGCATCGATCAATTGGCGGTTTCAGAGCGAACTGTCAGTTCGTCCCGCTCGTTGAACAGTGCTCGCAGACGCTCCCGCGAGTACAGGCGGATGACGGTTTTCTTATACCGCAGTCGCCCCTGTTCGTCGTAATCAAGGTGCTCGGCGATTTTGGGGGTCGCGAGGTCAGCATAGAGGGCGGCGAAGGTTTCCGGATCCACTCCGCGTCCTTCCTCCAGATCGAGCTCCGGGTTGACGCCACCCACGGACACTCCGAAATAGTTGGCCGCGGTGGTGACGGAGGTCAGATTTCCGCCGGCCGTGAGCAGGCTGCTGAGTTCCCGACCAGCCTTGTTCAGTTGGCGATAGGCCTGCAGGACATCCAGCCCATATTTCGAGGACTCATCCTGCTGAGCATTCAGCACACGGGTGTGAACGGCTGTCAATTGTCCTGCAATGAACCCGCCGCCTGCCAGCAGCAGTCCAGTCATCAGTTTCTGCCATCGCTTCATGGTTTCCGGTCCTGCTGTTGACGTGTAACGTTCAGTATTCCCGGTCGATCCGGGGCGCGGAGATCAGGCGGCTTTCCGTTCTGCAGCGGACTGCTGCCGGGGGAATGTCTGTTGTGGCGATGCCGGCCGTCCGGCGTTTTGCTGCTTTCCAGCCGCTCCGAAATGATAGCTGAGTGCCATGAGGATACCACAAAACGCCAGCGCGGCAAAACTGCCAAGGATCGCAATCTGATCGTCTGACATCCCCATAACACGACTCCAGCGAGTTGCCGGGTTGCGACCGGCACAGTCAAAAATCGGCAGAACCTGCCTTTGTGTTCGGCCTGCGCCTGACGGATTCTTCAGCGCTGAATTCCGGAACTGGCCCTCTCGATGGGAAATCTGCGGTCACTCCGGAATCCTCGGCACTGTTTCCCGGAACCATCTTTGGCATCCCGGAACAATCACTGGCGGACCCTGCCGACTGGGGAAAGGCTTCCTCCATTGCAGTTCCTGCGGTTTGTTCGGTTTCGCGCCAGTTCCGAAGACTCTGACGCAGGCTGTGGATTCCCGGCAGAAAAACCATCACGGGTCACCGGACAACAGCGGACCGACTGCCAGGTGAAGGCCGATGAACGCCGGAACAGGGTCAGCCCCGTCAGTCAGGTGATTCCTCGGAGATGCCGAAGCCATGTTCTCACTCCTCTTCAGACATCGTGGCCTGCTGCCCCTGACAACGATTGCAATTGCAGTTCTGGCAACCTGCGGATGCAGTGATCAGAAGCGTCGTGCGGAAGAACTCGTGCGAACCGGCACGGCAGAGGCCCGCAGTGGCGACCATGCAGCAGCGGTGCAGTCGTTCTCGCAGGCTCTGGCGATCGATACGCGACTGGCCGAGGCGCACTACGGGCGTGGTGTCAGCCAGGCGGCGCTGGGGCTTCATGCAGCGGCCACGGAATCGCTTCAGGCGGCTGTCAGGCTGCGGCCTGTGTGGGCGGATGCATGGTTTGCACTGGGGACGGCGCAGCGGGCGGCTGGTGAAGCCGCGCTGTCGGTGCAGTCATTATCGACCGCGCTGGAGCACCGTTCTGACTTTGCTGCGGCCCGCTATGATCGCGCCTGTGCATTACTGCAGCTGCACGATCCGGCGGCTGCAGTGGCGGATCTGGACACCATTCTCTCCAGTTCGCCACGGCACCTCGAAGCACGTCTGCAGCGCGCTCGCTGCATTCTGAAGACATCGCCGGAGCAGGCCATTGAAGATCTCACTGTTGTTCTGTCCGCAGAACCTCAGCACGTGACTGCTTTGTCCCTGCGTGGTGCGGCCAGCGGGAGTCTGGGCCGTTTCGAACAGGCCATCGAGGATCTGAACCAGGCGTGTGGGCAGCAGCCCAAAAACGCCCTCCACTGGCTGGCCCGTGGGCGCGTGCTCAGACTGGCCGGGAGGTTCGCGGAAGCCGCTTCCGACCTCGAAACCGCAAGAGCCCTCGATTCCTCCAGTGCTGATGTGCTCTGCGAACTGGCCCTGACAGCGAAAGCCAGCGGGCAGATTGAACAGGCCCGGCAGCTGTTGCAGGATGCGCTGCGACAGCAGCCCTCTCACGCTGAGGCTCGGATTGCCCTGGCTGAGGATCTGGCGGCGGCCGGGCATTATCCGGATGCTCTGGCTGAACTGCAGACGCTTCTCGATCAGCCCGAGATTGGTCTGCCTGCGAACGCAGATCTGCTGACGGGGATTCGGCTGCGCCGGGCGGAGTGGCTTCAGGCGGCGGATCAGATTCCTGCGGCTCTGGCAGAGCTGCGAGCGGTGCTTCAGTCAGAACCGCATCATGAGCAGGCTCGACTGCTGCACGCAAAACTGCTGCAGCAGCTTCAGCGGCACGAAGAGGCGATCGCGGACCTGACTCAGCTGATTTCGCGGCGTCATTCAGACCCCGAACTGCTCATGGCACGTGCCGCCAGCAATGCGGCGCTCCGTCAGCCGTCAGCTGCTCTGCAGGATCTCAATGAACTTCTGAATGCTTCACCACGTTCGCTTCCGGCTCTGGCGCTGCGAGCAGGAATTCTGGCAGAGAGTGGTCGTGAGGAGGCTGCGATGAAGGATCTTGAATCCGCCATCGCAGCAGCGCCCGCGGACCAGCGCGAATCGCTCCAGTGGCAGCGTCTGCAGCTGCTGGACACGCCCGAGCAGGCTGCGCGGGCCGAAGCTGCTCGGAGACAGCTTGCTGATGCCGCCTTCGGAGACGCTGCTCGCCTGACTCGAGTTGCCGAGGAATTTCGCCGGGCCGGTGCGCATGCCGAACTGCTTTCAGTCCTCAATCGTGCGGCCGCTCAGTGTCCCGAGGCACTCACTCCCGACCTCCGACTGACTCATGCCGCCCTGCTGGCAGACCGGGGAGAGTGGTCTGCAGCCGGCGAGACACTTGCCCGACTCCCGGAAGCGTCTCGCAACAGTTCCCCGGCACTGCTGCTGCACACACGGGCCGCTCTGGCAGCAAATCAGACTGTGAAGGCTGCGGAACTTCTCCGCCAGGTCCCTGTCGCTGATCAGCCGGAAGAACTTCGCAGCCACGTGCTGTCGGGACTTGTTGATGCTGGTCTGTTCGAGCAGGCGGATGCATTCATTCCGGATTCGCCAACTCACCCCGATGCTCTGCTGGTGAAAGCAGTGAATCTGGCCGCTGTGGGACAACTGCAGAACGCTGTCGATGCTCTGCAGGTTCCTGTATCGATTTCTGAACCACGTCCGGCCGCCCTCTGGACGCTGGCCCAGTGCCATGCGGCTCTCGAAAATCAGGCAGACGCCCGGAACGTGCTTTCGAAGCTTCTGCTGATCCAGCCGGATCACACTCAGGCCCGACTGCTGCGTGTCCGTCTGGCACTCGAGCAGAAGGACTTTGAAGGGGCTGCCGCTGACCTCTCGCTGATTCTGAAGCAGGAGCCCGACCATCGTGAGGCACTGCTGATGCAGGGAGCGCTGCGGTTCAACACCGGTCGACAGGTGGACGCGCTTCGCGATCTGACGCGGCTGCTGCGAGTCGAACCAGAGAACGAGGAAGCGCTGTACCTGCGTGCCCATGTCCTGCACAGTCTCAATCGCAACCCGGAAGCAATGGCGGACCTGACTCTGGCTCTGGAGATTCGCGACAACTATCCCGAAGCTCTGCTCCTGCTGGCGACCATCACAGCGATCGAGGGGCGCGATGCGGATGCACTGCGACTGTTTGACCGCGTGATCGGGCTGCAGCCGAGATCCTTCAAAGCGTGGTATGATCGAGGGAGTCTGCTGTATCGCCATGGGCAGTTCGACAAGGCTGTTTCTTCATGGAGCCGCGCCCTGGAATGCAGGCCACATGACAGCCGCACGCTCATCAGCCGAGCCGCAGCATTGCGAAAGCTGCAGAACGACGCGGCTGCCCTCGACGATTACCACGCCGTGCTTCGCAGGGATCCTGACAACAGTACCGCGATGCTGCTTGCAGCCACTCTGCTGCTCGCCAGCAGTGATCTTCAGGTGCGGAACGCAGAGGCCGCCGAACAGCTCGCCCGCATCGCCTGCGGGAAATCCCGGTTCAGTGATCCGCAAAGCCTGCGCGTGCTCGCCCAGGCCTGCAGCGCCAATCAGCGACTGGATGAGGCAGCCAGATGGACCACACTCGCTCAGCGACTCGCCTCTCCCGCCAGTGCTTCTCGAGGGACGTCCACTCGAATTGCGGACCAGGCTGCACCCGGACGTCAGCGGACCCGCGAAGCTCGGGTTGAGGGATCTTCAACCCGCAACTGACCGCTGACTGATGATCGGCCATCGCCACGCGTTCAGTCGGTTACTTCCATGAACTGACCTGCACTTCACAGCCAACCGGTACCATCGGCCATATGCGTCCGGCCGGTTCGATCTTTACGGCGATTCGAGTCTCAGCTCCATCCGATTCGGCAGAAGTCATCGGTGAGATCGTTGACACGCGACCAGTAAACCCGCGAGCACCGGGAAAGTGTACCTGAACCTCTTCGCCGGGGCTGAGTTCGGGCAGGCGGGCTCCCGGCAGCTGGACCACCACACTGCGGCGATCCGGGTGCAGAATCCGCACCACGGTGCTTCCCGAGTTCAGGTGGTCGCCCACCTGAGCGTTCACCGTGCCGACAAGCCCATATCCGGGAGCTGGAATGAGCAGTTCAGTTTCCGCCGTCTGCAGTCGCTGCAGCTCCTCCTGAACTTCAAGCAGAACTTCACGAGCCTGAGTCAGTCCAACCGCTGCCTCGACATGCTGATCAAGATTTTTTTGCAGAGATTCCAGTCGAGCCAGTTCCGTTCGCAGAGCTTCACTTCCACTGGCGTCACCCGCGGTTCCCGTCGCGTTTGCGTTCCCTTTTGCGGTGGCCGTGCCGTTGCTGCGGCCGGGATCAGCCAACACTGTCGGACTTGCTGCCGCGACAATTCTGGGACCCGGAGCGGGAGAGCCTGTCGCCCTGGTCTCAGGTCGCTGCCCCATGACGGATACAGCCGAAAGTGGAGTGGACTTCGAGGATGCTGAGAAAAACAGAATGCCGCCGCCACCACGAGCGCCTGCAGCCCCGGTTCGTGCCAGGCTTCTGCCGCCCCGCTGACGCAGCAGGTCCTGCTGCAGTCCGGCAGTCGCCGCAGCCAGTTCGGCACGGCGGGATTCCCGCTCCAGGAGAGCCTGGGCTTCCAGTCGCTGCACTGCGCGTTCGGCTTCACGAACAAGCTTCTGCTGGCGAATTCGATCAGCCAGCAGTGCCGAGTTTTCCACCGTCAGCAGCTTCTGACCGGTGAACACCTCATCGCCGGGACGCACGTGAACGTGCTGCACCAGTGCGTCTGCAGGAAGTCTCACCTGAGTCACATCGGCTATGAGAATGCCGGCAAGGGGCGCGTGCTGGCGACTGGCCAGCAGCCAGACAAACAGAAACCCGATCAGCAGTGCGCAGATGAGGGTGGTCAGACTGCGAAAGCTGCCGGCTGTGAAACCGGCCATGGCTGAGCGACGTTCCCGGCACAAATCCCGAGCCTGGCTTACCCAGCCTTCGTCCACAATCCTCGAAAACGGAATCTGCAGTTCCTCGGCAAACCGCACCTGTTCCCGATGTCGCCACAACGCAATCTGGCCGAAGCAGAACACGCCCTGGCTGTTGAGCAGTGCCGCTTCGCGCTGCTGCAGCCCACTGATCCGCGTCAAATCATCCGTGCGGGCGGGAATTCGGTCGTAGATCAAGCCATACTGGCGATCCATCTGGTAGCCAGCCGGCAGCGTCGAGACAATTGGTGAATCCATATTGCAGTTCAGCCCTTCAGGGACCATGTCGGCGCAATCTGCCTCCCCTGTGTTCCTTCGGTCCCCGACACTATCCGGCATGAATGTTTCCATCGGCAAATTCCGCAGATCTGCTGCAATTCACCCAATCTTCCCAGCTGGCAGTTGGTCGAATGAGGGAGCCGGTTGCCGTTGCTGCTGATCGGGCATGCCCGGAACCGCTGGTCTCACACAAAAACCCAAAGGAAGGACAGGAGGTTCCCATCGAAAAAGGGGTTCGCAGTCGATGGCTTGACAACTGCGGTCACAAAGACAGGAAAACGAAGGCAATGAAACTGAAAACACCATCAACCTCACGCTCAGCCGACATTGAAGTACGCAACGGTTTCTGCTGCCCTGCAGGTTGCACGCGTTCTCAAACACACAACTGCGTCACTTTCGGGTTTTGAAATAGCGAATTACAATTCAGTTGGCTCAGCCCCGCCCCAACTGGGAGTCAATCGACATGAAACGCATCATTGCCCTGCTGTTCATGCTGTCGAGCCCTGTCGCGTGGCCGATTGCGTTTTCTGCAGATATACCTGTGTTCGTCAGGAAAATATTCGCGGCGCATTGCCTGCACTGTCACGACGAATCAACGAAACAGGCCGGGTTTTCACTCGCAGCGCTCAAGCCGGACTTTCGACAACTCGCATGGGTGCGTGTGCACGACAGGATTGCCAGCGGACAGATGCCACCTGCCGGCGAAGACCGACCTGCCCCTGCAGAAATCAGGCAGGTGACAAACTGGCTGTCTCAGGAACTGATCAGCGCGACGCGGTCGGGCCGCGCAGAGGATGGCCGCACGCCGTTGCGTCGCATGAACCGCCGCGAATACGAAACGACGCTGCACGATCTGCTGGGCATCACCCTCCCGCTGCGGGACATGCTGCCGGAAGACAACCTGATCCACGGCTTTGATACTCTGGCACGCGGATTGGAGATATCATCGAGCCATCTGCTGAGTTACCAGCGGGCGGCAGATCGTGCGATTGTTGAAGCCCTGCCGACGTTTCCTGCAGCGTCCATCACGAAACGTTACACCGGGAAAGAGTATCTGGAGAATCGCCTGCCGGTGCATCGCACGACCGGAATCGACCCTTTTGTTCGGCTCGACGGCGATACGCTGATCTACCATGCCACAGTCGGCGGCGACATGGGCATGCAGGCTCCGCATCCGCCGATGCCTGGCCGTTATCGCATTCGCGCGGCGGTT
>JBJTOM010000304.1:0-812 GCA_046074585.1 Planctomycetota bacterium | reverse complement strand
TGTGACGGGCAGGTGACGAGAGCCGGCACGGTTGCGTTTCGCTCTGCGAAACGGACATTTCTGAATTTCTTTTCGCGGAGCGAAAAGCGACGTTTTATGACAACGACAAGAACCATCTGGCAGCTGTTTGATTTGACCGGCCGCACGGCACTGGTGACGGGGGCGCGCGGGCATCTTGGGCGTTCGCTTGCAGAGGCGCTGGCGGAAGCGGGAGCGCGGGTGGTGGTGAGCAGTCGGGAGCGGGACCAGGCGGAGGAGTTTGCGGGATGTCTTGGTGGAGCGGCGGCGGGGCAGCATTTCGGGGTGGCGCTGGATCAGCAGGAGGAATCTTCGATTACCGCTGCGTTTACTGAGGTTGTTGCCAGATCTGGCCGGCTGGATATCCTGGTGAACAACGCACATGAGCCGCTGGGTGCGGACTGGCGGACGGTGACGGGAGAACAGTTTCAGCAGCAGCTGGCAAATCTGACGGGTTATTTTCTGCTGGCGCGGCTGTTGCGGGATCACGCGGTGACTGTCGGGCACAGCGCCAGTATTGTAATGCTCGGATCAATGTACGGTGTGGTGGGATCCTATCCACAGGCGTATGAAGGCATCTGCATAGCCAGTCCCGCCCCGTATCACGCGCTCAAAGGTGGCATCGTACAGCTCACTCGCCACCTGGCGGTGTATTGGGCCGGTGATGGAGTGCGAGTGAACTGTCTGAGTCCGGGGCCGTTTCCGGGTCCGGCAGCACCGCCGGAAATGGTGGAGCGACTGAAACAGCGTTCGCCACTGGGGCGGATGGGGCGTCCGGAAGAGTTGAAGGGGGC
>JBJTOM010000303.1:0-11005 GCA_046074585.1 Planctomycetota bacterium | reverse complement strand
CCTGCCGACCGATGCAGACACCCTGTGGTTCACCAACACCACCACCGGATCCCTCAACAACGACACCACCCTCGGCAAGCATCTCGTCCGGAGTTCCGTTGATGGTGTATCCCCCGGAGGCGAAGGAAAGTGAATAGCTGTTGCCGGGGGTGGTGTCGTTGTTGAGGGATCCGGTGGTGGTGTTGGTGAACCACAGGGTGTCTGCATCGGTCGGCAGGGTGTTGTCGGACCAATTGGTGTTCGCATCGACATTGGTGGACCACGAGGTATTCACATCGCCAGCCCATGAGATGGTGGCTGGGAGGACGCGGTCTTCGAGGAGTTCCGGGTTGGAGCGGACGATGCAGGTGTTGGAGACTGCTTTCGAGCGTTTTCGACGCAGGCGACTGACGGCGGCGCGTTGGCGTTCGGAGCTCCAGCGATGTGAGCATTCCCTGAGCCATTTGGCGAGTGACATATCCGGAATCCAGGGGGTGGTGGAGAAACGGTGTGTGTTGGGCGGTGTGAGGGGGCTTTGGAGTGCGAGCTACGCTTGAATCTGCGAGGCGAAAACGCCCATTACCCCCTGACCACCCCACAGATTGGCGACCCCGATCCCTGCAACGGCCGGAGCGCATCGGTGACAAATGCAGCACTTCCCGAAAATCCGTTGAGCAATTTTGCAAGAATCACGATTTCATTCGATTTGCCATGCAGGCCAATCAATCCTGAAGATGGGGCCTTGTAATCGCCGAACTCCCGGGTAGACTCGCGCGTACCATGCAGCGCACTGTCGCTGCTCCGCGTTGTCATTCTGAATGTACAGCTTTGACGTTTCATCGTGTTCGGTGTGGCATGGCTTTACAATCTGCGGATACATCAACCGGGATGCTCGGTCGAGTGCAGGCCGGGGATACTCACGCCTGGTCCGAATTTTCAGAGCGTTGTCGCATGGTGGTGACGGACTGGTGTCGCTGGCACAATCTTCAGAGTGCGGACACCGACGACATCGTCCAGGAAACATTATTAGTCGTGATGAACAAGATTCGCGACTTTGATCGCGCGGGTCGCGGCAGTCTGCGAGCATGGCTGCGTGGAATTGCGTGGCGTTGCTGGTGTCGGGCAGTGGCGAAGGCCGATCGAGCAAACCCGGAATTGCTCAGAAGTCTGCTTCAGTCCTCCTACAACGACATTGCGCAGCTGGAGGCGGAGTATGACCGTCTGGCGCAGCTTGAAGCCCTGCAGAAAGCGATGGCGGTGGTGCAGAAGCGTGTAACGTCCAATACGTGGCAGGCGTTTTTCCTGACGGCTCTGCATGATCATTCCGGGTCAGAGGCTGGGGAGCTCCTTGGGATGACAGCAGATGCCGTGCATTCTTCCCGGGCGCGAGTTCAACGGTTGATTACTGCTGAATTACGGCGGCAGCAGTCTGCAGACTTTCGTTCCTGAACGTGCCGACGGCCGGACATCGAATCCCACCTTCACATCATGACATGCATCAACATGAGTACCGGTTTCAGCTGTGAATTTCAGCTTTTCATCGAGGACTACATCAACGGAACTCCGGACGAGATGCTTGCCGAGACGCTCGAATCTCACCTGCCGCACTGTGCTGCCTGCCGTCAGCTGCTGGCCACGACACTCATTTCAGCCCCGGCACCCGACTGGCTGCAGCTGCTCCGCCAGACCAATCAGACTCCGTCCCCTGCTCTGCCCGGGACGGCGTCGGCGCAGCCGCAGCCTGCCAGAAGCCCGGCCCCCGAAGCTGCTCTTCGGCTGACGATGCCGCTCCGGTTACCGTCGCGATTCCGCATCGTGCGACAGCTGGGTGCTGGTGGCATGGGTGGTGTGTGGGAGGCGGTTGACCAGGTGCTGCATCGTCCGATCGCGATTAAGGTGCTGAAAAGTTCGGCGGCGCTCCATGAACAGCAGCGGCTGCTGCAGGAAGGCGCGGCGCTCGGACGACTCACACACCCTGGAATTGTCCGGATTTACGAAGTGATACTGTGTGGCGACCAGCCGGCTGTGGTGATGGAGCTGGTGCGTGGTCCGGGGCTGGACGAGTACCTGCGGAATCGAGTGATTGCGGAGAGTGAGGCGGCGTTTCTGTGCATGCGAATTGCTGCTGCTGCCGCGCATGCTCATGAGAACAAGGTGATTCACCGCGACCTGAAGCCCTCAAACATTCTGCTCAGTCCAGTGCCGTCAGAATCCAATACAGTCGCAGACGGTCTGCACAGTCAGTGGCAGCCGATGATTTCCGACTTTGGGATAGCGAGGCTGCTTGACGAGAGCACGATTACGCACGCGGGGCAGATTCTGGGGACGCCGGCTTACATGGCACCTGAGCAGACAGCGGGGCAGCCGTCGGCCATCACGGGGGCCGTGGATATTTATGGGATCGGGGCGATTCTGTATCATCTGTTGACGGGTCGACCGCCTTTCGTCACGGATCATTCCGCTGCCACCCTGGCGTTGGTTCGTGATGCGGATCCTCCTGCACCTCGGCTGCTCAGACCAGGCCTATCGCAGGATCTTGAGAACATCTGTCTGAAATGTCTCGCAAAAACTCCTCGGGACCGTTACCTGAGTGCCACGGCGTTGGAGGCTGACCTTGACGCTTTCCTGCGTGGGCACCCTGTGACGGCACGGCCGCTGGGGTTGCCCCTGCGACTGCTCAAATGGGTCCGCCGGAACAGGCTGTCTGCCGCATTTCTCACAGCGGCGCTGGCATTGCTGGCTGGCATCGTCGTCCTGTCTCTGCTGTTTGCCGGCGAGCAGCACAGGCTGAGAGAAGTCGCCGAGAAGGAAACCCTTAACTCCATTGCCACCACGCAGAAGCTGGAGCGACAACTGGAAGCAGCCGTAGATGGAATGGACCAGCTGAACGAGCTGATTGGCACTCCCAATATGTTCCGTTCTCCGCTGTCACCGGAGCAAATGGGTCGATTTCACTCCAACTCGCTGAATGTCTATCGGGATTACATCGAGTACTTTGGTCGGGGCGCGATGACGCGGCAGAGGGACCTTTCCGCTGCCGTAAGATACTACTCACTGCTCCTGCATACGGAACCTTCAAGCTGTCGGGCGGAGGAGCTGCAGCGGATTGCGAACGCGTTCGCCTGTATGTCACCGGAGCAGCTCAACGCACCAGGCATGCTGGAGCTGCGTTGTCGCTTTCTGGAGGTCAGCGCGAGGGCGGCATCGCACCGCTCCGATTTTTCGCTGGCTGCCAGTTTGTGGCTGCAGGTTGCTGATCTGCTTGCTGTTGAGTCCGGGACAGGCGATGAGCCTTCGCCGTTGCAGGTCGTCAGAATGCAAAACGTGGCAGGCATGCACATGAACGCAGCCAACGAGTTTAATCGCGGCAAGGATGCCACCCGAGCTGCAGATGCGGCGGGTGAGGCGTGTCGAATTCTGCGTGCGGTGCTTGCTGCTGAGCCCCAGTCCTATATCGACCACGTCCGATTGCTCGACTATTCGCTCGGACATATGAGCTTTCTCCGGCAGAAAGGCGATCTGCGGACTGCGGTGAGCGTTGGCCAGGCGGCGCTCGATTTGTGTGCAGCGTCCGGTTACCCCAATTCCCATCTGCAGAGCACCGCGGATCATCTGCGTGCAACCCTGGCCGCGGCGCTCGGCACCATGGCACCCTGACGCGGCGTGCATCTGCTGAATTCCCTGGCACGGTTTGCCGGTAGCTTGACTGCAGGCAGGATTCCGGAGTTAATACGGGCTGGAGTGTAACAGGCAAATCCGGAGTGTTGCCATGGGTCGGGTGATTCTGTCTCTGGACCAGGGGACGACAAGTTCCCGTGCGATTGTGTTTGATTCCGACGGGACACCTCTGGCGACTTCGCAGAAGGAGTTTGCTCAGCATTTTCCGCAGCCGGGCTGGGTGGAGCACGACGCTGAGGAAATCTGGTCGACGCAGCTGGCGGTTGCGCGAGCGGCGTTGCGGAAGGCGAAGGTAGCGGCCCGGGACGTCGCCGCAATCGGCATCACCAATCAGCGTGAAACAACGGTGATGTGGGACCGGCAAACGGGGCGACCGGTGCACAACGCGATTGTGTGGCAGGACCGCAGGACCGCGGGGCACTGTCAGCGATTGCAGCGGGGAAGTCATGCAGCGGAGTTCCGCAATCGCACGGGGCTCGTTCTGGACGCTTATTTCTCGGGAACCAAGGCTGCGTGGCTCCTGCAGCACGTCCCCGAGGCGCGAAAGCTGGCAAAGTCCGGGCAGCTGGCATTTGGCACGATCGACAGCTGGCTCCTGTGGAAGCTCACGGGGGGGCGGGTGCATGCAACGGACGTGTCAAACGCGTCGCGAACACTGATGTGTGATATTCACCGTCTGGCATGGGATGACGAGCTGTTGAGGGTGTTGCGGATCCCCCCGGAGGTGCTCCCGGACATCCGTTCATCGAGCGGTGTGTTTGGTGAAACGGACAGGGAGCTTCTGGGGGCAGCGATACCGATCAGCGGCATCGCGGGGGATCAGCAGGCGGCGCTCTTCGGGCAGCAGTGTGTTCAGCCCGGCATGGTCAAGAACACCTATGGCACGGGGTGCTTCATGCTGATGAATACCGGAGTGAAGCCACGGGCTTCATCGCGGAACCTGTTGACGACGGTGGCGTGGCGAATCGGAGACCGAACGGAGTACGCATTGGAGGGGAGTGTTTTCATAGCGGGAGCCGTGGTGCAGTGGCTGCGGGATGGCCTGGGGCTGATTCGGCATTCGGCAGACGTGGAAAAGCTGGCATTGACTGTTCCGGACAATGGCGGTCTGTACCTTGTACCGGCGTTCACGGGGCTGGGGGCTCCTCACTGGGATGCGGGCGCGCGTGGCCTGGTGGCTGGAATTACACGAGGAACCACCGCGGGCCACCTGGCGCGAGCGGCATTGGAGTCGATTGCCTTCCAGGTGGCTGACGTCCTGGATGCCATGCGGCAGGACTCGGCAATTCGCATTTCGGCACTGCGGGTGGATGGTGGAGCATCGGTGAACAATACGCTGATGCAATTTCAGGCGGATCTTCTGGGAGTTCCGGTGGTGCGTCCGCGAGTTTCGGAGACAACGGCGTTGGGAGCGGCGTGTCTGGCGGGACTGGGGGTGGGTATCTGGCGGAAAGTGGAGGAGATCGCGGGCCAGTGGCCGCAGGACCGGACATTCGAGCCGGCGTTGGGGAAATCGGCTGTGGAGAATTTGCGTGGTGGCTGGCGAAAAGCGCTGGACCGCAGTCGTGGCTGGATCGATGAATCGTAGCGATCACAGGTTTTCCGGGTCTTTGGTGCAGAAAATCTGCGTGCAGGCAGCGCGTTGCTCGTTTTTTGAGCTATGATTCACCCCGGTGCACCTGCACAAGAGTTCAGTTCGCGGTCGAATTTCATCTCCGCCGCTTGATTTCGCCCGGGTTGATCGAACAGAATTGCGGCGTTGTGGTTATTTCCTGGTAACGGACCCGAACGGAACAGAGCCGTGTCAGAGTCTGATGCTGCACAAAAACCCAAACCGTCGACAAAGGTCACTCAGCTTGGCGATTTCGAGCTCCGCAAGGAGCTTGGCCAGGGTGGTATGGGCAGGGTGTATCTTGCTCGCCAGATCAGTCTCGACCGTCTGGTGGCCATTAAGACGCTGTCTCGTGAGCTCTCCAAAAAGCCCGACTTTGTGACGCGATTCGAGCGTGAAGCGAGGGCGATGGCAAAGATTGACCACCCGAATGTGGTCAAGAT
The DNA here is from genome assembly GCA_046074585.1 of Planctomycetota bacterium. Lineage (GTDB taxonomy): Bacteria > Planctomycetota > Planctomycetia > Planctomycetales > Planctomycetaceae > SXXK01. The sequence goes on along the minus strand of JBJTOM010000303.1, from coordinate 5,293 downwards.
TTACGCGGTGGATTCGTACCAGGGAATACACTTTGCTGCGATCGAGTACATCGACGGTCGCAGCATCCAGAAGGAGTTGGATGAGCGCGGCCGACTGAGCGTGGGTGACGCGCTGCATGTTGCGATCATCTGCGCCGAGGCCATTCGGCATGCGCACATGGAAAACATGGTGCACCGCGACATCAAGCCGGACAACATCCTTGTTACTCGGAAGGGTGTTGTGAAGGTGGCAGACTTTGGTCTGGCGAAGGCTGTCGACGACGACGTCTCGATGACTCAAAGCGGCACTGGCCTGGGAACACCGCTGTACATGGCTCCCGAGCAGGCTCGAAATGCCAAGCACGTGGACCAGCGCGTGGACATTTATGCTTTGGGAGCATCGCTGTACCACATGCTGACTGGCAAGTTGCCGTTTGTGGGCAAGACGACACTGGAAGTGATCATGGCGAAGGAAAAGGGGACTTACGCTTCGGCGCGATCTCTGCGTCCCGAGGTCCCTGAGAAGCTCGATCTGATCCTCGACCGGATGATGGCAAAGGATCCGAAGCATCGCTACGGCACCTGCGAGGAACTGCTGAAGGATCTTGTTTCGCTTGGCTTGCACAATGAAAGTCTCAGCTACATCGAGGGTGGCGGTGTATCGGCAAGCGGTCCAGGTTCACCACTGACTGCAATTTCGCAGGCGCGGCGCAGTTCTGTTCCCGCGCCGACCCCGGTACGCGACTCCAGTCCCCAGCAGACAACCCGCATCTGGTTTGTGCAGTTTGAAGACGCAAAGGGTCAGACGGTTGTCGAGAAGCATTCCACTGGCCGAGTGCTCAAGATGCTGGCAGCAGGCCAGCTGACCGCAAAGGCACGAGCCAAGGCATCAGCGGATGGCACATACTATCCTCTGGCGCAGTTCCCTGAGTTTGCGAAGTCTGTCGAGGACAGCCTGGCACGGCGGACAGCGGCCATTCGAAAAGAGGACATGAAAAACCTCTACAGCCGTGTGGATCGCGACCAGAAGATGTTTTATCTGAAGCGGAAGTTCAAGGATTTCTTTCGCAACATCATGGGCATTGCTTCGCTGATTGTGCTGCTGCTGGTCCTGCTGGTCGCAGCCTGGCTGCTCTACCAGTACGGCAGTCAGATGCCGGCAAAGCTGGCCGAGATGGTGGGGTTTGGTGACCAGTCAGGTCAACCAGCACCGGGAACTGAAACGTCAACGGAGGGCGGGCTGGTCCCGGAGGGCACGGTGAAACAGCGTTGACGCACGGACAGGCAGACAACACGATGATCAGCGGACTCTCTTCCGGACAGCGAACAGACCCGATCTTCGCGTGTCCTCCGCAGGTCTACAACGAATTGCAGACGGACACCGGTCAGCTTCGGGCCCACTGGCAGCGATTTCTGCAGATTTTTCGCAGCGTTCCGCCCCAGGATTTCGCGCGACGCAATCGGCAGGCGGAGCGAATGCTGAGGGAGAACGGTGTCACCTATCACTCGGTGACTGGTGGCGGTGAAGGGGCTCGTCCATGGCGACTGGACCTGCTGCCAATGCTCATGGGGGCGTCCGAATGGGGCGTCCTTGAGCGTGGTCTGGCTCAGCGAGCGCGTCTGTTGAACGGTCTGATTGCCGATATTTACGGTCCACGAAGGCTGGTGGAAAAAGGACTCATCCCTGCTCCACTGCTGTACGCCAACCCTGAATTTCTGAGATCATTCACGGATCTTCACCGCAGCGTCGCTGCGCCGTTATTCCTGTATGCAGCGGAATTGGCACGCAGGAGCGACGGTCAGTGGTGTGTGATGGCGGATCGTTCCGAGGCGCCAGCGGGGCCGGGGTTTGCCCTTGAGAATCGCATTGTCAGTTCGCGGGCCTTGCCGGCCAGTCTGAAGCAGATACCGGTAGAGCGGCTGGCGCCCTTCTTCGTGCGGCTGCAGAATTCTCTGCGACGACGCGTCCCGAGACCTCTGGAGCAGCCCCGCACAGTGCTGCTCAGCAGCGGCCCAGGCCATCCGTACTACTTCGAGGACGTTTATCTTGCGAGGTATCTTGGCTATACGATGGTTGAGGGAGGGGATCTGGCGGTGCGTGCCGACTGCGTCTATATGAAGACGCTGTCGGGACTTGTGCCGGTGGACATCATTCTTTCCCGATGTGCGGAAGCAGGTCTTGATCCGCTGGAGCTCGGCAGCACCTCAGAGCACGGTGTGCCGGGTATTCTGAATGCCATGCGATGCGGCAACGTCACCATCGTGAACACTCCAGGCTGCGGCATTACGGGGGCTCCGGTGTTCATGACAACGCTGTCGCGACTCTGCGAGCACATGCTGGGTGAGGAACTCCTGCTGCCATCGATCCCGACGTGGTGGTGTGGCATCCCGGAGGACCTTAATCTGGTCCTGCAGCGTCTCCCGGAACTGGTGCTCAAACCGGCCTTTCAGAAAAGCGGCGGGGAGGAGATTCTGTGTGGTGATTTGTCGCAGCGAGAACGCTCGGATTGGCAACAGCGACTGCAGCGCGAGCCGTGGGCATGGGTTGCACAGGAAAAGATTGCACGGTCGGGGGTACCTGTCTGGACTGAGTCGGGCATTCGCTGCGGACATGTCGCCCTGCGCGCGTTTCTTGCAGAGGACGAGGGTCGCTGGCACCTGATGCCGGGCGGTCTGATTCGCATTGCTCCGGACGCAGGCCCGATGCAGTTATCCGTTGCGGGAGGTGACAGCAGCAAGGATCTGTGGGTGCTTGCCGAAGGGCGAGTGGAAGCAGTGACGCTGCTGACACCGCAGGACCAGCCAGCGGAGCTGCGGCGGACCACGGCCCTGTTTCCCAGTCGAGTGGCGGACAATCTTTTCTGGCTTGGCCGGGCACTTGACCGCTGTGACTTTCTGGGGCGACTGGTGCGAACGCTCGCGGAGCGGCTGGCGGGTGAAGGGGCTGCGGAGGTTGCAGAGATCCGCTTTCTGACGCGTGCCCTGTGTGAGCAGGGGCAGCTGGAACCCGGATTCGCTGTGGACGGCATGAATTCACAGCTGCCGGAGCTGGCTGAAACGCTCCCGGCGGCTGTGTTTGATCCCGCGGAGTATGGGGGCCTGGCACGGAGTGTTCGAGATCTGACGCGTCTGGCCTCGCTGGTTCGCGACTGGATCAGCCCTGACACGTGGCAGCGTGTGAATGCTGCTGCCGAATCCTTCTGGGCCACGCCTGCTCGCGACTGGCGCGACCTTGCCGATGTGGTCTCGGCTTCATCAACGCTGATTGGTGACTGCGCCTCAATCAGCGGTCTGATCGCGGACGGGATGAATCGTGGGCCTTCATGGAGGTTTCTTGAGCTGGGCCGGAGCATTGAGCGCGCGTCAGCAACAGCGAGGCTGCTGATCACGGCGGATCTTCGCAGAACTGCAGGCCCCCCCCTGCTCAGAACACTCATCGAAGTGCTCGATGTGCGGATGACATACCGGTTTCGTTATCGCGAGAATCTGCAGCGAAATGCGGTGCTGGACCTGGCCATTACGGACGAAACCAACCCGCGATCACTCGCGTTTCAGGTCGAGCGACTGGTGCAGCACGTGGATCGGCTGCCTGGATTGGCTTCGCAGCCGCTGCGATCCGCTGACATGCGTCTGGTGATGGAAGCGGCGCATGCAGTCCGGATGCTCACAGCGGAGGATTTGTCCAGTGGCAGCCTGAAAGTTGTTCTGGCGGCCCTGAAAACCGTCGAAGACGCGGTGCTCAAGCTGTCCGACACACTGACCAGCCGCTATCTGGTGCACTCCGGAAATGCCGTTCACGCGATGCCGGGGCGGGAGGGTGTCTGATGCGATACCGGGTAACTCACCGAACCACCTACACCGGATCCGACCCCGTTTCAGTGGGCCACAATCAGGCATGGCTGGAATTTCGTCAGTGTGATCGACAGCAGGTGGAATCGTTTTCGCTGCAGATTTCACCGGAGCCTTCCGTGCGAACGCGGCGCGTGGACGCGTTTGGCAATCCGGTACATATGTTTTCATTCAGCGAGGGCTACCAGCGGCTGGAGGTGACGGCATTGACAGTAGTCTCTGTCCGCGCTGACAATTCGGCCGCGGTATCAGCAGCCGCCCGGATCACTCGGGAACAGCTCTTGAAGCACTCTCATCAGGACGATCCATGGCTGGCGGAATCTGCGGAGTTTGCGTGGCCGTCACCGCGTGTCGAATGGACATCTGAGATTCAGGCATGGGCAGCGAAAAGTTTTCCGTCCGATCGTCCGCTGCTGGCATGCCTGCAGGATCTGACAGCCCGAATTCACGCTGAATTTACCTATGATTCTGAGGCGACTACCGTCAACACGCCAGTGCAGCGGGCGTTTCAGCTGAGGCGCGGTGTGTGCCAGGACTTTGCCCACCTGCAGACGGCGATGCTGCGATCGCTGGGCCTGCCCGCGCGTTATGTCAGCGGCTATCTCCGCACCACGCCTCCGCCAGGTCGCCCGCGGCTGGTGGGAGCAGACGCGTCGCACGCATGGCTTTCGGTTTATGTCGGAGCAGGTCAGTGGCTGGAGCTGGACCCGACGAACAACCAGTTATGCCTTGCAGATCACATTGTGCTTGCGTGGGGCAGGGACTACAGCGACGTACCGCCGGTCACGGGAGTCTTTGTCGGTGGAGCGGGACATCGACTGGGAGTGAGTGTCGACGTCCTGCCACTTGAGGGCTGATCCCGGTCAGTGGTTCTGCGTGTCATCAGGCAGCGCGGCGAATTTCGTGGAGTGGAGAAGCGGACTGCCAGGACCAGCCGGACATGTTCTGGAGGACTCGATCCGCGACATCCAGTGCTGCGACGGCGTCATCTCCAGTGACTCGCGGCTGTTCACCACTGCGAATGCAGTCAACAAAGTTCTGCAGTTCGGCAGTCAGCGCGTCCGCAGCGGACGCCTGCGTTTCCTCACGCAGAATCCATTTGCTGAAGACTTCATCCTTCAGTGACAGCGGGTTGGGAGTGACGGAAACGATGTCATGAACCATTCCTGGATTTGCCGCAATAGCTGAACAGGGTTTCCAGCAGACAACCTTACGGCTCTGCAGATCAGCGGCAGCATATCCCGTGGTGCTCCACACCTGAATACTGCGTTCGACGGTCGGATTGATACGACTCACAGCCAGATCCACGATGGCACCACCGCTGAGCAGCAGGCGGGCATTGGCAAGATCTTCATGGGGGCCAAAGGCGACAGCACCAAACGATTCCACTCGCTCAACTGTCGCCCCGGTCAGGGACAGAACGAGATCGATATCGTGGATCATCAGGTCATGGACGACCCCGATG
>JBJTOM010000302.1:0-12414 GCA_046074585.1 Planctomycetota bacterium | reverse complement strand
GGAGACTCTCGACCTTCTCCGTTCTCCCGCGGTCTCCTCTCCACTGTCTCCTTCCTTCCGTTCCTCCCCTCGCCACTTCTCACTTCCCACGTCAAACCGTCATCGGGGGCGGCTGGGTACCCCGCTTCCTCATGGGCGCGGCTCGGGTGGGGCACTCTGCGTCATCGGACACATGGGACCGATCAGAACGATGCGACCTATGGGACCCATCAGACGGATGGTCAGCGTTCCGGAGCGGGGCTGAGCTCCTGGTCCTTCGTTGGCGACTCTGCACTTCGCCCCAGCGGCACACGCATGCCGCAGCAGCTGCGTTGCCCGCGGACTGCCGTCCGGCGGCTCAGCAGGAGTTTTGGCCGTGGGTGACGAAACGATGTCAGCGGGGTAATCCGGTATGTTTTCATGGCATTGTCCGTATTTACGCCCCTCAGCCCAGTTGCGCAAGGCAGGCAAACATTCGGCGTGCGGCCGCTGTCCATGCGCCGATGGGGTCTGGTGGCAAGGTGATATCAGCTGTTCTGATGAGCGTTTCGCCATGTCAGGATTCGCCTGGCGGCCGGCAACTACGGGCCGGTATTTTGAACACGGAGTGCGATTCGCAGCTTTCCGCCACGGCTGTCGGCTTCCAGCAGCCTGAGTTGGGCGGGGGGCAGGCCAGCGAGGGTCACAGTGAAGTCTGTGGGCAGCGCGGGTTCCCGGGCTGTGGCCAGAAGGGTGCTCAGACGCGTACGAATGAGCGCAGGCCAGACAGTGCCTGTTTGGACGGACTGTTGGTCGTCGGATGCGGAATTGACGGCTGCGTCGCGGACAGTGAGTGTCCAGGAGCTGGCGTCGAGGCGTTTGCCGCGGAGAAAGACGGTGGTGTTCATCCAGCCGCTGTCACTGCCGATCAGCGGCACAATCCGGAATCGGAAACTCAATTTCAGGTCACCATCGCTGCAGGTGACGGTGAGTGGTTGCCGGGGCGGCAGTTCGAGTGTGAAGAAGGTGGCGGGAGCAGACGTGTCGGAGGTGACTGCGGCCATTCGAGCGGTGGCATCGGGGTGTGCTGTGAGCAGGTCCGGGAGCAGTTCGGTGAGCCGCTGGAGCTGAGTGTCGGTGACTCTTGTGCCACCTGGAAACGCGGCAGCAGCCAGATCGGTGAGGGCGGTTTCTGAGACTGTCAGCACGATGTCTTCTGCGGGTTGCAGTGTTGCCGCAGGAAGCAGAGGGGGAGCAAAACGGGGACCATCAAGCGTGGTGTGGTCGGGGCGATGGGCTGTCGGGGTGCGGGTGTCTGGGGAAGCGCTGGTTGTCAGGAGCACGCAATCGTCCTGAGCCGTGGCGGACCATTCGAGGCCCTGTTGCGGGAGCCAATGCTGCAGGAATCGCTGAGACTGTGCCCAGCGTTCCTGCAGACCGAGGAATTCCTGTTCGACGCGACGGTCCACCTGCGGAAAGACATCGCTGGAAAGATCCATGGCGACGGCCTGATTAATCTGAGGCTGCATGCGGCGGACGCGATTCCATGCGATCTGGTCAGTAAGCGGTGCAAGGATCGGCATTCGGGCTCCTGCAGCACTGAACACGCGCTGGGGGCTCTGCGAGGCTTCGATGGTGCCGTGGCTGGGGCGTGTGAGAAATCTGCGGCCATCGAACCAGAACGGTTTGATCACCTGGAAGCGGTGGTTTCCCTGGCTTTGCACAACAGCCTGCGGATTCACACCGGTTGTCTGACTGCTGACAGTTCCCGAGGTCTGTACATGAAACTGCAGCGGCTGACTGTTGGGAACAATGTGCAGGCGGGATTCGGTGAGTGTTGTCTGGCAGCCGATGACATCGGATTGCAGCAGGTTTTTGGCAACAGGCTGCTGCTCGCTGCGGGAATCCTTGAGGATTTGTTCGAGCACTGTGGAGCGGATGAGGAGCGAGGCGGCAGGAGACGCTTGCTGTTGAGCGTGGACGAACGGCAGCCGGACGAATGCCATGAGCATCGCGGTGGCGACCGCAGCCCGGAAGGCGAGGGGGGGAACGGGGAATCGGGAAGAGCAGCCGGCACGCATGTCCACCGTTCGGCTCCTGGGAAAAGGGTAATGGGATCATGCCATTTTCGCGTTTTGCAGGCGAAAGTCCACCCATGCCGGTCAGAGAATTGGTGGACATGGCTGGCCAGCGGAGCCCGTGCAGGTGAATTCTTTGAAGACCCCGTATTCCTCGCAGCTTCCGCAGCTTTTTCGCGAGTGTCTCAGGGGGGGTAATGCAGGTTGACAATTCAAATGGCGTGACGCAGAATCCTGGGTACTTCCATAGCTTTGCGTCTGCGTCCGCTGTTTCATGTGCACGAAGGGATCAGGCTGATGGACGAGAACCCTGAGAACATGGCTTTGGTGGAGCGATTTCATCGGGCTGAGCATCTGGTCCGGGAGCTCAGTGAGCACCTGCGGCAATCGTTGTTGCCCAAACTGACAGAGCTGCGTCAGGCGAGCAAGGTATTTGACGCTGCGGAAGTGAGTGATCAGGAGTTGCTGGACCGGATGCAGGCGGTGCTGCAGGCTGAAGAATTTGCACGGGGCCTGCACCAGCGGCTGCTGGGGTACTTGAAGAGTATCGAGCGTGAATCGGACAGGGTTCTGAATCTGTAGCGTTGGGTGGTGAAGTCTCAGGCGGTTTTTTGTCCGGGGTAGCGCACGCGTCCATGGTGGGCTGCCAGGAGGGACTTTACAAGTGAATCTTCGATGCGGCGGATTTCGCACATCTGCAGGTTGCATTCGTCGAACTGTCCGTCCAGCAGCCGTTTCATGGTGATTTCGTGGACGAGTGACTGAATGCGTTTGGGTGTGGGGTCCTTGAGAGTTCGGCTGGCGCTTTCGACGGCATCGGCCAGCATGAGCACCGCCGTTTCGCGGGATTGAGGTTTGGGGCCTGGGTAGCGGAAGCTGGATTCGCTGGCATCTGTGCGATGGTCGACGTCTGCCTTGCGGGCCGCTTCGCGGTAGAAGAATTCGACGAGCGTGGTGCCGTGGTGCTGAGTGATGAAGGGGTGCAGGGGTTCGGGGAGGTTATTTTCTTCGGCCAGTTCGAGTCCATCCTTGACGTGTCCGATGATGATCAGGGTGCTCATGGCAGGCGCGAGCGACTGATGGGGGCTTTGACTCGGGTCGGTCATATTCTCGATGAAGTACTCGGGCTTCATCATCTTACCGATATCATGGAAATATGCGCCGACGCGGGCGAGAAGTCCGTTGGCGCCGATGGATTCGGCGGCGGCTTCGGCCATGGATGCGACCATGATGGAATGATTGTAGGTACCGGGGGCGCGCCGGGCGAGTTCCTGGAGGAGCGGGTGTGAGACGCCGGTCAGTTCGAGCAGGCTGATGTCGGTGACGATCCCGAAGGCCTGTTCGATAAATGGCAGACTGCCGGCCACGAAATAGGAACAGACGAGTGCCCAGCCGGCGAACTTGAGTGCGGGCACGATGAGTCCGGGGTTTTTCCATGCGTCTGCATCGGCGGATTGCTGCAGCAGTCCCAGGGACCAGACGGTGGCAAACGCGACAGCCGCCACTAGAAACCCGGCTCGGATAATGACCAGCCGCGACTTGATGCGTCGCAATGGGAGCACTCCTGCAACGCAGATGGAAATCAGCGTGAAGCAGTGAGCGAGTTCAGCAAGAGTGAACATGGAAATGATCAGTGCAAGCCCGAATGCCGTCACGCAGGCAATGGTCTGACCGTAGACGATGGCGCAGATCATCACGGCTGCGAGGAGAGGAATGATTTCCGCACGGAGCGGGTCTCGGCTGAATACGCAGGCGAGGAAGACAGTTGTGCAGCACATGGCAAGCAACATCACCAGCCGCGGGGTGTCACGAAGCATTGGAAGTGACACGCGGCGGAGAAACACGCCAAACAGGACGACGATAAGAGTGATCAGGAGGGCGCGTGCGAGCAGTCTGAGTCCGCGCTGACGGCCGTTGAGGCTGTCTTCAAATGCGGCATGTTCGAGCTGCAGCAGACTGCGGTGGGCGTCATTGAGTCGTGTGCCGACGGGGATCAGAGTCTCGCCGAGGGTGTAGAAGTCCATTTTGCGGGGGGCATTGCGCCGTGCAGCTTCGAGGCGATCTTCGGTGAGTGATTCGTCGCGTCGGAGCTGTCCGCGAACGGATGCCTGGAGCCACGCTTCGATCTGTGGCTTGAGCAGTGCGAGACGCCCTGCGGCGGCCCAGTTCTTGCCGATGCGTCCGGTTTCCCGGAGCTGTTCCTGGAGGAGCACTTCCGACAGCAGACCGGGCTTAATCACCTGGCCGAATTCATCCTGAACCTCGATCGGGCGGGCGAGATCCGGGCTTTCGCCGGCGTCTGCGGTTTTGAGAATGCCACTGACTTCGGAGAGATCCAGCAATCCGGGGATGCGGGCATCCGCGGTGAGGAGATTGAAGCCCTTGATGAGCTCATCAATGCGGTTTCCCTGGGTGTCGTCGGGGTCCCGCAGCAGATTGCGGAGCACGCTGTAGGCGGTTGCGGCGGCATCGCCCGCAGTCGGGTCAATGCCGAAGGCACGCACGGTTTCGGGAGCGACTGCGGTGACGGATTCGGTATTGGCGATTTCGTTGAGCTGGCTGCGAAGGAGTGAGGGCAGGCGATCGATGACGCTGGTGTCCTGTCTGAGCACCACCGGGGCGCGGCGGATGGCTTCATTCAGAGCACGCCGCGTTTCTTCCTCGTTCTCCACACTGAATGGCACCCGCGCCTGAATCCCGGAGGACGCGACCTGACCTGACCGCCAGGGAAGTCCAGGATTGCCAATGATTCCGGCAGCCAGCAGGCCGAAGACAGCCACAACTCCGATCGCAGACAGCGTCAGGATGCGATAGTCGCGGAATCCGGCGAGCAGTCGATCACGCAGGGTAGGCGAAGGCCGGTAGATGCGGGTTTGCCGCGGACGCCGTGTTCCAAAGAAGGACATCGGACTGGTTGCCGACGGATGAGCGTCCGTCGCGCTGGTGGATGCAGGAGTCTGTGGATGTCGCTGCCCGTTCAGGACCGCGACTGTTCCGTTTCGTACGCCGAAACAATCTCCCGTACCAACCTGTGTCGGACAATATCCTGGCCGGTGAGCTGCACCACTGCAACTCCGGAGATGGCGGAAAGCCGTCGAATTGCATCCCGAAATCCGGATGAGACGCCTTTTTCGAGGTCTGTCTGAGTGGAATCACCCGTGACTACGATTCGGGAATTCTGGCCCATGCGAGTCAGAAACATCTTCATTTGAGTGATGGTGGTGTTTTGTCCTTCATCGAGAATCATGAAGGTGTCGTTGAGTGTTCGGCCGCGCATGAAGGCCAGCGGAAGAATTTCGATGACGTCATTGGACAGATAGCGTCGCACCTGATCGAAGTCGACCATGTCGTGGATGGCATCGAGGAGGGGGCGGATGAAGGGGTTGACCTTGGCGAACATGTCTCCCGGGAGGAATCCAAGTTTTTCGCCGGCTTCGACGGCGGGGCGGACCAGCACAATTTTGCGGACGTACTCGGCGCGGAGCGCTTCGAGGGCGAGAGCGACGGCGAGATAGGTTTTTCCGGACCCGGCGGGACCATCGCAGAGCACCAGTTCGTGTCGCCGGATGGCATCCATATAGATTTTCTGACCATCCGTTTTCGGGCGGATCTGTCCAACTCGATCCCGCCCTGTGCGGTGCTCGGGCACGCCACGGACCGACCATGCTCCGGGAGAAAACGCGGAGGCTGGTGGTGTGGTGAGCACTTCCTGGGGCTCAACTTTGAGCTTTTCGGGGTGACTTTCGTCGGTGCTGAGACCCAGGTCGGCGGGAGTGAGCTGCTGATTGTTGCGCACGAGTTTCTGCCAGCGTTTGAGGACTTCTTCGCAACGACGCACCTGGTCGTCATCGCCGAGAATTCGGACGTGGCTTCCGCGGAGCACGATTCGGGCGCCGGTCTGGTCACAGAGCATTCTCAGGTGTTCGTCGTGTGCCCCGAAAAGCGCCCGCGCTTCGTCGTGATGGCGCAGTTCCAGAATGGCCTCGGTCATAACGTTCCAGTATGTGCGGAGCAAAAGAGAGCAGCTTAGTTGTCTGCACCGGGGGGGGTGAGTGCGTTTTGCCGTGCCTGTTCGATGAGTTCCGGCCAGGCGGGGTGGTTGTGCAGGATATTGAGGTCCGGGTCGGTGCTCATGTGTTCATGTTCGTCGTGTCCGGCGTCGTTGTTGCGTTTGAGCAGTTCGATGGCGCGGGTGAGGAGTTTGGAGCGACGGTCGGCTGGAGTGTCCGCCCGCTCGGCCGCTCGAGCGTACGTGCAGGCTCCATTGTACAGAGAATAAAGATCGTTGGGAGTCTGTCGAATGAGTTCTTCGGCGGCGGCGAGACCTTCATCGACCTTGCCCTGGCGGACCAGGACCAGGGCGACGAGACTTTGGACTTCTTCGTGTTCGGGAGTCAGTTCGAGGGCGCGGCGGAGGTCGATCATGGATTCGTCAAATCGCGTCAGATGCATCCTTGCGGAGGCACGTCGGACCCAGGCATCCGGAAGGAAGGGATCGGCGTTTACGGCGAGATCCAGCAGCTCGAGGGATGCCTTTTCGTCTCCGGCCTTTCGCTGCTGAAAACTCTGCACAACCAGCGACCACGCGGGCGACCTGCCGCGAGCACTGTCGCGGAGTTGTCCGGCCATGGTTCGCAGCCACGGTGCTTCGCTGCGGGTCATCTGATTGAGCAGTCGTCGACATTCGGGATGCGAGAGGACAGCGAGCGGTGCGAGCGCCTGCTGGACGAGGTTCTGGATTTCGGCAGTGTCTTTCGAGTCTTTCCGGACATCCGCAACGAGTGAGCGCGCCGTGGACATCAGAATCTGCAGGGATTCATCTGAAGAGTCCTCCACAAGCAGGGGGATCACGGCGCGGGAAATCTGAAACGCTTTCCCGGACCGGGCGAGCTTCGGAAGACTGGCCAGACTGCCTGCAGCCAGACGCTGCCACTGTGGGTGATCGTGCTGTGCGAGGTGTGTGAGCAGTTCGCACTGGTTGTCTGTTTCCAGTTGTTCCCAGGCCTGAATGAGAGCTTCGATTTCCAGGGGGCCGGCGCAGGCCAGCACCACCGGGAGCCGCACCAGATTGCCACTCCGCCGATTATTCAGCGAACCGCGGAAACATTCCAGCAGCAGAGGCCCCCATTCCGGTGAACGAATGCTGGCGGCGGCTTCCAGCACTTCCGGGGAAATCGAGCCGGCCTGGAGCCGAGTGGTCACCACGGGATGCACGGCCGCCAGATCTTCCGGGATCCGCTTCTGGATCAATTGGCGGATGAGCGTGTCCTGGAAGTCGGTGAGTACGACGTTTGCAAGGCTGGCCTGCAGAAACTGGCAGGTGGCTTCGTGTCGCTGCTGAAGCAGACAGCGCACGGCTGCTTCGAGGTTGTCGCGAGTAAATCCGGCGGTTTGTCCCTGAGTTGTCAGGGAGACGGCCTTGACAACCCATGCGGCGATCAGGGGAGTCCAGCGGCGGTCGTCGGAGGCGACCATGGCGGTGACAGCCTGGGTCTGCAGGGCCGGACGGGACTCACCGACGTCCCAGACAGCCGACATCACTTTCAGGGCGGTTTCATCGTGGCTGGTGGCGATCCCGGTGAGGGCCGTGGCGGCCAGCTCGGTGTCGTCGGAGAGCGAGAGTTCCCGGAGGGTTTCGACGGCCTCTGAGCCGGGCAGCTGGTTGAGCAGTCGGGCGTAGTCACGCTGCTGTGCCGGGGTTCCAGTCGTGGCCCGGCGGAGAATGCTGCCTGCCTGCTGTTCGGTGAGTCGATCCACGGCTCCTTCGAGCGCCGCGCGACGGATGCCACCGTTCGGGCTCTCGAGGTCCCGCAACGCCTGATCAATCGGTACGATGCGGTAGACGGCGGCGAGTGCTTCTGCGATGGCGTCCTCCTGTGTCGGGTGAATTCGAACCGTTGCCCGCTGCCGAAACGGACTGCCGTCCGCCTGGATTTCGGCGGTGGCGAGCGCCGCGAAGCGGAAGCTGGCCGGGGGGTTGCGGAATGGAAGCGTTTGCCGCTGGAACATTCCAGGGGGAAGTGGCTGGAGCAGCGAGATCCAGTGATTCACTTCTCCCGAAACGACCAATCGCGCCGATTCGCGCCCGGCAAACAGCACGCGTTCGACTCCGGCTGCACTGAGCTGTTGCAGGGTGCTTTCGAGGAACCAGAGTGAGAGGGGGTCGAGTTCCCGGAGGCTGGTGATGATGGCCAGTGCCCCCTGCGGTCCCACCCGCTCGACGCTCAGCCCCTGCAGTCGCTGCAGTACCGGGTTGAGCGCCAGAGAACCTGCCGGCTGAAATTTTCCGGGCGGAGCGTTTTGGGCAGGAGCGGCGGGCCGTGCGCCGCTGGGATCCTGGCCGGGAACAGCAGGCGAAGCGATTGGATCGGACGCGATTCCCCAAAGCAGCTGCAGTTGTTCTTCGCTGCGAGGAAACGGGACGAGTGTCCAGTCGAGCTGCAGGTTGCCGGTGGCACCTGGTTCCAGCGGCAGACTGGCCGGGCGATGCTGGTCACGAATCTGCGTCTCAGCCTCAGATTTCAGTCTGAAGTTCTCTGGCTTCAGCGAGACAGCCTGTGCAGTCCGATTGATAAGCTCGAGCGTAAATTTCAGCCGCAGTCCAGTGGAAGCCTGGGTCGATCCGGAGCCGGGTTCGGGCGGGAGCAGTTCAAAACTGGTCGCCACTTTGCTGACCCGCACGTCCGGCCAGGCGACGTCCGGGGGATCCGCACAGGCGGGCAGGCAGACCTGCCAGAGCAGGAACCAGAGCCAGAGCCGAATTCTGCCCGCAGGAGCATTCGGAAGGGAAGGTCTTCGCATGGCCAGTAATTCCGGGAGAATTTCAGGGTGCCGACGCGGGCAGGATGCAGGGGGGGCAGGCGGTATTCTAGCAGGCTTGTCGAGGCGGGGAACTCCGGTTCCCAGGCAAATTGCCGGACTGCAGTTCGCTGAGTAGTCCGCTGGTCCGAAGCAGAACCGCGGCAACCGCCAGCGCGTCCTCGACCCGTTCTGTCATGCCTGCATTCCCGGGGCGTGCGGCATCGCTGAACCAGAGCCTTCCGGTGACGGCGTCGGCGTGGGCCGTCAGGTGTGTCATGAGCGAACCCGTGGCAGCAGCCGAATTCAGGCGCTGTGCCAGATCCTCCGCGGCGACCGGCTTCCCGCCCCTTCGTCGAAGGACAAACCACCGGTCATCTTCAGGAACTTCGAGGGTGGCACCGGACTCCGAGCGCCGAGCCTCTGCGACTGAACACGCAGCCAGCGACCAGCCGCCATGCTCCGCCAGCCACTGCACGCGCTGCCTGACCAGACCATCATCGGTGCCCACAAGGAGTCGCTGCGAGGAACCACCGTTGTGCCAGCCTTTCAGCCAGTCTCGATATGTCTGTTCAAAGTCCAGTGGTGAATAGTGGCCGATGGTGCGTGAAAGTCGCCGGATGGTACGACCGCCGCGCGGGTCTTCGGGCAGCGCGAGACTCAGACGCAGCGCCCCCTGGGGCCCCTGAGAATCCCCCGACTGCCGTGGGAGGGACCGCAGTGCCACTCCAAAATCCCGCCACACCACCTGCACCCCGTCTCCAGCCAGGTCGGTGGCATCCAGTCCGCTCCAGCCTGCCGGGGCGCCTGATCCAGTGACAAACAGAGCGCCAGCCAGCCGCGCATGACACCGCAGCACTTCCTGCAGCATGGCCGGTGTGCTTCTGCCGGCATCGAGAACTGCCACGCCAAGCTCCCTCACGGCCGCCACAACTCCCGCAAACACGGTGGCAGAATAACTGCGGCCGTCGAATGCCATGAGCAGTTCCGGGAGCGGTGCGAATCTGGCCGGCACGAGAATGGTGTCGGCGGTTTGGCCGCTGATGGCTCGGCGGTCTGCCGATGGCTTCGACTGACGCTCCTGCCAGCGTTCCGCCAGAGTCAGACTGAACACCTGTGCAAGCAGCGCGGCTGCGGCTGGAGTCAGGGCGTTGAGCCACATTCCGCGGACCCCGAATTCGGTGCGTTCGATGCCCGCCTGACGTTGCTCCCGGATGATTTCGACCTGCGCCACGGAACGCTCAGACAGGCCTTCCGTGTGCATCCGCCATTCACAATCATCACACACACACCAGCCAGCACTCAGTCGGGCCCGATGGACTGCGGGAGTGACAGGCAGGAGCTGGCCTGGACAGACAAACGGCATCTGCTCGGTCGACTCATCACTCAACACTACAAAATCCCCGTTTCACGCCGGTGCAGTTTCTGCACGAGTTTGCAGATGAGGGCTGTCCAGCCGGTTTGATGACTGGCTCCCAGGCCCCGGCCCGACTCACCATGGAAGTACTCGTGAAATAACAGCAGCTCATTCCACGCCGGGTCGTCCCGATACCGCGAATCGCCGCCATGACACGGTCGATGCCCGTCCGTTCCTGGAAGAAAGATCCTGAGTTGCCTGCGCATGAGTTCTTCGGCGACCTGGCCGAGCGTCATCAGCTGGCCGGAGCCTGTCGGACACTCCACCCTGAAGTCTTCACCGTAGAATTCATCGTACCGCTCCAGCGCCTCGATCAGCAGGTAGTTCAGCGGGAACCACACCGGGCCGCGCCAGTTGCTGTTGCCGCCGAACATCGCTGAATCGGAATCTCCCGGGACGTATCCCACACGGTGCTCCTGACCGTTCACGTGAAACACAAACGGATGCTGCAGATGCACGCGTGACAGGGACCGAATGCCCCAGGGGGAGAGAAATTCGTTTTCGTCGAGGATGTATTTGAGCATGCGTTCCATGCGGTCCCGCGTGGGGATGGCAAGCAGTCGGATAGCGCGGGCGGGACGCGTGTCATCCGCGTCACGTGAGACCTGCATGAAAGTCATGTTCTTCACGCGGTCCGCCCGATGTTCCAGAAACCACTCCATCCTGCGGCGGAAGCCTGGGAGCTTATTCAGCACGACGTCGCTCAGAATGATCGACGTGAACAGCGGAATAATGCCGACCATCGACCGAACCCGCAGTGGAATGTGCTGGCCGTCATTGTAGAGGTGATCGTAATAGAAGCCATCGCGCTCGTCCCACAGGCCGATTTCGCTGAGCGAATTCATGGCATCGGCGATCTCGATGTAATGCTCGAAGAATTTCGATGCCATATCCGCATAGGCGGGGTTCTCACTGGCCAGTTCGAGTGCCATGGTGAGCATTCGAGCGCAGTAGAAGGCCATCCATGCGGTCGCGTCGGCCTGATGCAGATGCCCCCCGGTCGGGAGCGGCCGCGAACGATCGAAAACACCGATGTTGTCCAGCCCCAGAAATCCACCGCTGAAGATGTGCTTGCCCAGCAGATCCTTACGGTTTACCCACCAGGTGAAATTGAGCAGCAGCTTCTGGAAGCTGCGGGCGAGAAACAGGCGATCGCGCCGCCCCGGCACTCCCGTGTTCTTGTACACGCGCCAGCAGGCCCACGCATGCACCGGTGGATTCACGTCGCTGAAGTTCCATTCGTATGCCGGAATCTGCCCATTGGGATGCATGTACCATTCGCGGAGAAACAGGAGCAGCTGATCGCGGGCGAAGCGACTGTCCACGTCGGCCATCGGGAGCATGTGGAAGGCCAGATCCCAGGCCGCGTACCACGGATACTCCCATTTGTCGGGCATCGAGATGATGTCGCGGTTGAAGAGGTGCGGCCAGTCGGCATTCCGAATGCGACGGCGCGACGGCGCCACAGGCGGCAGATTGGGGTCTCCGTCGAGCCAGTCCTCCACAACATAGTGATAAAACTGTCTGGTCCACAGCAGCCCGGCGTAGGACTGGCGGAGAATGGGTTTCACCTCCGGTGGGAGCGTTGCAGGGATTTTGCGGGCGTAGAATGCGTCTGCTTCTGCAATTCGCTGTTCAAGGATCTCTGTGAACGCTGCACCGAAGGGGGCCTCCGAAGTCGTGTGATCCGTCGCCCGCAGACGCAGTCGCAGCACTGCAGATTCACCGGACCGCAGAGACAGTCGATACACCGCCGCAGCCTTGGTGCCGTACTGCTGCGGATTCACGGCATCCATCCGCCTGCCGATCAGATACTCATGAAATCCATCCTTGAACCAGCGTCCTGCCAGTTCACCGTCTGCCAGGTATCTGGGGTGCGATTCGTTTTCTGTGAAGAGCCACTGCGGCTGCCGTCCGTCCGGTCCGGCATCAGCCATGAATTCATAACGCCCCAGCGTCATGTGTTCCGCAATCACCTGCCGGCCGTCTTCAAGATACAGCCGCGGTTTGGGCCAGCAGCCTTCGTGGGTGCAGCCCCAGGTCCAGGTATTGCGGAACCAGAGTGTCGGGAGCACGTGCAGTTGTGAGAGTGCCGGACCGAGATTGACAATTCGCAGACGAATCAGAATGTCGTCTGCAGAAGCCTTGGCATATTCGATAAAG
>JBJTOM010000301.1:0-12989 GCA_046074585.1 Planctomycetota bacterium | reverse complement strand
GGGACGCGGGCAGGCGACGGCCATGATGCTGACGACCTATGCGACAGGGACCATGCTGGTGACGGTGACAGCATTCCTGTTGAAGTATATCGTGCCGAAGATGGCTGCGATTTTTTCGGGCTTTGGCGTTGAGCTGCCTGGTCTGACGGCTTCGTTTTTCGGGCTGGCCGAATTTTTCAGCAGCATCTGGCATTTCCTTGTGCTTCCCGCCAGCGGACTGAGCTGCTGGGGGCTGTGGTATGCCTGGCGAGACGCTCGCCATCGTCTGCGTCATGGGTGTCCGCTGTACGCCCATGCCTGGCCCCGCTATTGGGTTCCCGGTCTGCTGCGAATGTTCAGCACCTCAATTGCTGCCGGTGAGCCCTTTCTTCCGTGCATGCAGGCGGCCGTACAGCAGCTGCCGGCCGGGCGTGCCAGCGAGCGGATGCTGGAACTGCGTGAACTGCTGGAGCAGGGTGAATCGGTCCCGGCGGCGTTCCGCCGCACGCGGCTGCTGTCGCGCAGGGATGCGGCGTTTCTTGAGTCGGCTCTGACGGCCGGTCATCCTGACTGGGCGATGCGGCAGCTGGCTGACCTGCTGGACGGTCGTCGCGTCCGGCGGACGCAGCGGCGGCAGTTTCTGACGGCCTGCGGGCTGCAGGCGACCGTCAGTTTTTTCGTACTCTGGTTTGTGCTGGCCTTCTTCATGCCGCTGATCAAGCTTGTGAATGACCTTTCGTAACCGGAATCCCTGAATGCTGCGGATCTTCCCGATGACAACACAACCGACAGCTCCGGCGGCCCGCCGCGGAGTGCTCAACATCGAACTGCTGGTGGCAGCCCTGGTGCTGGGCATGGCGATGGCACTGCTCCTGCCAGGACTCAAGGCTGCCGCCCGGGTCCGCGAGGAGCGACAGTTTGAGGTGCTGGCGCGGATCGAGCTGAACAACCTGCGCAGTGCCGCAGAAGCGACAAGGGGTGCTGTGACAGCTGACGCCAACACCGGCAACGAGGGCAGCACATCGCAGCTTTCGCCGTGGTTTCGGGCTCGCTATCCGGATGCGGACCTGAGCCGTTCGGTGGAGTCGGGGTCAGAGCAGTGGCCAGGGGGGGATGGGGTGCGGTTGAGCATTTCACGACCGGCGGTCGATCGTGGCCGGACAGCTCCGGTGAGCCTTGTCTTCTGGCCGGGCAGTGGACGCCTTTCAGGAGGTGCGCCATGAAGCGACGATTGCGGGGTCTGGAGGGTGTGTGTGCGCGGCAGAGGCGTGGCGGGTTGTTTCCGATCATGCTGATTAAGCTGTTCATCACCAGTGTGCTGCTGACGATTGGAGGATTGTGTCTGCACACGGCGCTGCGGTCTGACCGGGGCGAACGGCAGTCGATGCTGCTCCTGCGAACGCTGACACGACTGGAGCAGCAGTTGCGGGCGGACGAGCGGGACTGTGGGGGCATTACGGCTGCGTCCGCGTCTGAAATTGCATTTGCAGACCTCTCAGCTCAGCGGGGAACGGCGACATGGCGCACGGATCGTGGTGTTGTGGAACGACTTGAGGGCGATTTGTCAAGTCCAATTGCCCGTGAAAACTATACATTCCCGGCTGGTTATGCAGTGGAGTTTGTGGCTGAGGCGGGGGTGGTGGTGGTGCGTATTCGGGCGGGGGACCCGCTGGTGAAGTCCCGGGAGTCCGGGAGTGGCGGGCTGGCCGCGGGAGCGGTTGCGGCGTCTTCGGCGGTGGCGTCTGAGGGGCAGCAGGAGCGGGGGACTGGTCGGCTGATTGAGATTCGTCTGCGTGGTGGCGGGGGAGGCGTGCGATGAGGGTTTGTCAGCAGAGAGCGGGTGCTGGTGGCTGCCGTTGTCAGAACCGTCGTGGTGTTGTGCTGGTGATGGCTCTGGTGGTGCTGCTGGTGATTTCGCTGCTGTGTGCTGAGCAGGTGCGGAGGGCGCTGGCGGATCGCCGTCAGGAGCGGGTGGAGTTGCTGCGAGTGCAGACGGACGCGGTGGCTGATGCCGCGTTGCGGATGGCGCTGGAGCGACGGAAAGCGGAGGCGGGCTGGAGCGGAGCGGAATGGACGGTCCCGGCGGGTGTGGCGGGTGCGGGCACGGAGATCCATGTGGATGTGCAGGTGTTGAACGGGGTAATGACCGCGACAGCGCGGGCTCGTGTGGAAGATCAGCTGATATGCAGTACGACTCGAACCGGAGGACTTGAGTGATGAACCTGAATTTATGCGAATCTTTGGAGCGTCGGCGCGGGTGTCGGCAACGTGGCTTCACGCTGATTGAGCTGCTGGTGGTGATTGCAATTATTGCGATACTGGTGGCGCTGCTGCTGCCGGCCGTGCAGCAGGCTCGGGAGGCCGCGCGGCGGACGGGCTGCAAGAACAACCTGCTGCAGCTGGGACTGGCGCTGCACAATTACGATCTGGCCTTTCAGATGCTGCCGCCGGGGAGCGTGAATTCGACCGGTCCGGTGCGGAATGTGGTGGAAGGCTATCACTTCAGCTGGATCGCTCAGGTGCTGCCCATGATGGAGCAGACCACGCTGTTTCAGACGATTCGCTTCGACGTCTCGGCCTACGATTCGGCCAACGGAACTGTGCGGTCTGTGATCCTGCCTTCCCTCGCATGCGGATCCGATGGGCGCGGTATGATTTCGGGTGGATTGGGGGGGCCGCTGGGAGTGTCCAGCTACGCGGGTTGCTTCAGCGGTTCTGACGTGCCGATCGCGATGAACAACGATGGCCTGCTGTTTCTGAACAGCAGCATTGCCTATCGCCAGATTCGTGACGGGGCTTCCAATACGCTGCTGGTGGGCGAGAAGATCATTGTTGAGGGCACTTTTGAGGAAGGCTGGCTGTCCGGGACGCGGTCGACGCTGCGGAATACCGGAGTTGCGATCAATCGGGGCTGGGACCGTCTGGTGGCCGGGCTGACCGCCGTGCCGCAGGCTCCTGATGACCTGTCGACCAGCGGCTTCAGTTCCCGGCATGTCGGTGGAGCTCAGTTCCTGCTGGCTGACGGATCGGTGCGATTCATCAGTGAGAACATCAATCTGAAGATTCTTTCGCTGCTGGGCAGTCGTGAGGATCGTCAGGTGATCGGAGAGTTCTGATGGCCTGCAAACGTCGATCTGCCCGTGGCTTTACGATCCTTGATCTGCTGGCCGTGCTGCTGATCATTCTGCTGCTGATCGCTCTGCTGCTGCCGGCTGTGCAGCAGGCTCGGGAGGCTGCGCGGCGAGTGCAGTGCCAGAACAACCTGACGCAGATTGGCGTTGCGCTGATGAATTATCAGCAGACCTACAGGATGCTGCCTCCGGGGAGTGTCAGTGCGACTCAGCCGGTAACCTGGCTTGAGCCGCCTGGCGGGATCGGCTGGATCGCTCAGATCCTGCCCCAGCTGGGGCATGAAAATGAATGGCTGCAGGTGAATGCGGACGATCCGTTTGCTTCATTTCCTCAGTCACCGGGGTCTGATGTTTTGCCGTCAGAGATGGACTCGCTCTTCATGGGGGGCGGCGATCTGAGTGCCGTGGGGGGCGTTTTCGAGGACGCACCACGAAAGGTGTTCTATCCGCGGCTGCAAGTGCTGGTGTGTCCTTCGTCGCCTGGATGGGGTGGGGGTGGTGCAGGGCGGTCGCAGAGCGATTATGCCGGGTGTCATCACAGCACTGAGCAGCCGATTTCTGAGACGGGTGACGGGCTGTTTTCCGTGAACAGTTCAGAGTCACTGGAGGACATCCCGGACGGCCGTTCGACAACGCTGCTGGCGGGCGAGTTGACGGGGGGGCGGCCGGGGCATGGCTGGGTGTTCGGAGATCGCAGTTCGCTGCGGAATGGTGGCGTGTTTGAGCTGCCGTCGTCATCCGGTCCGGGGGCGGATTTTGAACAGTTGGCAGGTCAGGACGACAGCGAGGCCGGGCGGGCGCGGCGTCAGGCACTGTCGCTGGAGGTGGGAACGTTTGGCGGCAGGCATGCGTATCACGTGCCGTTTTTGCTTGCGGACGGGAGCGTGCGCATGGTGTCCAAAAAAATTGACGTCGCGTTGTTTCGCAGCCTGATTGCCAGAAACGACGGGGCTCCGCTGTCAGACGGCGGATTCTGATGGCCGATTCTGAGGTGGCGGATTGTGAGTCCGGCCTGGCGGGGGAATCAGAGCGTGGCGTGGAGCTGCTGTTGTTCCAGCTGTTCCAGGAGTTGTTTGATGCGTTCGGACTGTGAGGCATCGGCGACGAGAGTGGCATCGGGAGTGTGGACGATGATCAGGTTGCGAAGTCCGAGTGTAGCGACGAGATGATCGCTTGTGGTACGGACGATGCAGCCCTGGGTATCGACTCCGCAGTGAAGTCCATCGATGGTGTTGCCGGCGGCATCGACGCCGTTGAGTCTGGGGAGAGAGAGCCAGCTGCCGACGTCGTCCCAGAGGAAGGGGGCTTCGAGGACGACGACACCGGAGGCGCGTTCGAGGATAGCGTAGTCGATGGAGATGCTTTTCAGCCGTGGGAATTCGGCGGCCATGGCTTGCTGTCGCTGGCCGTTTCGCCAGCCATCGCGGATGCGCAGGAGTCCGGCATGGAGTTCGGGTTCGAAGTGTTCGAGCAGCCGGATGATGGTGGCGGCTTTCCAGCAGAAGATGCCGCAATTCCAGAAGTAGCGGCCTTCGCGGATGTATTGTTCGGCGAGGCTGAGATGTGGTTTTTCGCGAAAGGACTGGACGTGGTAGAGGCTGGGAGTCTGCTGGCCGATCCGTTCGCCGCGTTCGATGTAACCATATCCGGTGGAAGGAAAGGCTGGAGTGACTCCGAAGAGTACGAGGTTTTCGGGTTGATTCTGTACGAGATCAACGGCGCGATGAACGGCGGCGTGGAAGGCATCGAGAGGCTGGATGACGTGATCGGCCGGCATGACGAACATGATGCCGTCGGGGTCTCGATCGAGGATTTCGAGGGCGGCGAGTCCGACGCAGGGAGCGGTGTTTCGGGCAGCGGGTTCGACGAGCAGATTTTCGCCGGGGAGTTCCGGGAGTTGCTGGTGGGTAGCGGCGGCCTGGAGGGCGTTGGTAACGATCCAGGAGTTGGCGGGTTCGGCCCAGGAGCGGCAGCGATCGAGGGTTTGCTGGATCATGGTGCGGTCGCCGGCGAGCCGCAGGAGTTGTTTGGGGAGTTGTCTGCGGCTTTGGGGCCAGAATCGTGTGCCGCTTCCGCCGGCCATAATGACTGCATGCAGCATAAAGAGGGTTCCCGGCGCGATCAGCGCTTTTGTTCGTATTCCTTGATTTTGCGGTAGAGCGTGCGTTCGCCGATGCCCAGCATTTCGGCGGCTTCTTCGCGATTGCCACCGGTCAGTTCGAGGGCGCGGTAGATGTAGTGGCGTTCCACATCCGCGATGGGTTTGCCGACGAGAGCATCGGCGCCGGAGGGAGCTTCGACGGTGGATTCGGGGGGTTGATCGCGGACGAGGATGGCGATTTCGGGTGGGAGCCCATCCACGTCGAGGACACCGTCGGAATCCAGCACGAGCATGCGTTCGATGACGTTGCGGAGTTGGCGGATGTTGCCGGGCCAGTGGTAGGCGAGGAGTGCTTTGCGGGCGGTGCGTGAGAAGCCCTGGACTTCGCGGCCCATGCGGCGGGAGATTTCCCGAAGGAAGTGCTCCATCAGCAGCGGGATGTCGCCCTGGCGTTCCCGCAGAGGCGGGAGGTAGATGGAGACGACGTTAAGTCGATAGTAGAGGTCTTCGCGAAACTTGCCGTCGGCCACATTTTTCTGGAGGTCGGCATTGGTGGCTGCGACGAGTCGGACGTTGATGGGCATTTCGTCGTTGGCGCCCAGGCGAGTGATTTTGCGATCTTCGAGGACGCGAAGGAGTTTCACCTGGGTGTCCATGGGCATTTCGCCGACTTCATCAAGAAAGAGGGTGCCTCCGTTGGCGTGTTCGAATTTGCCGATGCGTCGTCCGATGGCTCCGGTGAAGGCGCCGGCTTCGTGTCCGAAGAGTTCGCTTTCGAGGATACTGTCGGGGAGCGCTGAGATGTTCAGGGGGACGAAGGGTTTGCTTTTGCGGGGGCTGTTCTGGTGCAGGGCGCGGGCGACGAGTTCTTTGCCGGTGCCGTTTTCTCCCTGGATCAGCACGGTGATATCGGTGGGAGCGACGTTTTTGAGGATTTCGACAATGGAGTGCATCTGCGGGCTGGTGCCGATGACGCCTTCAAAGCCGAAGCGTTCGTCCAGTGACCGTCGGAGTTCTGCGTTGCGTCGAATGAGGCGCAGTCGGGCGGATGCTTTTTCGACGGCCGAACGCAGTTCGCCGATATCGAGTGGTTTGGTGAGGTAAGTGTAAGCGCCGTGCTGCATGGCCGTGACGGCGGAATGGATGGACCCGTGGCCGGTGAGTACGATGACTTCGGCGTCGGGGAGTTCTTCCTTGGCCTGGCGCAGGATTTCCAGGCCATCGATTTCGCCCATCCGCAGATCGGTGACGATGACATCCCAGGTCTCGGCGTGGATCAGCTGTGCGCCGCGTTCTCCGCTGCCGGCGACGCGGCAGTCGCAGTTGATGCGTGCAAGTGAATCCGCGACGGCCTGTGCGTGGCCTTCGTCGTCATCGACAATCAGGACGCGCACAGGAATGGCAGACAGGTCGGCCGGGTCGTTCCTGGGTTCGGGCATGCAGGTTTTCGGTCGGGGGAAGCGGGCAGAGAGTATGGGACGAGGTGGAAGCG
This sequence comes from Planctomycetota bacterium, assembly GCA_046074585.1. Lineage (GTDB taxonomy): Bacteria > Planctomycetota > Planctomycetia > Planctomycetales > Planctomycetaceae > SXXK01. Next base: position 6,286 of record JBJTOM010000301.1, on the reverse strand, counting down.
TAGCCGGTTCCGGAGTGAAATCCAAACTTCGGCTGGCTGACGGCGGGGCGGGGAGGAAAATTGGGGAATTCGGGAGCTTTGATCAGCGGATCAGGGACTGAATAGCGGCAAAGTCGGCTTTGAGGGAGCGATAGAGCTGCTGGTAGACAGGGAATGCCGCCTGGTAGGTTCGAGTGGCCGCCGCTTTGTTGCTGGTGCGTGTGACGACGGAGATCGTCGCTTTGCAGGCTTCTTCGACCGACCGGTAGGCGCCTGTGCCTGCGGCGGCCAGCAGAGCGACTCCGTAGGCAGGGCCTTCGGAGGCATTGATGGTGACGACGGGCTGACCGTAGATGTCTGCCTGGAGCTGTCTCCAGAAGGGGCTGCGGGCACCGCCACCGGAGAGTCGAATTTCGCGCACGGGGATGTTCATCTGGCGGATGATTTCGAGTGTGTCCTTCATGGCGTAGGTGGCGCCTTCCATGACGGACCGGGCGAGGTGTGATTTGTTGTGTCGCAGTGAGAGTCCGATCCAGCAGGCGCGGGCGCTGGGGTCGGCGTGGGGTGTACGTTCGCCGGTGAGGTAGGGGAGGAAGAAGAGTCCTTCGCTGCCGACGGGGGCTTCTGCGGCCTGTTGGGTGATGAGTTCGTAGGGGTCGATTTTTTGTTTTTTGGCGGCCGCGATTTCGCTCTGGCAAAGCTGGTTGCGATACCACTGAAGACTGCCGCCGGCGGAGAGGACACAGCCCATGACATGCCATTTGCCGCGGACCGCGTGACAGAACGTGTGCAGCCTGCCTGCGGGATCCACCTGCACTTCGTCACTGTGGGCGAAGACAACACCGCTGGTGCCCATGGTGGCCGAGACGACGCCGCTGCCGACGATGCCGTTGCCGATCGCACTGGCTGCCTGGTCACCACCTCCTCCGACCACGGGGATGCCGGGCCGCAGTCCCATTTCGCTGGCAGCGGATTCTGAGAGGACGCCGGTGATATCTTCGCTTTCGTGGACTGTGGGGAGCAGATTCGGGGAGAGCTGGAGTTTTTCGAGGAGTGCTGTGGACCAGCAGCGGTTGACGACATCGAGCAGCAGAGTGCCGGAGGCATCGCTGACTTCTGTTGCGAATTCGCCCGTCATGCGGAAGCGGACGTAGTCTTTGGGGAGCAGCACTTTGACGGTGCGGTCGAAGTGTTTTTTTTCGCGATTGCGGAGCCAGAGGATTTTGGGTGCGGTGAAGCCGGTGAGTGCGGGGTTGGCGACGAGCTGGATGAGTGCTTCGCGGCCACCGGCGAGGGTTTCAATTTCGGCACATTCGGCGGCAGTGCGCTGGTCGTTCCAGAGCAGTGCAGGGCGGATGACGCGGTGGGATTTGTCGAGGAACACGCTGCCATGCATTTGTCCGCTGAGTCCGATTCCGGCGATATCGGCGGGTTTGAGACGTGCGGCTTTGAGAACTTTTCTGACGGTGGTGGCGGAGGCCTGCCACCAGTGTTCGGGGTCCTGTTCGGACCAGCCGGGTTTGGGATTGCTGAGCGGATATTCGGCGGTTGCCGACCCGAGGATGCTGCCGTCTTCGTGCATGGCCAGCGTCTTTGTTCCGCTGGTGCCGATATCAATTCCCAGATAGACCGCCATGGATGCTGTGGCTCCGAAAAGAAACCGCCGTGTGCTCTGCGGGATGCGAGCGGTTTGGGGTGGGCGACGGTGACGGGGTGGAAGGATAACGAATCGGGACGGAATGGGAAATAAAAACGCCTTCGGCGCTGTGGCGGCGAAGGCGATGTGGCGGCGGGGTGTCTTCAGTCAGTTCGGCCTGGGCCGGGGGAGCCGTTGGGGCTGATCAGAGAGCACCGGTTTCTTCGAGTTCGGGTTCGACTTCGATTGTCGGGAGCGGTTCATCTTCGGCCATATCGACGAAGCCTTTGAGGTGGATGGCGCGCGTGTGGTGCTGGAGTTTTTTGAGGGCTTTGCTTTCGATCTGTCGAATGCGTTCTCTGGTGACTTTGAAGATGCGTCCGGTTTCTTCGAGGGTGTAGCTGTAGCCGTCACCGAGGCCGTATCGAAGTTTGATGATTTCGCGTTCGCGGTAGGTGAGGCTTTTGAGGACGTGATCGATTTTGTCCCGCAGCATTTGTTTGGCGGCGGATTCTGCGGGGCTGCTTTCGTGGCTGTCTTCGAGGAATTCTCCGAAGCTGCTGTCTTCGCTTTCACCGACGGGGGTATCGAGGCTGATGGGGTGTTTCCATGTCTTCATGATCCGTTCGGTTTCTTCGATGCTCATGCCGACAGCTTCAGCAAGTTCTTCGTTGCTGGGTTCGCGACCGGTGGCCTGGCGAATTTCTTCGGCTTTGGCCTTGAGCATGGAGATGCTTTGGAACATGTGTACGGGGATGCGAATGGTGCGGGCGTGGTCAGCGACGGCGCGAGTGATGGCCTGTCGGATCCACCAGGTGGCGTAAGTGGAGAATTTGTAGCCGCGGCGATATTCGTATTTTTCGACACCGCGCATGAGTCCGGCGTTGCCTTCCTGAATGAGGTCGAGGAAGCTGAGTCCGCGGTTGCGATATTTTTTGGCGATGGAAACCACAAGGCGGAGGTTGCCGCCGGAGAGTTTCTGTTTGGCGTCAGTCCAGCCGTTCATGCGTTTGCGGATTTCGCGGCAGCGACGGAGGAACTGGTCGGGGGTTTCGAGGAGGAGCTGGACGTATTCTTCGAGTTCACGTTCGAGGGCCTGGCGTTCTGTGTCGGCGGTTCGCATGCCGCGGAGGCAGGCGATTTCGTCGCGGAGCTGTTCGATGCGTTCACCAATCTGCAGCATGCGTTTCATGATGGGCTGCAGACGATGAGTGCGGACGCTGAGTTCTTCGCAGAGCGAGCACATTTTGCGGCGGCGGGTGCGGAGCGATTCGGCGGCGGCAGTGCGTTCGGGGGAGCCTTCAGGGAAGGAACGCCAGCGATGGAATTCTTCCTTGTTGCGATCCATGAGGTGACGGAGCGTCCGCAGGTTGAGTTCCATGCGGCCTTCGATCTGTTCTTTGCGGACTTCTTCGGTTTCGGAAGTGCGGAGTGTGCGTTCGAAAGGGAGTTCACCGCGACGGACTTTTTCAATGGTATCCACAGCAATGCCGAGGGCGTAGTCGGATTCGAGGACGTGCCGGCGCATGCGTTTGCGAGTGACTTCAATCTGCTTGGCGAGGAAGATCTCGCGGTCGCGGCTGAGCAGCGGGATGTTGCCCATCTGGCTGAGATACATGCGGATGGGGTCGCGGGACGAGAGCGCTGAGGTCTCGGGGCCCAGAAGGGCGCGGGCCGCTTTTTCGGCCTGGGCCTGCTTGACGGATTCTTCGACAGGTTCGGGGTCGAGTCGGATGTCCGGGTCTTCGATGAAGTCCAGATTGTTTTCATCCAGGGCGATGATCAGGCTGTCGACCATTGCCGGATCACCTTCGACGTCCGGGAGCCAGGCGTGAACCTGCTGTACCGTGACAAAGCCTCGCTTCCTGCCCGCTTCGATGATCGCCTTCAATCCCGGATCCAGACGATACACGCCAATCCCCTTTTGTGAGTGAATCGCAGTTGTGAAGTTCAGAACGACCGAGTGGCCAACTGATAAGTCTGCACTGCGTTAGAGCGGATGCTCTGGTGATGTACGATGTGTCCGTGCCTCCCTGTTGAGACACACGCAGGCTGGCAGATGCCAGCCATCCCGGACCATGGCTGTGACGCCCGTGCCTCACGAGTTTGCTGCGATGGAGCCCAGCATACCCGTGAATTCCAAAAATCAATGCAACCCACCCCGAAAAATGAAGCCGCAGTACGAATCCGCCACAGGGGTCTGCAGAGATCTTTACTGAGCTTTGCGCTTTCTGAGCGGATCAGCCGAAACCGGGAAATCTTTGCGGATTATTCGCAGTGGATCGCCCTGCGTCAACGGACTGCAAGCCAGTGTTCCCCAGTTTCCAGCCAATGCCCTCCCCAAAAATTCTACCGCAATCCGCCACGCCCTCCGCAGAACGCCCCTTCAGAATTCAGCATCAGCATCAGCGTCAGCATCGGAGTCCGTCTGCAGCAGGTCAAAGCTATCCCCCGTCAGCACTCCCGAAAACTCCCTGCGATGATACGCCTCCTGCTCTAACGGCGTGTGATGTCGCACGTCGGCATCCGTCAGCCGGTAAACGCCGCTCCGCCGAGCGTCCTCGCGGAAATACATGCGAAACCAGAGCATCTGCTGCACATGCACCCGCGGAGCATACAGCAACACCTCCACTCCCGACTCATACCACTCAAACAACATCCCGAAAAAACCGCTCGGAATGTGCATCACCGATGCCATGTCCACGCCCACCGAAAGACGTCCCTCCAGCTGCACGAGCGATGACAACGCCTCCCGCAGCACAATCAAATCCGCTCCATCCCAGATCTCAAGGACGTCCAGACCCACCAGCGCTGTCTCGTCCAGCATCCGCAGATTGACCTGATGCTTCTTTTTCATCCCCATCTGTCCTGCCGTTCTCTGTTTGACCGACAATCCTGGAATAAAGCCCCGCAAACTCCCCATTCACCGTAGCTTCCAATCCTGTGCGAGGACAGGAAAAAAACATCAGGAGCCTGACCTGACGCGCTCCCCGCAACGACCCTCACGATGCGCTGCAATTCCTCAGCGCCAGCTGTTGATTTCCGGCAACACCTGCAGCCGACATGCCTCCGAACAATCGCGTAATGGCCCTGAAGTTTTCGGAAATCCCGTGAAAAGACGGCGCACGACGCGGGAAGGCGCGGCTGAGGTGATGAGACGGTGTTGAGGGCACCTGAATTCGTACTTCTGATCAGTCCCACAACGACAAGGCGTGCGGGGGATGTCAATCCCCCGGTAACGGTGCCTGCCCAAGCGGCCAGAACCGCATCAGAACCGTATCAGGAACGCACCAAAGCCTTACCGGCCGATTGAAATCGACCGCATGCCATACCGCGTTTTTTTGTGACTCGATCCAGCTGCGGTATGTCACCTGGCAGACGGAACTGAAATCTCCCAGTTTGCTCGTGTTCACACCATTTCGTCATCCGGGGTGAGAAGTTGGAAGTTGGAAGTGGCGAGGGCAGGAGGGGAAGAGCGTAGACAGTTGAGAGAAGACCGCAGGAGAATGCATAAAGTCGAGATTCTTCTCCGGTTTCTCTGTCCCGGCTTTGACCTCACGGAAAGGCGCAAAGGCGACAGGATGGAGTGATGAACTCTGGAAATCCGCACCTCATGTTCTTCCTTTGCACCTTGGCGTCTTTGCGTGAGACCAACAGTCCTCGCTGCGGGCGACAAAGCTCTGCAGGGCTGCATCGGCCAATTGACATCGGCCCGCCCCGGACGCACGCCACCGACCGTGTTTCTGAGGCGAGGGGTGTCCAGAGTCAACAGACAGTCATCCGATCACCATCACCCGGCCTTTACCAACCGCCCGTCCATTCGCCAGAATGCGGGGGAGGCAGACTGCGGAGGCTGATTCACAACCTGTCGCAGGCTGGCCTGCTGTCCCCGCTCACAAGGATGCCCGGTCGTGAGTTACAAGCAACTGTTTCTGTTGATCCTGACCATCTGGTCCGCCGAACTCCTCTCACGACTGCTCTTCGACTACCTGCTCACCCCACGCATGCAGTACATGACCTATTATCTGGAAACGGACAAGGACGGTGCGTTTCTGGGTGGCAGCATTCGTGCCGAAGTCGGGCAGCAGGGCTGGGAACTTGTGTCAGCAGTGCCCAACCCGCAGAACCGCGAAGAGATGCTGCTGTTCTTTCAGCGGCGCGCGCCGTTTTGAGGGGCCATCGGTCAATGGCAGTCACTTTGTCGCCTTTCGCTCTGCGAAAGGACGTGAATGCCCTTCTTTCGCGGAGTGAAAGACGACTATCTCCGCCCCGGACGGCGAAAGTGACTGCCACTGGGCCATCGGTGGCGGTCATGAGCCGCTGAGTCTCTGTCGGGCTGGGCCAGAACTGTCGGTCTCACGCAGCGACTTTGCCCGCGCTGGCACGCACCGTCACCGGGGGATTGACATCCACTGCACGCCTTGTCGCGTGGCAATGGTCGGGTGTGGAGTCCAAAACACGAATCCGAGCGTCCTTTGCGCCGTTTCGTCATCCGAGGGCGAGGCTGGGATGACGAAACGGTGTGAATTCGGGCGAATTGGGATGTTTTCAGTTCTGCTTGCCAGTTGACAGTTCTCACCGCGATCCCTTGTGCAGGGACTGTTGGTCTCTCGCAAAGGCGCAAAGACGCAAAGGAAGGACAGAAGGTTCAAATTTCCAACATTTCCAGCT
>JBJTOM010000300.1:0-9711 GCA_046074585.1 Planctomycetota bacterium | reverse complement strand
ACCCCGAAGGCCCCGAACGTCGCCGCGACCGCAACCTGTTCGTGAAATTGATCGAGGTGGTCGGACCGGAAGGTGGTGGCGAATTCTGGCACGAAACCCATCGTCGCCTCGTCACCGCTCGCCCCTCCCAGTCCACCACGCCTGCCCAGGCTGCCGCTCAGGTCCTCAAACCCATCCTCCGCCGCGCGTTCCGCCGCAGCGTCACCGACGACGAAGTTGCTCGCTACGCGACGCTCGTCGAACGCACAACCACCGAACAGAACGCGTCCTACGACTACGGCTTGTATCTGGCCATCCAGGCCATTCTCGTGACCCCCGACTTCCTCTTTCGTGTCGAAGCCGATCCCCCCGACGGTCAATCCGTCCGCGATCTGAGTCAGTTCGAGGTGGCTTCGAGGCTGTCGTATTTCCTCTGGAGCTCCATGCCCGACGAAGATCTGCTCCAGCTCGCCGAAAACAATCGCCTGCTCGACCCACAGGTCCTCACGGCACAAATCGAACGCATGCTTAAGGATCCCAAAGCCGCCGCGCTCGGCCGCAACTTCGCCTCCCAGTGGCTCAACCTGCGCAATCTGACTGATGTACGCCCCAACCCCGAAGTCTTCCCCGACTTCGACGAACCGCTCCGGGTCGCCATGGCCCGCGAATCTGAAGAACTCTTCAACACCATCGTCGCCGAAAATCGCCCCATCGACGAATTCCTGAATGCCGACTTCACGTTTGTCAACGAACGGCTTGCTCGACACTATGGCATCAGCGGTGTGACCGGAGACGCCTTCGTCCGCGTGTCACTCGCCGGCACCAATCGCAGCGGTGTTCTGACCCATGCCGCCGTTCTGACTCTCACCTCCAACCCCGGCCGTACCAGCCCTGTCAAACGTGGCAAGTGGATCCTCGAAAACATCCTCGGACAATCCCCTCCACCAGCCCCCCCCGGAGTTCCGGCACTCGAAGAAGCCGCAAAAGACGTCTCCGGACTCAGCCTTCGCAAACGCCTCGAAATCCATCGCGAAGATCCCGGCTGCGCCACCTGCCACCAAACCATGGATCCCCTCGGCATGGGCCTCGAAAACTTCGATGCCGTCGGTCGCTGGCGCGATCAGGATGCAGGTCAGCCTGTCGATGCATCCGGAGACTTACCAGGGGGCGTGCATTTTTCGGGGCCCCTCGAACTGATCTCCATCCTCCGCGGACGCCAGGACCAGTTCCACCGCGCCTTCACAGAGAAACTTCTGGTCTATGCCCTCGGTCGGGGCCTGCAGTACTATGACAGATGTGCCGTCAATTCCATCCTCGAACGCACGAAACAGCAGGGCCCCAGGTTTTCTGTGCTGGTCGAGGGCATCGTGCGGTCCGATCCATTCCTCAAACGCAGCCAGACTCGCACCCCAGCACTCCCCGTCGTCTCAAACCCCTGAAGTTCCTGCACAGCCGACTTGTTTCCCAACGCATTTGCCGCAACAATAGCCAACTCGATCGCACAGACGGCCCCCCCGGTCAGTCCAGTGGGATTCCTCAAAGGTGCCTGCCACTCCCCGCCACTCTCCCCAAACATTGTTCGACGGAGACACCACATGGCCCGCCTCGTTCTTCCACGCCGACTGCTCCTCAGAGGCTGTGGCGCCGCCATCTCGCTGCCCCTGCTTGAATCCATGTCCTCCGCACGGGCGCTGGCAACCGGCCCCGGTCCGGCAACTGCTGCCCCCGTCCGCATGGCCTGCCTGTTCTTCGCCAATGGTGCCATCATGGATAACTGGCGCCCCTCCGGGGAAGGCTCCGACTTTCAACTGTCCCCAACCCTGCAGCCACTCGAAAGCCTGAAAAAACACCTGCTCGTCCTCGAAGGTCTCACGCAGCATCACGCCCGCGCCAATGGCGATGGTCCCGGTGACCATGCCCGCAATGCCAGCGCCTACCTCACAGGTGCCCAACCCCGCAAAACCTCAGGCGCCGATATCAGCGTCGGCCAGTCCATCGACCAGGCCGTCGCCGAAAAAATCGGCAGCCAAACCCGACTGCCCTCCATCGAACTGGGTATCGACCGTGGCCGAAATGCCGGCAGCTGCGACTCCGGCTACAGCTGCTCCTACTCCTCCAATATCTCCTGGAAAACCGCCACCACGCCCTGCTCAAAAGAAGCCAACCCCCGCTCCGCCTTCGAACGACTCTTCGGCAGCCCGGAACAGGCCGCCGACCGTGAACGACGCCTCCGCGATCGTCGCAGCATCCTCGACTTCGTCGGCGGTGACGTCCGACGCCTGCAACCCTCGCTCAGTGGCTCCGACCGTCAAAAACTCGACGAATACTTCACAAGCCTCCGCGACGTCGAACAACGCGTCACCCGGGCGGACCAGGGGCCCCGCGAAGTCCCGGAACTGAAACTCCCTGACGGCGTCCCCGCTGAACTCAAAGAACATATCCGCCTGATGTTCGATATCCTCGCAATTGCCTTTCAAACCGACTCCACTCGCGTCGCGACTCTCATGCTGGCCGATGCCGGAAGCAATCGAACTTACCCGGATGTCGATGTTCGGGATGGACACCACGAACTTTCCCACCACCAGAACGATGCCGAAAAGAAAGAGAAAATCTCGCGGATCGATCGCTACCTGGTCGAGCAGTTCGCAGGATTCCTCAACCAACTCAATTCCATCAGCGAAGGTGGCAGCAGCCTGCTCGATAACAGCATGATTCTCTACGGCAGTGCCATTTCCGACGGCAATCGCCACAACCACGACGATCTCCCCATCCTCCTCGCCGGTGGTGCTGGCGGGACCATTCAATCCGGCCGCTACATCAAATACCCCAAAGAAACTCCCCTCAATAACCTCTTCCTCTCCATGGCACATCGCATGGGGGCCCCCCTCGACTCCCTGGGAGACAGCAAAGGGACCCTCGAAAACCTCAACTGATCTGCTCCTCAACCGTCCAGACACAAAGCCGGAAGGGGCATCGATACAGGAATCACAGGCGCATGGGGGTTATTCAGTTTCTTGTGGAAAGGCCGGACCTGCTGTCCGTCAACCACGCCTCGCCGCTTGTCGATTTTCTCACATTCGACGGCCGCGTGACGCCCGCCCGCGTATCCCTCCAGGACAAACTGCTCCGCTGCGAACGCTCCACCCCCGAAAGCGGTCAACTCCGATTGCTCTGGCCCCGTTTCGATCACACGCGACACGTCGTCCACAGCACCAGCCTCCGAGAACAGTCACGCCCCTACGAACTCGAACTGGAACTCGCTCGCGGGCAGCTTTCACGACTCCGAGACCAGTTCTATGCCTGGCATGGCGCCGGTCTCCAGTCCTCCGCCCGACTCGACGAACTCATCCGCGAAGCCCATCGACTCTTCCGCTCCGCCGCGCTCCGCACGGAAACCCCGGAAACCTCCGCTGCCGCAGCCGTCTGGTCCATGGAAATGTCTGCTCAGGCCGCAGATCTCCTCTGCGCTCACTATACCGCCCAACGCATCGAATTCCGCCGCCAACGCTCATCCCGCATCCCCGTCTTCTTCGGCGCACTGCTCGGTCAGGTCCCCAGCGACGAATCTGCATACCTCAGCACCTTCAACGCCGTGCAACTCGACACCCGCTGGAGCCTGCTCGAACAAACCAGCGGCAACTACAATTGGGAACCCATCGACCAACTCATCGAATGGGCCGCTCGCCATCGGCTCTCCGTGATCGGCGGCCCACTCCTCGATATGACCCTCGACTGCACTCCCGACTGGATGCGGAACTGGACCAACGATCCGGTCAACCTGCAAAGCTTTGCCGCTGACTATGTCGAAACCGTCATCGGTCGCTACATGGGCCGCGTCCGACATTGGGAAATTGCCACCGGTGCCAACCGCGGTGGCGCCTTTCCACTTTCCGAAGAACAACGCTTCAATCTCCTCCAGGCTGTCCTCGCCGCCGCCAAAGCCGTCGACGATACCGTCCTTGTCAGCCTCCGCATCGTACAACCCTGGGGAGAATACCTGAGCCAGACCCAAAACAGACTCTCCCCCATTCAGTTCTTCGACGCAGTCCGACGGTCCGGAGTCCGCATCGGCGAAATCAATCTGGATATCCGTGTCTCCAATCACCCCCAGCGAACCCTCCTCCGCGACCCGCTCAGCCTCTCCCAGCTCATCGATCACTGGTCCTGCTTCCAGATTCCCATCAATGTCATGATCTCCGTCCCGGAGATTCAGGCCGCCAGCGAATCCAGCTCCGATGAATCCCGCGATAACTGGCTCAGACACGTCTTTCTCATGTGTCTCGCCAAGGAACGCGTCACCGGCATCTACGTCTCCGGCTGGCACCCTGGTGACTTTTCATCGCCAGCACTCCTCAATCGCAGCGGACAGCCCAGTCGTCACCTGCAGACGCTCCAGACTCTTTCCAAAGAATTTCTCAGCTGAGCCCCCCGCATGTCGCTCCGTCGCAACGGCACTCCCGGCTCCCGCCTCCCCAATCCATTCAGCCTCAGGCTGCTCCTGCTGGTGGCCTCACTCTGCCCCGCGTACGTCGCAGCCGACGAACGGCCAAATCCCGATAACACCCCGCCCTCCCCCGCCAAAGCCCAGGCCTCCGCAGAACAGGCCTCCGCAGATCCGCCGAACCTCTCCGCCGAAGCACTCGCCGCCCAGGCCTCCAAATCACTCGTCGTGATCCGCTCCACGGACCGCACCGGTGGCGAACTCGGACTCGGTACCGGGTTCGTCATCTCCCCCGACGGACTCATCGCCACCGCATGGCACGTCATCGGCGATGGCCGGGACATTCGTGTGGAACTCGCCGATGGACGCACACTCCCGGTGGCCACTGTTCACGCGTCGTCCAGCCAGATGGACCTCGCCATCCTCCGCGTCGAACAACTCAACCTGCCTCCCCTCCCGCTCTCGCTCGAAGGTCGCACCCCCCAGGGCCGCGAAATCGTCGCACTCGGACACCCCGAAGGTTTTCGCAACGCCATTGTGAGTGGTGTGATTTCAGGGTATCAGGACATCGACGGCGTCGAAATGCTCCAACTCGCAATGTCCATCGAACGCGGCAACAGCGGCGGACCAGTACTCGATCGACAGGGACGTGTTGTTGGCATCGTCACCCGCAAATCAGCCCTCCAGGACAAACTCGGGTTCGCCATTCCCGTTCGACTGCTCCGCGATCTTCAGACAGATCCCAATCCGATTCCCATGGCACGCTGGGCGACCATCGGCGCCCTCGATGAACGCATCTGGCAGCCACTCATGGGCGGCAACTGGAAACAACGAGCCGGCCGAATACTGGTCTCCGGTGAAGGCCGCGCCTTCGGTGGACGCACACTCTGCCTCCACCAGAAACCCCTCCCCGAACGTCCCTTCGATCTGCACGTGGCAGTGCGACTTGATGATGAACAGGGAGCAGCAGGACTCGTCTTCCACGCAGATGGGGGCGACAGACATTACGGATTCTACCCCAGCAATGGCAACCTGCGACTCACTCGCTTCGACGGCCCCGATGTCAACTCATGGACCATTCTTCACAATGCCCCACACCCAGCCTACCGCTCGCAGGACTGGAATGTCCTGACAGTCCGCTCACTCCCGGATCGATTCGACTGCTTTGTCAACGGTCAACTCGTCGTCTCCAGCAGAGACACCGCACTGCCACCCGCAAAGGCCGGACTGGCCTCCTTCCGCGGCACTGTCGCCCAATTCCGTCGATTCGAATCCGGCTCCGATCTGCTCCCAACCGTCAATGCCACCGAACACGCCGAACGACTGCGAACGTTCGCAGAAAACGTCCGCCCCGAACGCCCCGTACTCGATGCCGAACTCCAGCAAATCCTGCCGCTCGGAGACGCCGCTGTCGATTTCATGGCTCAGGAGGCCCAGCGGCTGGAACAAAAATCCCGACGCCTCAAAAATCTCGCCCGCGACCTCCATCAAACCACTGTCCGCAATCAACTCACCGACGAACTCGCCGCCCAGAACCGCAAACCCGATCTGCTCCTCTGTGCCCTCCTCATCGCCCGGATCGATAATCCCGATGTTGACCCTCCCGTCTACATCGCCCGGCTCGATCATCTGGCCGACGAAGTCCGCAGCAAGCTTCCACCCGATGCAACACCCGCCACCCGACTCGCCGAACTCGATCGACTCCTGTTTCAGGAACTCGGAGTCCGCGGAAGCCGTCAGGAATACGAATCACCGTCCAACAGCTATCTCAATGAAGTCATCGATGATCGCGAAGGCATCCCCATCTCTCTCTCCGTCCTCTACATCGAAATGGCTCGCCGACTCAATCTCAATGTGGTCGGCATCGGACTGCCAGGTCACTTCGTCGTCCGCTATGAACCCGGTGACAACGAACCGCCCCAAACCATCGATGTCTTCGAACGCGGCAAACGATTGAGCGAGCAGGATATCCGCAGTATCCTCGCCGCCGCCCGCTTTCCCGACGAACCCCGCTTTCGTGAACCCGCCAATACCACCGCGATCATTGAACGCATGCTCATGAACCTCCTCAGCATCGCCGAAAGTCGTCGCGATGATGACCACGTGCTGGCCCTCCTCGAAACACTCACTGCCGTCTCCCCCGAGAACGTGGAATACCGCGCCAAACGTCTTGAAATGCGGGCCCGCACCGCTCGCATCCAAATGGCGATTGATGATGCTGACTGGTTCATCCGCACCCAGCCCGACGGCGTCGATATCGAACGCGTCCGCCAACTTCGACAAACCCTCGAAGAACAGCTCAATTGAGCTGGAAACATGGGATGTTCAGGGTGTCCTGGAAGACTGGCCGGACTTTACCGATCGCGAATTCTGAATGGCTGTTCACGCGGTAAACAGAAGCAACCAGCCCCCCATATGTCCGGATCACTCAATACAAACAGCACCGTCGGTCGAAGTTTGAAGCAGGAGCGAACTTTGAACACGGCGCCGCGGCCCACAGGCTGCAATCGTGAGACGTCGAAGTTCGGCTGTTGACCGAGAGTCGGCCGGAAGCCGTTCTGCTCTCATCAACTGGCACAGCAATCCATGGAGGGGGTTGGAAATGCTTCGAAAAAGTCTTGTCGCGCTGTTGCTCGGCGTGATTGGTGTCGGCGGAGTTCACGCAGATGACTCCCCGGTGAGTCACAAGTCGTCCACCGGAATCGTGGGCTGGCTGAAAGGACGCGGGGATTCCACGTCCAGCGGCAAAGTTGCTTCCGCGAACGGGATCGAAAGAGCCGTTGTACGGGACGCAGAAAAGCAGAGCGTCGTTCGCCGCACGTCCGGTGGCCAGCAGGATCAGAAGTCCAGTCGGCCACCCGTCGCAACCGTCGCAGGTTCAGGGCCCCGTGCCCGACTTGTGCGTCAGGAAGTCGTCCCCGCTCCCGCCCCCTCACCTGATCCCGGACCGGTGGCAGGACCCGTTGTCTATGGGCCTCAGAGCGGTCTGGCCGGGTATCCTCAGACTGGTGCGGCCCTTTATCCTGCACCCATCCCCGGCATCCCGCATCAGGTGGGTGGCACTGTGATCATGAATCCCGCTTTCCAGCCTCACGAAATGCTCTACGGACACGAGTATCGGGCGCTTTATCCGCCTTATTACTATCAGGTGAACGGCGAATGGCTGGTGACGCCGTTTGGTGTCTGGTCGCAGGAACACTGGAAGCTGAAGGGGACCGAGGTCAATGCGCGTTACCGCACCAGCATCAGTCCTTTCAGCTTCTTCACACCTCCGGCTCTGCGGTAGCAGCCGCAGAAGCGGAACTCAATCAGGCGTGTGTGGCTTTCTCTTGTGTCGTCTTCGTTCGATCAGGTGGTGCAGTATGAGAACTGTGCGATGTCTGCTGCAGCCGGCGGCTGCAGCCTGGCTGTTGTGTTCGATGGGGACTGTGCTGGCTGACGAAGGCGTTGCCCGCACCTCAGACCTGAGGCCCTCCACTGGCGTGGCTTCGACGACGGCGCTCCGTGTCGCTCGTCAGGAGGCCGCTGCAGCACCGGCACCCGAGGCGGCGCCGCCCACTGCCAGTGCTCCAGTCGTCAAAGGCAAGGGAGGCTGCTGCGAAGAAGGCTGCGGCGAAGGTGGCTGCGGCTGCGGGAAGAAGGGCTGCTGTGCTGACGGCTGCGGGGAACACGGCTGCAGCTGCGGCTCCGAATGCTGCGGCAAGGAAGGGTGCAACGCAGCCACCAGAAGCAGCTCCGGGCTCCTCAGCCGACTCTTCGCAGGCAAAGGCTCTTCCTCGAGAGCACATGCTGCCGGATCTGCACACACAGTCGGGAGCGGACACCATGCCGCCTCCGGTGCAGGTTCCGCCCATGCAGTCCCAGGCTCCGGACTGGGCAGCCATGCCGGAAACGGAACGGGGTCTGGTTTCGGAGCTGCTCAGGGACATGGAAGCGGGAATGGAGCGGTCGCAGGCGATGGATCCGCTGCCGGAGCGCTTCACGCTCACAATGGAACCGCCCCGGGTGGACTGAATGCATTGCAGGGACAGCCCGGAAGTGGCTCAGATGCATTCGGTCATCACGGTTCTGTCTACAATCCGTCCTCTCCAGGTCACTGGTTCGGAGGTCATGGAGCTGGAGTCTGTCCGAACTGCCAGTGCAACCCCTGCCGCTGCAACGGAGCGCATGGTACTGAATTTGTAGATTACGGTGATCGAGTCTTCAGCTGCCTGTTCGGCTGGGCTCTGCCGTCCGGAGCGTGTGGCCAGGGCTTGCCTCTGGTTGGTAAGTACCACATGGTCTATGCCGACCAGCCAGGTTATGCCAACCCCGCCGACACCCGACTCTACAGCGCTCAGGGCTATGGCATGCCAATGACCGTCCCTCTCGCCCCGACAGTGAACTACCAATACAACTACAGCTCCGGAATTCCCGCCAGTCGCATCACGACGATCGGCACGTGGAACCCGATCACATCTCCTCAGGCCCTCCCGCATCAGAGCTGGTGAGCCCCGGTAATCGTCTGCCTTGATCCCTAGCGGAGTGCCCGAAAATGAAAATGTCGTCCTCTGTCTGGCTGGCCGCCACACTGATACTGGCCGGCAGTCCCTCAGCAATGGCACAGCAGCATTCGCATGCAGCGGTGAGCGCGGAATGTCAGCAGTGCCAGAACGGAGCGTCGTGTGAGGATCCCGCCTGCTGCCTCTGTCGAATTCGCCTGTACCCGGACGCCTGCTGGAACCCTCCAGTCAATATGCCGGTGAATTACAATTGGGCCTGGTACGGACTGTCTGCTCCGCAGGCGCCTTATGGTGCCCCGGGGGGAGGCTTCATCGCCCAGCACCCCAGCGTCTACCAGCCCACAGATACCACTCAACTTGGATATTACTACCACAAAGTACCAACCTGGCAGTGCCAGCCAGGTCGCGTGCCTGGTGTGCCAAACCCGGCTCTGTTCCACGCCCGCATCTGTCCGACCAACTGTTACGGTGCACCCTGCTACGGACAGTATCAGCATGGACAGTTCACGCACTCCTACGCGGTCCCCACGCTTCCACAGCCGTTGCAGACTGTCTCTTCGCAGGACCATTCCTCTGATACGACGCCTGTCGTTGCACCCGCTCCCCTCAAGTCCGTCCGACCTGTCTCCTCAAATCCCGAAACGCAGCTCAGCAAACCCGAAACGCCCGCTGGAAAGCCGCTCGTTGCCGCAAAGCCCGTGAGCAGTTCAGATGCAAAAAGCTCAGAACAACCTGCGGCATCCAAAGTGGAGCCCTCACGGCAATCCCCCTCGAAATCAGCCACAAAGA
>JBJTOM010000299.1:0-10661 GCA_046074585.1 Planctomycetota bacterium | reverse complement strand
CACCGTCGGTGACCGTGACTGTGATCACCACTGAACCGCTCTGATCAGCAGTTGGAGTGAACTTCAGAGATCCGGAGGGATCTGCCGAACTGTAGATCACGGTGGGGTTGGGGATGATCGCGGAGTTGCTGCTGGTAGCTGTAATGCTCAGCGGCTGAGTTTCACCGCCACCGGCAGAGATTCCGGTGAGGTTCACGGTTTGTTCGGCTGCGTCCTCGTCGATGGTGACGTTACCGGGCTGATCGAGTGTGGGGGCATCATTGACGGCTGTTACGGTGATTGTGAAGGTCAGACTGAAAATCACGTTATCGCCGGCAGTTGCCAGCTTGCCATCGTCGCCACCATCTTCGACGGTGACTGTAATGACCGCTGTTCCGCTCTGATTGGCAACGGGCTGGAACGTCAGAATGCCAACGCTGTCGGGAGTGCTGTAAGTCACAGCCGGATTGGGAACGAGGCTGGTATTGCCGCTTGTGGCTGTGACTCGCAGCGGCTGGAATTCGAGTGGACCGGACGTGATGCCGGTGAGACTGATTGTCTGCTCTGGCGCGTCTTCGGTGACTGTCACATCGCTGATGGGGTCGATTGAGGGCGGATCATTAATCGGGCGGACGGTCAGCGTGAAGGTCTGACTGAAGGAACCGTTGTCATTGGGGGTGTCGAGATCGCCATCAAGTCCACCATCGATCACTGTGACGGTAATTTCCACCACACCGTGCGCATTGGGCAGAGGCTGGAAGAAAATGCTGCCGCCAGTGCTGGGGGATGAGTAAACGACGGTCGGATCAGGGACGATGGAAGTATCACTGCTGGTGGCGATGACTCTGAGTGGCTGGCTTTCGTTCGAGCCGGCGGTGACACCAGAGAAATCAAGGGACCGCTGGGCCGAGTCTTCATTGACAGAGAATTCGAACAGCGGATCCAGCGTGGGATCATCATTGACGGCTGCCACGGTGATGACAAATGTGATGACGGTTGTTGCGTTGTCGCCCGTCGTGAGGAGATCGAGGTCGAAGCCGCCGTCTGTGACGGTGACAGTGATGGTTGCCGTCCCGCTGGTCTCGGGCGTGGGTGTGAAAAGAACGACTGCGTCCGTCTCCGGCGAGTTGTAGGTCAGACTGAAGGACGAAAAGAGCCCAGGGTTACTGTTACTGAAGCTGACACTCAGCGGCTGTGCTTCTCCACTCCCGCCACTCCCGCCGGGGGTGATGCCGGTCAGCGTGAGAGTCTGTTCGGCGGCGTCTTCGTCAACGGTCGGGTCAGTCGGCTGGTCGATGGTGGGCGCGTCGTTGACCGGGATGACGGTGACAAGGAAGGTGCGACCGAAAAGGAGGTCGTCACTGGTATCAAGAATGCCATCGAGGCCTCCATCCTGGACGAACACAAGAATAGCAGCGACCCCCCACTGATCGAGTGCCGGGGTGAAGCTGATGGAACCCGTGGAGTCAGCAGACGTATAGCTGATTGAGGGAACGGGGATCAGAGATGTGTTAGTGCTGGAGACAGAAATCCGCAGCGGCTGATTTTCACCGCCACCGGCGGAGATTCCCGTGAGATTCACGGTCTGCTCTGCAGCGTCTTCGTCAATGGTGAGGTCATTGATGAAGTCGAGTGTCGGCTCATCGTTGACGGGATCGACCGAGATGGAGAATTCAATCGAGAACGATGCGTTATCGGCAGCGGTATCAAAGTCGCCATCGGGCCCCGCGTCTTCCACAAGGACCGTGATCACTGCTGTGCCGAACTGGTCTGCCAGAGGCTGATATCGCAGCGTGCCGATGGCGTTAGCGCTGGTGTAGTCAACGGTGGGATCGGGGATCAGGCCTGGAGTATCGCTGGTGGCAGTGACTCGCAGAATCTGGACTTCGCCACCCCCGGCTGTGATGCCCTCCAGGTCGATGGTCTGCACCGGGTCATCTTCGAGGATGGTGCGGTCGAATACCGGAGTGATGGTGGGCGCGTCATTGACGGCAGTCACATTGACGGTGAAGGTCCGCTGGAAGGAGGCGTTGTCGGCGGTCGTATTGAAGTCACCGTCCGGGCCGGCATCTTCCACGGTCACCGTAATCACACTGTTGCCGCTGGCGTCTGCCACGGGTGTGAACGTCAGTGAACCGGTGGAGTTCGGTGAGGAGTAGGTGACACTCACAGTCGCGATCAGCAGCGTATTGCCGCTGGAAGCAGAAATGCGAAGAGTCTGATTTTCGCCGCCTCCGGCTGAGATGCCGGACAGGTCCACCGTTTGTTCGCCGGCATCTTCGTCAATTGTCAGATCATCCACGGGGTCGAGTGTGGGGGCATCATTGACAGGATTGACCGTGACTGTGAAGGTGATTGTGGTGGTTTGGTTGTCTTCCGTCGTGTCGAAATCATCATCGATGCCGGCGTCTTCAACACTGACGGTGATCAGGCTGTCGCCGCTGAGATCAGCAGCGGGCGTAAAGCGGAGTGCACCGGTGGCGTCGAACAGTGTGTAGTCAACGTTCACCGTCGGAATCAGCGTGGTATTGCCGCTGGTGGCGATGATTCGCACTTTCTGAGAAGACTCGCCGTTGCCGCCGGAAATTCCAGTGAGCGGCACGGTAACTTCAGCGGCATCTTCAGCGATCGCAAAATCTGAGATCGCTGTCATGGTCGGCGGATCGTTCACAAACACAGTGAACGTCTGCGTTGTTGTGCCGTTGTCTTCAGTGGTCAGGAGATCTCCGTCAAGTCCGCCGTCGGTCACGGTGACGGTGATCACCACACTGCCGCTCACGTCAGCTGCCGGCGTCAGGCTGATGCTTCCTGTGGCATCTGCGGACGAGTAGGAGACGGTGGGGTTGGGGATGAGTCCGGTATTGCTGCTGGTGGCTGTGACCTCGAGCGGCTGATCTTCGCCGCCACCGGCGGTGATTCCGGCAAGGTTGACGGTCTGCGAGGCGGCATTGCGAGTCAGCAGCAGATTGGTGAGGGCATCGAGTGTCGGGGCATCATTGACGGGGTTGACGGTGACAAGGAATGTCTGTGATGCGGTGAGATTGTCAGTGGACGTATTGAAGTCCCCGTCGGCACCCGGATCTTCAACCATCACAGTAATGCTTGCAGTGCCGAACTGATTGGCTGCCGGGGTGAAGCGAATCGAGCCTGTCGCATTGGGTGAGGAGTAGGTGACAGACGGCGTTGGAATGAGGCCCGTGTTGTTGCTGGAGACCATGACGCGGAGGGTCTGGCTTTCGCCGCCACCAGCGCTGATTCCGGTGAGGTTGACCGTCTGTTCGGGGGCATCTTCGTCGATGGTAACGTCTGCTGGTTGATTGAGTGTTGGTGCATCATTGACGGCAGTCACATTGACGGTGAAGGTTCGCTGGAAGGAGGCGTTGTCGGTTGTCGTATCGAAATCATTGTCCGGGCCGGCATCTTCGACGGTCACTGTGATCACCGCAGAGCCGTTCTGGTCGGCCACGGGGGTGAATCGGAGTGAACCCGTGGAGTCAGGGGAGGTGTAAGTCACGGCAGGATCGGGGATCAGCCCGGTATTGCTGCTGGCAGCAGTGATTCGCAGCAGCTGTGATTCAAACGGCCCCGCGGTGATGCCCGCGAGGTTCACCACCTGCTCACTGTCATCTTCGCTGATGGTCACGTCGCCGATGACGTCGAGGGTGGGCGCGTCGTTGACGGATGTGATGGTGACTGTGAAGGTGCGTGTGAACGACAGGTTGTCGACCGTCGTTGACGGGTCGTCGTCCTGGCCCGGGTCACGAATGACAACGGTGATCACGGTGGAACCGAACAGATTGGCGGTCGGCGTGAACTTGAGGACGCCTGACGTATCCGGCGAGGTGTATTCGATGGTGGGGTTGGGGATCAGCGCAGTGTTGCTGCTGGTCGCGGTGAGCAGCAGCGTCTGAGTCTCGAAGGGGCCTGCGGAGATACCTGTGACGGTGACGGACTGTTCTCCGGGATCTTCGGAAACCGTCAGATCAGCGATGGCGTCGAAGGTCGGGGCATCATTTGTGCCGGTGATGGTCACGGTGAAGGATCGGCTGAAGGTCGCGTTGTCGCCGGGGGTATTGAAATTTGAATCGAGGCCACCGTCTTCAACGCTGACGACGATGGTGACGGTTCCAAAGCGATTGGCGTTCGGGGTGAAGCGAATGGAGCCGGTCGCCTGGGGACTGGTGTAGGTGACCAGCGGGTTGGGGATGATTGCGGTGTCACTGCTGGTGGCCGTCACACGGAGTGGCTGGGATTCAAAGGGGCCGGCGCT
The DNA here is from genome assembly GCA_046074585.1 of Planctomycetota bacterium. Lineage (GTDB taxonomy): Bacteria > Planctomycetota > Planctomycetia > Planctomycetales > Planctomycetaceae > SXXK01. Next base: position 6,412 of record JBJTOM010000299.1, on the reverse strand, counting down.
GATTCCGGACAGGGCCACAACCCGCTGAGCAGAATCTTCGGAAACCGTGAGATCGGAAAGCGGGTTCAGCGTTGGCAGGTCGTTGACGGCGGTGACTGCGACACGGAAGGTGCGGGAGAAAAACTGGTTATCGCCACCAGTGCTGAGATCAGCATCCGGTCCGCCATCTTCCACCTGAACAGTAATCGTTGAGTTGCCCCAGCGATTGGCAGTGGGCGTGAAACGCAGGGTACCGGTGGAGTCGGGTGAGGTGTAATCGATGCCAGGGTTGGCAATCAACGCAGGATTACTGCTGGTGGCTGTCACACGCAGGGGCTGATTCTCGTTGGCACCGGCAGTAATTCCGGTGAGGGCCACGCTGCGTTCAGCGGAGTCTTCTGTGACGGTCAGATCGTAGAGCACGTCCAGTGTGGGGGCTGTCAGCAGGTGACGATTTTCCAGCCATTGAATCTGGCTGCTGCGTTCTCTGGTGCGCTGCTTCCGGGATGTACGGGAGCGGAAAAGGTCGGTCAGCCGCTTCAGGAGACGTGGTTTCATAGAACGAGGACCTCGGTGGGATTGAAGAGAACGATTGCGGGAAAATGTGGGCGATATCCCGCCCTTGTGATGAGCGTAGTTCAGGAAAACGCGAAGGAGGCGCAATGTTTTTTCCAGCGTCCGATATTCTGGAAAAGTCTCAAACCAAACGGAATGATCAGAACAGGAAGAATCTACGGAACTTCCCAGGTCGGCGAAATCGAACGAACCGGTCGTGCATTTCGCTTGACAAATCTCCCCTGAATGTTCTGGATTGCGCGAGACTGCTTGCTTTCCAGCCGCAACCCTTCCTCCAGCATCCCCGAATGCAGCTGTATCACACCGACCTGTTTGTCCTTCCGCTCCCGTCAGGGCATCAGTTTCCCATGGCGCGTTATCGGCTGCTGCGCGAGCGGCTGCGGCAGAGCGGGCTGTTTCGGCCTGACGAATTTGTCGTTCCGCCGTCGGCCTCCGAAGAACAGTTGCTGCTGGTGCATACGGCCGACTGGGTCGCGCGAGTCCTCTCGGGGCAGCTCACCGAAAACGAGCTGCGACGGATTGGTTTCCCGTGGACTCTGCAGATGGTGGAGCGTTGCAGGCGTTCGACGGGTGCCACGATTGCTGCTTCCCGCAGTGCTCTGCAGGACGGCGTGTCGGTGAATCTGGCTGGCGGCACGCATCATGCCTTCCCTGATCGTGGCGGCGGCTACTGTGTGTTCAATGATGTGGCGACGGCGGCCCGTACGATGCAGCAGGAGCACCGGATTTGTTCGGCACTGGTGCTCGATGGCGACGTGCATCAGGGCGACGGCACAGCAGTAATCTTCGCTGCTGATCCCAGTGTGCGGACGTTTTCCCTGCACGCAGCGAAAGCCTATCCGGCCCGGAAGATGGCCAGCGACCTCGACATCGCCCTGCCCCCCGGGTCCGGCGACATTGAGTGGCTTGACGGCTGGCGGCGTGGCATCGAGTGGGCTCGCAGCGGCCCGGTGCCCGATCTGATCTATTTCCTTGCCGGAGCCGATCCATGGGAAGGAGATCGGCTGGGAGGACTGGCCGTGACCAAAGCCGGGCTGCGTGCGCGCGATCAGTGTGTGTTTGATCTCTGCAGGGAACTGAATCGTCCGCTGGTGATTGTGATGGCCGGAGGATATGCGGCCGATATCACCGATATTGTGGACATTCAGGCCGCCACTGTGACAGCGTCACGGCAACTGCTGAAGCCGGAACACAGCATCAGCGAACCCGAACCTGGAACGTGATGGTTCCTGCATTGTGCCCCGCAAGCGGTTCGTTCAGTCGGAACGTCAGCAGCGAACTGCCTTCACCGTTCAGAGACTCTTCCAGTGTCCCGGGATGCTCGTCATCGAACACAACCGATCCGGGAACATATTCCAGACGCGGTGTCAGGTTATCCACAACCTGGACATCCTGCAGCGGAACATCACCGGTGTTCTCGACGCGAATGGTGAACCGCAGCACGTCGCCCTGCACTGCCACATCGCGGTCAGCCAGCTTCACGATGTGCAGCGTGCCTTCGACATTCTGGTCCTCCAGTCCCACGGTCTGCTGGTTCTTGAAAACCGCTGTGACTTCCGACAGGGAGTCGGTGGAGGCTGTTACGATGGGGAAATCGTGACGCGTCCAGGCGACTGCATTGCTGCGGTGCTGGGCCAGGATCGCAGCCTGACGAAGCCGGAACGTATTGGCCACCATCGTGTTCCGCGACTGCTGGCCCTTGTCCGTCTTCGCTGTCTGCATCAGGCGTCGGGTGCCGATGGATTCCGCAGCCGGGTCCCGATGCACCACACCATCAGCCCGACGTTTGGATTCCAGTCTCTGCAGAGCGACATCAGAGATGTTCTGTTGCGGAGATTGTCCTGTACGCAGACTGTTGACGGCCGCGGCATCCCGAACACCGGATGCTTTGTTCACCTGAGTTTCTGCGAGCAGTCCGGAGGCGGACCGGACGGAACCGAAACGCGGCGCGTAGATGGCCACGCGATTCGAGGGCCGTGTGCGACGACTGCCGGAAGAGTCCACCCAGCCGGCCAGAGTGTCTTCCGTTTCAATTCCGCTTTGGCGCGGGGAATGCAGGCCGGCAGTCTGATTGCGGTCTCCGCCATCGAAGAGATATTCGTCCGGATACAGATCCGCCAGTGGCGAGGCCGCGGTGGTTTCCATTCGCTGCAGCGGGCGACCGTCCGGTGACTCTGGCAGCCGCGGTTCGCCCGGCGTGAAATGTCGACTGCGGCGCGTGCTGGAAGCGGGCACTGCTGCTGCAGCCGGTGCCGCTGGCGCCGCCGATGCCGCCGCACCCCGCACGTCGCTCAAACGCACGACACCATCGGCAGCCCCATCTTCTTCCACCGCAGTCCCGTCTGCGAACCAGCCGCCGTTGCCGGACACATTTCGCAGCAGTGGACTGACGGACAGCGGATTGCGAAAGGAGTCTGCAGCGGAGGCCTGACCGGGATAGCGTGCTTCCACGGGGACGGGTTTCAGGCGTTCTGCGGCGTCAATCGTCTGCGGGCAGGCCGTCGAATACACGTGGTCCGGCTCCGAACACACAAAACTGTTCAGACCACAGCCGGGAATGGCAGACAAACACAGTCCGGTCACACCTGTCAGAAACAGGCGCAGATCGCGACGATGACAGGTCGGCATAATCCATGATCCTGAGAAGCTCGTGGGATTCATCGACTGACTCGCCCGGAAACCATGCGTGCAGATGGGGTGCGAGTTCTGACGGCGGCAGCACTTTCCCCGACGGGAGCGGCGACGTCGGCGGGTGCCGTCCGTCCGCCACTGCCAAAGAACATCGGCGGAGCGGAATCGGCCGAGGGTGTCCGGCCACCAATTCGCACAATCGCCATCGGACGACCGTGCAGAGCAGCAGCGGCCACCAGATTGTCACCGGAAGGATACGTGAGCGGTTCCTGACGACGCAGCGGATCGTCTCCGGCTGCCGTCTGCGGACGCTCCAGATAGATGACTCGAGTGACCAGCAGACCATCAGCGGCCGCCTGCAGGTCGGCTGCATCCAGAACCAGTGGAATCGGGAACCGCTGTTCCAGACCCGCCGGCGGATGCAGTCGATCGAGAATCTCAACGGACGGATACAGCTCGATCCCGGGCAGTTCAGGCAGATCGGCCACTCGCAGGCGATAGAAATGCCCGACGCTCACAGAGAACTGCGCAGGTGATTCGGCCGCAAGCACGGGCTGTGGATGCCCGGAAAACAACTGCACCGTTCCCTCCGACGGCAGCTCCACGCGAATTGGCTGGAGCCACGTCGGATCAATCACTCCAGCCTTCATCAGCAGGTCTGCATTCCAGCCGGGCGGCATGTGCTGATTCAGCGGGTTCCAGCCGGGCTGTCCCGGGGGCAGCTGCGCTGCTGCCGGCAGGGCGCTCAAAAGCACGCCTGTCAGAGCAGTCAGGTACATTCGTGAGATAGGCATTCGCGGCAGTCCTGGAATGAAATCGGGGCGATGGAAGCTGTCGCTTCGATCGCCCCGCTGGTATTGACTGGCAGTCGGCGATCAGCGGCCTGCTGGCACCGAAACATCGCCAGGACGATAGACAGGATGCTTTTCCTTGTACTGAATGTGTCGCACCGGTTCGGGAACGCTGTGTCCCGGCGAATGCTCCACATCGATCAGCATGTGATCCACCGGCTCAGGCATCCGATTGTCGCTCAGATTGCGAACGGTGTGTGACTTGAGTCCTGCAGGACCGCCGAGCGGCAGGTGCGGCGGGCCGGGAAGACCAATCGGCGTGCCGGTGATGGGCATGCCCCAGACTGGCGTCGGACCCATGCCGGAGACTGGCACCGGCATTCCGGGGCCACCACTGCCAGCTGCCATCATCGCTCCGGGAACACCCTGCATGTGGGCAGGCAGCATTCCGATTGGCGTTGGTGGCGAGTACTGACCTTCGTCACCATCCAGCACGCTGAAGGACACGGGCTGCAGGCTGCCGTTCGGGCCGGGCACGACAGCAGGCTGATCGAAATTCATCTCCCGATTGCCGACTCGCAGCACCAGCATGATTGTTCCGGTCTGCTCGGCCAGCTGGATCGGATCGTTGCCTGGGTCAAGAGTGGTGCTGACAAGGGTTTCCACGCCGGCGATTGCACGAGCCTGAAACTCGGGGTGCGGCAGATAGATGACTTTCGTCACCATATTATTACTGCGAATGTGCTCAAGGTCTTCTTCGGTGACTTCCAGCGGCACCGGGTTGTGCTGCAGGTAAGAGAGTGTGTTCGGGTGCGCCCCGCGAACTTCCAGCGTCGGATAAAGACTCTGCCCTTCCCAGCCTTCGCCGGGAATGCTGGAGAAGACCAGCTGGTAGATGGCACCCTGCGGGAAATCAGCCCGGCCGGGAACAAATCGCTGGTTGCGGGCCAGAGCACCCCCGGAGAGCCAGCCCACGGACATTCCGTCCTGGCCGATAAACTTGACCTGGGTCGTCATCAGAGCCGCGGGCATCGGTCCGCCACCCTGAGCAAGAACGCCCAGAACACCGGGCCCAGGTCCGTCGACCATCGGCCCCGGATGCTGCAGCATGGCAGCCGGAGGTGCGACATGTTCCGTCGACTTCACGACGGACGCACTTCCGTCGATGCCGGCACAGCCCATGCAGACGACCACTAGGGCGCCGAGGGCCAGAAAGTAGTATTTCATTGAAACCCCTTCCCTGGAATGCTTCGTAACGCGTCGCATACCCAACTTCGTTCCAACAGGTGCCGGTAACTGTCCGTATCTGAATTCGCGGATTTGTCTGTGCCCAGCCGGCGATCAATTCGGTATAGTGCGGAAACAGCCGCACAATCCTTCCCTTCCTTCTTCGGGTTTCGGCACCCGTCTCCTTTGACAAATCCACTAAAATCCGAACATGAATCACCACCCCCAAACTCAACCTAAAGCCCCCATCCTGTTGCTTCTGGCCCTGTTGGTCGGGTTCACCGGCGGGTTTGGTGGGTCGCCACCGGCCGTTTTTGCCGATGAAAAACCGGCCGCCGCACCGGTCACACAGACTCCCCCGGATGTCCCGGCCGCCGACGAAATCCTCAATCAGGCCCGCACTCGCCTCGAAGGTCTCGATTCCCTTGAATGTGACCTCCAGCAGACCGCGATGATCGGCGGCATGAAGATCCTTGCCACCGGCCGCTACACCGAAGCCTCCGGCAACCGCGTTCAATTGATGTTCCGCATGTATCCCATGGCCACCGCAAAGGCCGATGACCTGAAAGCCGCCGCACTCGATGCCCCCCCGGCAGAGCTCAAGCCCGAAGACAACCACTCCGAACTCCTCCAGGTATCCGACGGCACGGTCGTGTTCACCTCGTGGAAAAACGGCGATACGCAGCGAGTGACCCGGCGAAACCTGCGCGATATTCAAACCGCCGCCGCCTCTGCGTCCGGTTTTGAATCCGGCAGTGTGGCCATGGATCTTGGCGTTGGCGGACTGCGATCCCTCATTTCCCGCCTGCAAAGCTCCATGGTCTTCGCACCTGTCCGCCGTGTCACAGCAGGCGACCGAACTCTGCTGGAAGTCACCGGCCGCTGGAGCGATCGCGTCCGCCGGGAACTCTTCGGGCTCCCCGAAAACACCTTCGTCGATGCCCGACCCTGGGTCCCCGAATATTCCCGCGTCTACGTCGACCAGGAAACCATGCTCCTGCGGCGAATCCAGTACCTCAAGCACAGCCCCAATCCCGCTGATAAACTGGCCCGCCCACTGCTCACACTGGATCTCCGCAACCTCAAACTCAACGGCCCCGTCGATGATGCCCTGTTCCGGTTCACGCCCCCCGAGAACACTCCTGTTGAAGACCAGACTGACACTGTGATCCAGGCCATCCGCAACGCAAAATCGGACAAATAGCCGC
>JBJTOM010000298.1:0-19542 GCA_046074585.1 Planctomycetota bacterium | reverse complement strand
ATGTGGCTCATGCTCCAGCAGCCCGCCCCGGACGATTACGTGCTGGCCACGGGACAGGAACACACCATCCGTCAACTGCTCAGCATTGCCTTCGATCGCGTCGGACTGGACTGGCAGAACTATGTGCGGGAGGAGCAGCGGTTTATGCGGCCGGCTGATGCCTGCGGGTTGCTCGGAAATGCCACAAAAGCCCGCACACGGCTTGGCTGGCAACAGTCCCTGACCTTTCAGGAACTGATCCATCTGATGGTTGACCACGACGTGCGGCTGGTGGCGGAAAAACCGGCTGTCTCCTGAATGGACCTTCGCTTTGATTCACTCTTCCCCCGGTCGCGATCATGTCTGAACCCGTCATGCAACCCACGTCCAGTTCGCGCCGCAGGCGTGAGCCGGGTCTGTTTATCAGCCTGGTGCTGCTGATGCTGTGCATGATCGCCGGCAAGTATGTGCTCCCGTCCGGCCGGGCCAGCGCAATTCCCGGGCCCAAACGCGGCGACATGGTGCTGACCGCCGATAGTCTGCCGGATGAACTTGCCGGCTGGAAAAAAGAACGCTTCACACCGGCCCCCGACCCGGCACTTGTGGCGGATCGCGAGTCCTGGTGGGTGCACTCCTGGAACTATTCTCTCGGCTCCGCCTCGGCCTTCGTTTCCGCCGATCAGGCTCAATGGGTGGCATGGCACGAACTGAGTGCCTGTTATGTGGCCAACGGCTGGAAGATTGCCGACCGCACGGTTTATGAAGTGGAGGATCCGCGGGGGGGCGTCTGGCACTGCGTCGTGGTGGATCTGCAGAAGGGCACCTTCGAACGCGGACAGCTCTGCTTTTCGCTCTTCGGTAGTGATGGCACTCCGATGGAGGCGCTGTACGAAGGCAAGCCCTTCGAACAGCTGAACCTCGAAACCGACACTCCTGCAGCCGCTCAAACCCCCGTCCCTGCTCAGCGCTGGCAACGCCAGGAATTCGAACGCGTCATCCAGACACAGGTGTTTTATGCGTGGAGCGGCGAGCTGCCGCAGGGACGGCGACAGGAGTTGATTCGTCTGCATCTGGCCAGTCGGGAAGAATTCAGGAAACGCTGGGCGGAGCACTGGAAAAAGCTTCGCGGCTGAAGTCAGTCACGCTCAGCTTCGGGAGGCATCATGTCAGCCACCGCATGCACAACCTCGCGACTCCGCCAGACTGCATGGCTTACCGTTCCGCTGATCTTCTGCGCTGCGCTTGTGCTTCCCCGGTTTCTGGCATCCGGAACCCGGCTCGCGTCAGCCGCCTGGCAGCAGGAACACAGCAGACGGCTGCGGGATCCGCTGCTGAGACGCTGCTATCTGTTCACAGGTGATGATGCCCACCTGCGGTCCCGGAATCTGGCTGCCTGGCATGGAGAGCTCACTGCGGCAGAAGCTGGGGAAGGACGCGTGCCGCGACGTGTTGCCGGACGGGAGGACGCCTTGCGGGCGGTGCGCCTTGAAGACATTCCCATGCAGGCCATGCCGGTGATTGTCGACCGGCAATTCACTGTGGAATTTCGCATACGACATCACGGACAGGGCTTCGTTGTCGGCGGAAATGCGCGACACAGTGGAACACTCGCTGCCATGGGCGACGGCATCTGGAACGGGTTTCTGTTCTCCCTGCAGTTTCCATCCAATACGCTTTCATTTCAGCTGGGGCGGCCCAAACCGGATCCTGCCCTTCCCGTGACAGCCATCAGCCGGATTCCGGCAGGAGTCTGGAGCCATCTGGCTGGCACCTGGGACGGTCGTGAGGTGCGAATTTATGTCAACGGACTGCTGGCCGGCCGTCGGCAATGTGCAGGTCCGCTGATTCCCGTGCCTCGCACCTCCAGACTCAGACTGGGCTACGTCGGCAACGGACTTGGCTGTGTCCGCTTCGACGTGGAACATTTTGCGATGTCCGCGCGGTGTCTGTCTGACGCCGAGATTCTTCAGACTGCCTGGCCGACAGTTTCCGGATCTTCGCCACAGGGCGCCGCGCTGCTGCAGTCCGGCAGGCTCCTCGTGGCTGGTGAACCGTCGCTGGCAGCCGCCCAGCTGCGAAACCTGAGTGGAGTCATGGCGGATTCGCCGCTGCGGGCACTGGCCGAATTCCGACTCGGGGAATGCGATCGGGAACGGGGCCGGATCGCGGACGCTGTTCGCTGGTTCACGGCAGCCAGTGCGACTTCCCGACCGGATTCGATTCGCGGTGCTGCCACCACCGAGCTGCAGTCGCTGAAGGATGGCACGCAGCCTCCATCGTCGATGACCGCGAGGCAGGATCGCGCCGGACAGCAGGCGGCTGTGGCCGCTGGTGAGTCACAGCAGATGAAACTTCTCCACTCCGACAGAACGGCTCAGCTGCAGCTGGCGATGGCGGAGGCGAATGCGTGGAGAGATCGATTCAACGGACGGGTGCAGCCCATTCTGCAGACCGCCTGCTGCCCCTGTCACAGCGGGCCGCAGGCTGCCGGCCCGGATCTGAAATCGATCCGTACAGCCGAGGATGCTGTATCCGCGGGAGCGCGGTTCTGGCAGCGGGTGGCGACCGTGGTTCGTGAGGAAGCGATGCCGCCACAGCACAGCATTCACCTGGCTGCTGCCGATCGGCAGCGACTGCTGCACTGGCTGGACAGCCGGCCGCGCAAAGGGCTCTGCGAAGAGATCCCGGAGGATGCGGACGAACCGCGGTATTTTGAGGAGGTTGGCTGGCGCATCGGATTCGCCGCCGCCCGCAGACTCACGCGACGTGAACTCCGCAACGCTGTCCGCGATCTCCTTGGCGTGGTACTCACAGATGATCAGTTGCCGCCACCGGAAGGTTCCGGCGGTGAAGGCTTCGACACCAGTTCGGCGACGCTGTTTACTTCGTCGTCGCTGCTGGAGTCCTGGCTGCAGTCGGTGCACGACGCGGTGGACCAGGCGATCGCAGCGGATACTGCCATGGAGTCTGTCGAAAGTCGGCGGCTGCTGCGGAAGGCGCCGACGTCTGCCGTGACGGTTCATGAGGCGGCGCGGGGCTGTCTTGAGCCCTGGATGCGCCGAGCCTGGAGGCGACAACCCACGCTCGCCGAACTCGATCGACTGCTGCCGCTGGTTGACACGGCGTTCCAGGAGCACGGCAGTTTCGCAGCGGCCGTGGGAGAAGCGGCAAAAGCCATTCTGCTTTCTCCGGCTTTTCTGCTGGTGGCAGAGCCTGAACGGGGCGTCGACGGTGATTACCCGCTGCTTCCCGAGCAGCTGGCGACGCGGATGTCGCTGTTTCTCTGGTCCTCGATTCCCGACGACGAACTGCTGCACGCAGCACTCCACGGCCGGCTTGATCGCCCGCAGGAGATTCGTGAACAGATCCGGCGAATGCTGATGGATCCACGGTCGAACGCTCTGGGTGAAAGCTTTGGGCTGCAGTGGCTGGGGCTGGACCGACCGGAAAATCTGCAGCCGGATCGGGGACAGTTTCCGGAGTGGACGCCGGAGCTGGCGGCGCTGCTGCTTGAAGAGGCGTCGCGGTTTACTGGCTTTGTCCTGCGGGAAGATCGTCCGCTGACTGAACTGCTGGAAGCGGACTATGTGATGGCCAACGGTCAGCTGGCTGCATTCTATGGGTTGCCTGGTGACGAAGATCGGGACTGGGAACGGGTGCAGATTCAGGGGGGATCGCGAGGCGGAGTGCTTTCTCTGGCTGCGGTGCTCACGGCCACCTCGCGCCCACACCGAACCAGCCCTGTGCTCCGCGGTCGCTGGATCCTCGAAACCATCCTTGGAGAGACAGTGCCACCGGCCCCGCCGGATATCCCGGTGCTCCCGGAAGAGACGGATCCGGACGCTCCGCTGACACTGCGTGAACGTCTGGAGCAGCATCGCAGCGACCCCGGCTGCGCCGCGTGTCACCAGACGATGGATCAGCTGGGATTTGCGCTGGAGCAGTTCGGGCCGACGGGGCGTCTTCGCAGCCACGATGGGACCGGACTGGTGGACGCCACGGGACTGCTGCCGTCCGGGGAGCGAATTCAGGGGCTGGCAGGTCTGCGACAGGCCTTGAAGGCTCGACACCGTGAGTTCCTCAGACTGTTTTGTCGGCGACTGCTGGGATATGCACTGGGACGAGAACTGGAGCGATTTGATCTGTGCGTGGTGGATCGGTGTCTGGAACGCCTCGAAGCCTCCGGAAATCGCTCGTCCGCGGTCATCGAGGAGATTATACTGAGCTATCCGTTCCGCAACCGTCAGGCCATCCGATGAATGCTTCCCGCAGACGCTTCCTTCGTGGCACAGGCGCGGCTTTACCGCTGCCGTTTCTGCCATCCCTGCAGGCCGCCCGGCTTTCGGCCCGGGAACCGGCACCGCCGGTCCGCAGTGTGTTCCTGTTCTTCCCCAACGGCATCTGGGAACCCGACTGGACCCCGGTCGACGAAGGCCCGAACTACACCCTCAGCCCCACCCTCCAGCCACTCCAGCCCGTCCGCGATGATGTGCTGGTGCTGACGGGGCTTGACAAACGCCACAGTCAGGACGGTGGTGGTCATCAAACGGCCACGGCCAACTTTCTGACGGGTTTGCCGGTGCATAAGACCAGTGGAAAAAATCTCAGCGCCGGCGGCATTTCCGTTGACCAGCTCATCGCCGCCCGCAGCGGTGATCAGACGCCTGTTCGCAATCTTGTGCTGGGTGTCGAGCCTGTGCGGACGGGCGTCGACCGGCCTACCGGCATTACGCTGCTGTACACATCACTGATCTCGTGGGAAACCGCAGATCGGCCAGCGATGCCACAGAACAGTCCTCGCGTGGTCTTTGATCGACTCTTCGGCCGTTCCGCGGCTGCCACGCCCGCCGCACGCAGGACAAATGCCAGACTGCTGAATCTGGTGCTTGAAGATGCCCGCCGTCTCCGACCCGCTCTGGGCCGGGACGATCGTGTCAAACTCGATGAATACCTCGCCGCTGTCGAAGCCGTGGAATCGCGGATCCGGTTCGCGGAAAAAGCTGCCACGAACGGTTCCCCTCCGAATGTACAACTCCAGGCAGACATCCAGGCTGCCCCCGTCGATCCGGTCGACTTCCGCGCGCGAATGGCTACCATGTTCGATGTGCTCACACTCGCACTCCGCGCCGATTCCACTCGCGTCGCCTCAATGATGCTGGCCAACGATTCTTCAGCGCAGAGCTTCGCGTTCCTGGGAGTCCCGGAGGCCCATCACGAAGTTTCTCATCACCAGCACGATCCCCGCAAAGTCAGCAGCTACCAGAAAATTAATCGCTGGTATGTGGAACAGTTTGCCGCATTCGTCCAGCGGCTGCGGAACACGCCCGAGGGAGCCGGTACACTGCTTGACAGCACTCAGGTGCTCTTCGGTTCCGGACTCTCTGACGGCAACCGCCATGACCCCGACAATCTTCCCATTCTGCTGGCTGGCCGTCATGCCGGATGGCCCTCCGGACGCCACATCAGCTGCCGCGCCGGCTCCTCACCTCTTTGCAGTCTGTACCTCTCCATGCTCCAGCGGCACGGCATTCACATGGATCAGTTCGGGGACGGCACCCAGCCACTGCTGTGATTCGTTCCCCCGTCTCAAGTCAGGTTGCCCGGTGCTCAACACGCGACTCCTCTTCTGCAGCTTCCCGGCCGCGATCGCTCTGGTGATCGCCGGAGTGCTCTTGTCAGGTCCGCGCAATGTCCCGGGTGAAGGACCAGAGTGGCTGCAGTGGAGGCGACATCAGAGAATCACGGCAGGTCTGCCCGGGCTGAACCGTCTCTACACCTTCCAGGACTCCTCCGCCAGCACCGCGACCTTCGCCAATCAGGCCGGGCCCGTCGGTCGACTGTCTTCGGAATGGCCGGATCCCGCCAGCAACAGCAACGGCACTCCGTTCAGTCTGACGGAAGGTCGCTGGCCGTGGAAGCAGGCCATCCGGCTTCGGCACGGCGCTCTGCATTCACGACTGTCAGTGCCCACGGATCGATCATTTTCCTTCCATGCATGGTTCAGGCACTTTGGCGAAGCAGATGCCGCAGAAAGTTTCTATGGCACCGTCTGCTCCGTGATGTCCATGGGGGACGGCGTTCATGTGGGCTGGTGTCTGCAGCTCCTGCGGCCCTGCAACACGCTGCTGTTCTCTCTGGGACAGCCCAGAGACTCCGAGGCCGTCGCGGTTTCTTCCCGCGTGCAGATCCCGGCTGGTTTATGGACTGCCGTGGCCGGCACGTGGGATGGCCACGAAATTCGGCTGTACGTCAACGGACTCCTCTACGCCGCCGTTCCGTGGCAGGGCGCATACATTCCTCCAAAACCGCACAGCCGCTTCCGACTGGGACTCGCCGGCAACGGCAGTCTGGCCGGCTGTGTTGAGTTTGACGAAGTGGCCCTGTTTGACCGCTGCCTGCAGGCAGACGAAATTGCCAGGCTCACCTGGCCCGGGCTGCCGACGGAAAACGTGGCCCTCATCCCGCTTCTGCAGGCCGGAGACTGCCTGGCAGCAGGTCGCGCTGCCGACGTGAACCTCTCGGACACCAGCCGCCTCACGCAGTCCACACACAGTGCAGTTCTCAATGCTCTGCAAATGCTGCGACGCGGTGAAATCCGGCGGGAGTGTCAGCAGGACCAGGCGGCTCAGATGGACTTTGATGCACTCGCAGCGAATCCTGCTGCCCCGGACCCCCTGCGACTGACCGCACTTCACGAAGCCGTGCGGCTGAAACCTGGTGTCAGACCCCGCTGGCGACAGCAGCAGACGGCCAGGCGCCCGGATCAGTGGACCCTCTGCGGTGACTATCCCAGTGATCAGCAGGCCGCGGACCGCATTCAGACAGCGATCCAGCAGTTCGCTGCTCAACGCTGGGTCGCGGACTACGACAGCCTCATCCGTCCACTCCTGCAGAATCGCTGTGCCGCCTGCCACGCGACGACGGATCAGTCCGATGCCTTCACCGTGGTACGCCTTGAACGATCGCCGGTCGCGGCCAATTCCGCATTTGTCTGGGACCAGGTCGTTTCGCAGATTCAGACCCGTCAGATGCCGCCACAGGGACACCCCTCGCTCACACCGTCCGAACGCCGCACTGTGGAACGCTGGTGGAACACAAGGCCACCGTCCGCATTCTGCGAACAGATTCCTACAGAGCAGAATCAGCAGCACTATCCGGGCTACGTGCGGACGCGGCGGCTGACGCGCCTTGAATACCGCAACGCGATTCATGATCTGCTGGGCGTTCAGCTGCGATCAGACGAGCTGCCCCCCGCAGAGGCTTCCGGCGGTGAAGGCTTCGACAATGTGGGTGATGTGCTCTTCACGTCCCCAGGGCATCTGGCATCGTGGATGTCGTCCGTCAGTACGGCCATTCGCCAGGCTCTGCAGCAGGATCTTCAGCAACCCGATCCTCAGTTGCGGACCTTGCTGGTTGCCTTGAATAAAAGTCTGCTGGTTCCCGGAGCCCCGTCTGCAACGGCGGAGCAGGTGCGTCCGCTGCTGGTGGCGACGATGACCAGGGCGTGGCGCAGAACACCCGCCGCCGACGAAATCGCTCCGCTGCTGCAGCTGTATACGACGTCCGTCAGTTCCGCCCCGACAACACTGCAGGCACTCGAATTGCCGCTCCAGGCGATTCTGCTGTCCCCCCATTTTCTGTTTGTGGTGGAACCGGAGCCGGCAGACGGTGCGGAAGTGGTTCGCCTCAGTGCTGACGAGCTGGCCACGCGACTTTCGCTGCTGCTGTGGTCTTCGATCCCGGATGTGCCGCTCAGGCAGTCCGCGGAATCCGGTCGATTGCTGCAACCGGCCGAACTTCGTCGACAGCTCCAGCGAATGCTCGGTGATCCACGCAGTCGGGCTCTGGGCGAGGCGTTTGGTGTGCAGTGGCTGGGGCTGGATGAAGCGGCCGAGCGTCGTCCCGACGGGCAGTTGTTTCCCGAGTACACGGACGAGGTGGCTGCGGACTTCCGTGAGGAGGCGATTCGCACGATCGCCGGGGTGTTTCAGGAAAACCGTCCAGTGTCTGAGCTGCTCGCAGCGGACTCCGTGTGGGTCAACGCCCGCCTGGCCCGCTTCTACGGGCTTGAGGAACCTGTTCGCGATGAGTGGCGTCGAGTGTCAGCGGGCGCGTCTGAGCGGGGCGGAACGGCCGCGCTGGGAGCGGTTCTCACAGCGACGTCCTACGCCCATCGCACCAGTCCGGTGCTCCGCGGTAAATGGCTCCTGCAGAATCTCCTGGGAACTCCCGTGGAGCCACCGCCTCCTGGTATTCCGCCACTGGAAAACGCGGACGTTGGCGATCATCCTCCGACCATGCGGGCAAGGCTGGAAGCCCATCGGCGCGATCCGGACTGCGCCGCCTGTCATGACGTGATGGATCCTCTGGGGTTCAGCCTCGAGCATTTCGATGCAATTGGGCGCTGGCGAACACGGGACGCAGGACTCCCCGTGGATGCTCAGGGTGTGCTCCCCGACGGTGCGATTGTCAGCGGGCCCGCAGGACTGAAGCGGGCGTTGCTCGCACGGGAAGACGAGTTTCGGCGGCATTTCACCCGCCGACTTCTGGGTTACGCTCTGGGACGCAGTCTGACGTCACTTGATGACTGTGTGGTGGACCGCTGCCTCGAACGTTTGCGGGACGACGGCGGAACAGCTCAGGGACTCCTGGAAGAGATCATTCTGAGTTATGCGTTTCAGCACCGTTATTCGATGCAGTCCGACAGGACACGCTGATTTCTGAATTCCCCGGGAATCAGGCTGGACCCGCCCCCGATTCCCTGGTTCAATGCAGGGTTCATGGACTTCCTTTCCCTCCCGGAAATGCTGCCGCATGTCAATTCCCGGTCGAGTGCCGGAGCGTCGTCACGGCCTGCGCTCTGCGGGGCGCACGCGGGGACTCCCGTGGCTGTGTTCTCTGCAGCCGCGCTCGCTGTGGGCCGCTGACGCACCGCACTCACCGCCGCTCAGGGCCGCTTTTCTGCACTTTCCCACCGGCATGTACGCCGATCACTTTGTCCCGCAGCAGACGGGTGATCGCTACACGCTGTCTCCCATTCTGCAGCCGCTCGAACCCGTCCGCAGCGATGTGCTCGTGCTCAGTGGTCTCGAAAAAGCCGCCAGCCGATCCGGCGATGGTCACTATTCCAAAACCGCCAATTTCCTCACGGGTATGCCGGTTCGCCGAACGATTGGCCGCGACGTCAGTGCAGGTGGCATCTCGGTCGACCAGCTGATGGCCACCGCCTGCAAAGGGAAGACTCCTGTGCCGTCCCTGGTGCTGGGCGTCAGTCCGGTCATGCCCGGCATCGACCGCAGCGTCGGCTTCACTCATGCTTACGCGTCCTGGATTTCCTGGCAGTCTGAATCGCAGCCGGTCACTCCGGAAATCTCGCCAAAGATCGTCTATGAAACGCTCTTCGGTCTCACAACCGACGCGGCCCCCGGTCGCTCAGCCGCAAAGCCACTCCTCGATTATCTGCTCGACGACGCCCGCCGTCTGCGACGGCGACTGGGACGGGATGATGGACACAAACTGGACGAGTATCTTGATTCGGTACGTGCCGTCGAGGCGCGACTGCAGTTCACACCGTCTGACACCAGTCGCCTGCACAGTCAGTCGCTGCAGCATGATATTCGCGATCTGACACTCCCGCCCCCCGGTACTCAGATCGATTTCCGTGAACACATTCGCCTGATGTTTGATCTGATCGTGCTGGCTTTCCGCGCTGATGCCACGCGAGTGGTGTCGCTGATGCTGGCGGGTGGCGTCTCCAGCCAGAGCTTTGCCTTTCTGGACGGCGTCCGCGGCGAACATCACGAATTGTCACACCACGAAAACAGTCCTCAGAAAATCGCCCAGTACGACGCCATCACTCGCTGGTACGTCGCCCAGTTCGCCCAGCTGCTGCAGCGACTTCGCAGCCTTCCCGAAGGCTCAGGCACGCTGCTGGATTCCTGCATGATCATGCTGGGCTCCGGCATGTCAGATGGCAACAGTCACAACCCGTCCAACCTGCCGATTCTGCTCGGGGGACGCGGCGGATACACCATCGACTCCGGACGACACATCGCTGCAGATGCACCACACACACCACTCTGCAACCTCTATCTATCCCTGCTCGACCGGATGCAGATTCCGCTCAGCAGTTTCGGAGACAGCACCGGTCGCCTGTCCCTGCAGAACACACCAGGCGGCTGAACACAGGCATCCGTCCTCCGGGAAGTCGACAGAGCCCATGCTGATTCTTGGTTTATCCGGTTTCTTCCACGACAGTGCTGCGGCTCTGCTGCAGGACGGGCAACTGGTCGCGGCCGCCCAGGAAGAACGCTTCTCCCGCAGGCGGCATGACCCCGCCTTTCCCTCCCAGGCCGCAGACTGGTGCCTGAAGCATGCCAATGTGGATGCGGCCGCGATTGACCTGATTGTGTGGTACGAAAAACCCCTGCGACACTTCGAACGCCTGCTCGAAACGGCCACCGCATTTGCCCCGCGCGGCTTTCAAAGTTTCGCGGCCGCCATGCCCCCATGGCTGGAAGAAAAGCTCTGGATGCCATCCGTCATCCGCCGCGAACTCCCCGGGGCCACCAACGCCACACTGCTGTTCATCGAACATCACCAAAGCCATGCCGCCAGCGCCTTTTTTCCATCTCCGTTCCGCGAAGCCGCCATTCTCACAGTCGATGGTGTCGGCGAATGGGCCACCGCCAGCTGGGGCACCGGCAAAGACAATCACATCGAACTTACCGAAGAACTCCACTTCCCGCATTCACTCGGACTGCTCTATTCCGCCTTCACCGGACATCTGGGATTTAAGGTGAACAGTGGAGAATATAAAGTGATGGGGCTGGCGCCCTACGGCAAACCGGTCTGGGCCGAACAGATTCGCTCGCACCTGCTCGATCGGCGGCCGGACGGCAGCTTTCGCCTGCAACAGACATACTTCAGCTACTGTCACGCACTCAGGATGACCAGTCGTCGCCTGACACAGCTTCTGGGAATCCCGCCGCGCGTGCCGGAATCACCGCTGCTGCAGTGCCACATGGATCTGGCGGCCAGCATTCAGCTGGTGGCCGAAGAACTGCTGCTCGGCATGGTTCGCCACGTGCATCAGCAAACGCAGCTGGACAACCTCGTGCTTGCCGGAGGTGTGGCACTGAACTGCGTGGCCAATGCCCGCCTGCTCCGCGAAGGCCCCTTTCGCAGCGTCTGGGTGCAGCCCGCCTCCGGAGATGCCGGTGGAGCTCTCGGAGCGGCCCTGTTCGTCTGGTACCAGCTGCTCAATAAAACCCGCCACCCCGAAACGCCCGACGGCTGTCGCGCCAGCCTGACCGGGCCGCGCTTCTCCGCCGCTGAAATTGCCAAAACCCTGCAGAAATTCGGCGTGCAGCATGAACACATCGGGGATCAAACCACGCTCACAAACCGCGTCGCTCAACTGCTCGCGCAGGGCAAAACCGTGGGCTGGTTTCAGGGGGCGATGGAGTTTGGACCGCGGGCCCTTGGAAACCGCAGCATCCTCGCGGATGCCCGCTCAACCTCCATGCAGACCGTCCTGAATCTGCAGGTCAAATTTCGGGAAAGCTTCCGACCGTTTGCCCCGCTCGTGCTCAGAGAACAGGCAGATCAGTGGTTTGCCGTCCCGCCAGAGGCCGACCTGCCGTACATGCTGTTCACGGCCCCCGTCCATCCGGACAAAATAATCTCACTCTGTCCGGCCGATCAGCAGCGACTGCAGCAGGCCCCTGACCTGCTCGAACGCGTACGCATTCCGCGATCAGTCATTCCGGCCGTCACGCATGTTGACAATTCAGCCAGACTGCAGACCGTAGACCGCAATCGAAACCCCGGACTGCATGCGCTGCTCACCGCTTTTCAACAGCTCACCGGCTGCCCGGTCCTCGTGAATACCAGTTTTAATGTTCGCGGCGAACCGATCGTCTGCACGCCGGAAGATGCCCTCGCCTGCTTTCAGGCCACCGGCCTGGATGCGCTGGTGCTTGAGAACTTTCTGATTCACGACAAGACATTTCAGCCGCTGCCTGCACGACACCAGCCAAAACGACTCTGCCGACAGCCCCCACCGAAGACGCTCAGACAATTTGCCCTGCTCTGGCTCCTGCTGGGACTGGCAGCCGCCACTGAATGCCTGCGACGCGGTCTTCCGCATGGGTACGCCGTCGCTTCCACCGCCCTCGCACTGGTGACTCTGCCGGGCATCTTTCGTCCACTCCTCGCAAAACCACTCTTCTCCGCGCTGATGCTTGCCACAACCCCGATCCGCTGGCTCACCTCACGCCTGCTCCTGCTCACCATCTATCTGGCCGTCGTGTTCCCGATCGGACTGCTGCAGCGATGCTCGCGCCATGATCCCCTGCAGCTGCGCAACAACTCTGCAGCGTCGTTCTGGAAAGTTCGCTCCAACAGTTCGTCGTCCGCCCTGCGACCGTGGTAAACAACGGCAAAGTCGTCAGCATCGGCAGAGTCTGAATCGCCGCACGATCAATCCCCGGATTTCCATGGGTACAGACAGCATTTCCGGGCGCACAATTTCCGCCAACAGCAAGCCTTCCCGGCCACGCCACGCTTGCAGTGATCCGCAGAAAAGACACCAGCCCATGGAAACTCCCGGAAAGCCCGGCAGACGCAGAACAGTCCGGGACACGACTGACGCCACGCCCCTGACCAACACTGCTGCCTCCCCCGCGGCCGCTGCAGTCGCCACTGCACCGTCCACTCCCCGCGCCGCCCAGCCAACCACACCTCGCCCCACTGCCACCGCGCGCCGCAAACGACGCTTCCGGCCACTGCTCCTCATCGCCCTGATGACCACAGCCGCTGCCGCCCTGCTGCTCATCAGCAGGGTGCTTCCGGATCTCTCCGCACGCCCCGAATATCAGATCACCGCCGCGCAGATTCAGCTCTCCACGCCGCCCCGCTGGATCCCCGCGGATATTCGCGAACAGGTGTTCGGGAAGGCTGCCGAGTCCGGACCACTGTGCCTGCTCGATGATGCACTCAGCGAACGACTGGCCGCGGCCTTCCACACACACCCGTGGGTGCTCCGCGTCATTCGCGTCCGCAAATCGTGGCCAGCTCAGGTCCACGTGGATGTGGAGTGGCGCCGCCCCGTGGCCATGATTACTGCAATTGATGGGTTCTATCCCGTCGATGAGCATGGCGTCCTGCTCCCCTCACGCGACTTCGCTCCCGCCGATCTGAGACGCTATCCCATCATCGAAAACGTCTCCAGTGTGCCGCTCGGTCGTGTCGGCGAAGCCTGGGGCGACCCGGTCGTCAATGAAGCGACCGCCCTCGCCGCCGCCCTCCTTGAACCCTCACCCGAAGACGTCTCCTGGTGGAATCAGCTCAGCCTCGCCGCCATCGTCGTGCCCCGCACCAGCTCCCTCAAAGCTCCCGTCGATGATCTCGAATTCGAACTCCGCACCGCCGGAGGATCTGCCGTCATGTGGGGCCGCGGCCCCGGGAGCCTGCATCCGGCCGAACTGAGCACCAGCCGCAAACTCGAACGACTGGCCGAATTCACTCAGCGATTCGGACCGCTCGATGATGCACAAGGCCCCTGGCAACTGGATATCCGTCCCTGGCAGGGCATCCGCCGCTCACTGCTGGCCGCAGAACCTGGCCGTCGACCCCAGACACGCTAGCCCGGTCACAGCTCAGAGCGTATTGAAAATTCGATCGCCGGCATCGCCCAGCCCCGGCAGAATATAGCTGCGGGAATTCAACTGACGGTCAATCACGGCAGTGAAAATGCGCACGCCAGGAAACTCCTGCTGCACACGCAGAATGCCCTCCGGAGCTGCCAGCAGGCACACCAGACGAATGTCTGTCACTCCCCACGCCGCAAGCGAGGCGGCAGCATGCACGGCTGATCCCCCGGTCGCCAGCATCGGGTCCACAATGATCGCAATTTCCGGCGGACTGTGCCCCGGCAGACGATCATAGTACGAAACCGGCATTGCTGTCTCTTCGTCCCGGCGAATCCCCAGATGACGCACCTCAATCTCCGGGATCAACTGCAGAAAAGGAGCCGTCATGCCAAGACCAGCACGCAGAATCGGGACCAGCACCACTCGAGCCGACAGTCGCCTGCCAACCGTCACCTCAAGCGGCGTGCGCAGATCCGCCTCCGTCAGCGGCAGATCCCGCGTCACCTCCGTGGCGAGCAGACCGGCGAGCACTTCGGCATGAAAACGAAACAGTGCCGGCGGAGTCTCTGCGGCACGCAGCCCGGACAGATGATGCTGCCCCAGCGGATGCTGCAGCACGGTTACAGAACCGGATTCCGCATGAGCCATGGTGGTTACCCGCAGAAAGGCAGTGGACGGTAAGAACGCATTCAAACCTCCGGTCATTTCTTCTCGTCCTGAAGGGAATGGTGAAACGGTCTTCAGGACCTCCGGCGATGCTGGGGTATTTTTTCTATGGCGCGCAAAACGAGGTGCTTCAGCGGACACTGAAGCACCTGTCTGAATATTCGCCGGGCGAACGCGAGTTCGTCGTGTGAACGTGGATTATTCGAGTTCGACGAAGGGGCTCATGCGACGTGCTTTAGCCAGAATCTCGGCTTTCTGGCCTTCGTTGGTGGTCGCAGCAAATTTGGCCCGCAGCTTGGTGAGCCCGGTTTTGCGTTTGCGGCGACGAGCGATTTCCCTTTGTCTTTCTGTACGTCCCATGGGAACAAACAACCTTTCTGACGAAAAAACGGACCCTTCACAAGCCGGTAGAATACAGGGAATGGCCCCCGTGTCAATCGGAGACTGGCGGCAGAACGCCCAGTAAGACAACCCAAACGGCAGCAAAATCCATTGAAAACCTCGAATCGCCCGCACTATCCACCGTAAACTCGCCGCCGCGGATGTTTCGGTGTGCCGTCCGGCCCCCGCTTACCCGATGGCGATGAGCACAGATGCGGTCAGCAGGCAGGCCCCCGCCAGGCGGAGCAGCATGATCCTCAGTGAATAGCCTGCTTCCGCACCACCGAAAAGCCGGGCAAGCCCCCATGCAAGCAGCACGGCCCAGAGTCCTCGCAGGGCATACACGATGTTAATCCGCGTGGCGTCACCGTAGCGACTGAGCGACCAGGACATACTGATGGCCTGGATGGCCATGAGCAGAGTGCCGGTGACCAGCGGCCGCAGCACCTGCAGCTCCCGCAGCCGGGCCGGTCGATCAATCCACGGCAGAAAGCTCCCGGAGAGTATTCCGGTTGAAATGAACATGGGCGGCAGGAACAGGGAGGCCCCCCAGCGTTTTCCCCAGATCTGCAGGCCCGCATCGAAGAACGACAGCGAGATTCCCGCCAGCAGCGCCGGGACGATGGTGAGCACTGCACGGCGCGTGGTCAGTTCGGCTGATCCGGCACTTCGCGCTCCCGCCTGAATCACCCCGACACCAATCGCAGCAAAGATCGCTCCCAGCCAGACTCGACCGGAAATCTGTTCGCCCGCGAGCCACGCCAGCATCGCGGCAACGATGATTACCTTCACCCCGAAGACCGGAGTCGCCACGGAGACGTCGCCGTAGCGAAAGGCCAGGTATGTGAAGAGCTGCCCCAGAACAAAGCTCAGCCCCACCAGTGCTGCCTGCCACCAGCCAGCCAGCGGGAGCATTCCGGGCTGTGAGAGTTCCACACCGAACCATGTGATTCCCAGCCAGAAATTTGCCAGAAACGTCCCCGTCCACGGGCTTGCCCCTCGAGAAATCGCCTGACGCGCGAACATCATGCCGATCACAAACACAACGCTCGAAAACAGCGGGAACAACAAATGCAGTGGCACAGCAGTCACTCAACAGGCAAACCTGGCATTCGGGCAGAAACCAAGTCGCAGTCTGACGGCGGCGGGCGAACGTGTCGAGAGGCGATTGCCGGCACTTTTCCGTGCAAAACCGGCAGTCCTGCAATGGAATCCGGCAACTCCGGTGTAGAATTCACCCGAGATTTGCCGTCCCCGCCAACTCCTCGCATCTCATACCCATGCGCCTCTGCTTCATCACTGCCGGTGGCACCATCGACAAAGTCTACTTCGACCGCCTCAGCGAATATCAGATTGGCGCGCCCGGGGTCGAACGCATTCTGCAGGACCTGGTCGTCAGCTTCGAATACCGCATCGAATCCGTGCTGCGGAAAGACAGCCTCGACATGACCGACGCCGACAGACTGCTCCTCCTGGACGCCGTCCGCCGCGCCCCCGAACAGCTCATCGTGATTACCCACGGCACCGACACCATGATCGAAACCGCCAGACTGCTCCTGCAGGTCCCCGGCAAACGCATCGTTCTCACCGGCGCCATGCAACCGGCAAACTTCCGCAATTCGGATGCTGTCTTTAATGTGGGAATGGCGATCGGCGCCGTGCAGGCCCTGCAGACCGACGGTGTCTGGCTGGCCATGAGCGGCCGACTGTTTGATCCGCGAAACGTCCGCAAGGACCGCCACCGGTCCGTGTTTGTTGACCAACACGCAGAATTCGGCGAATCAGAGAAACTCTGACAGCATCCCGATTGCCAATTCTCCTCCGAATCCGGTATTCGGCAACTCGCTGGATACCTGAACCCCCCGAAATCGCCTATAATTGCCGCAGCAGTGCCGGTGATGTGCCCGGTGCGCATTCGCCAGACAGGTCTGCGGTGCCGCAAAGACCAACTCCCCACATCCACGGCCCCGCGTTGCCAGGTAACCTGCCTTCCCATGGAAAATCGCCGTCTCTTCACATTCCTCGCCAGCGCCCTCGCCTTCCTGCTCATCTGGAACTTCTTCTTCCCACCCCCGCCACCCCTCGAAGAACTCCAGAACCCCGCTGCCGCTGACGCCATCACCGAAACAGACCCTGACGCAGATTCGGCCGTCGCCGACTCATCAGCCGCACCCGACACAGACGCCGGGATACCCCCCGGCACAGACCCTGTCGCCGACCAAACCCCCGCCGCACCCGCCGCACCCGCGATCCCCCAGCACCCCACGCTCACCACAACGCTCGGATCACGCCAGCCCGACAGCGGCTTCGCACTCGAAGTCATCCTCAACTCCGCCGGCGCCTCCGTCGACAGCGTCTCACTCAGCCCCCCCCAGTTCCGCGACCTCGCCGACAAAACCCAATCCGTCAAAGTCGTCGGCAACAACCAAACCTCCGACCGCACCCTCGCCACCGCCATCGCCAGCATCGACAAACTCCTCAAACCCGCCAACCAGTCACTCGAATCCGCCAACTGGAAACTCGTGACATCCACCGCCACTGACACTGCCGCCACCGCCGTCTTCGAGTTTGATTCCCCGGACGGCAACCTGCGGCTCCGCAAAACCTACAGCCTCCCCCGCAGCCCACTTACCGGCACCGCACTCGAAGCCGCCTGGCAAAACGATCCCACCCTGTTCACCGTCAACCTCAACTTCGAAATCATCAACCTCTCCAAAGTGCCCCGCCGCGTCACGTACCAGCTGCAGGGGCCCGTGGGACTGCTCCTTGAAAACGCCGAACACACGTCCAAATACCGCGACATTCACCTCGAATTCGACAGCACCGGCCCCACCACCCTGTATGTCTCCACCCTCCAGAATTACTGCAACGACATCGAAACCCGACTCGGACGCAAAGCCTCACTCCCGGAACTCGCCCAACAGCTCCGCGAAGATCACGAATGGATTCAACAGCCACGCTACGCCGGTGTCGATGTCCAATACTTCTCCGCCATCCTCGCTCCGCTCGTCACCCAACCCGCCGACGGCAGCCCAGCCACCGGGCCGCTCCTGCAACGCACCTGGCCTATGCTCATCGGACCCGACGTCCGCGAACCTGCCAGTCTCGGCTTCCTCGGACGCATGTTCGCCAACCTCTACTACGCCTTCGCCGGTCGCGAGGTTGACCCCCGCACCGCTGACCTCAGCTTCCGCTTCGAAAGCCAGCCCGTGGCGCTCGCGCCCGGTCAAACCGTTTCACACCCCTACGCCTTCTTCGTCGGGCCCAAACGCCGCGAACTCCTCGACCCACCGCCCTTCGCCGCCGGACAAGTGCTCAACTACGGAGAATACACCGGCACAGTCGCCCGGTTCATGCATATCCTCCTCGATACATTCCACAGCGTCGGACTCCCGTGGTGGGCCTCCATTCTCGGCCTCACAGTCCTCGTCCGCAGCTGCCTCTTCCCCCTCTCACGCAAACAGGCCATCATGGCCGCCCGCCAAAAGGAACTCCAGCCACAAATCAAAGCCCTCAAGGAACGCTGCGGCGACGATCAACAGAAATTCGCCCGCGAACAGTGGGACCTCTTCCGCAAACACAATATCAACCCCCTCTCCGGCTGCCTCCCCATCTGTCTGCAACTCCCCATCTTCATCGGACTCTACACCGCTCTCAATTCCGCCGTCGACCTCCGCGGACAAGGCTTCCTCTGGATCGACAACCTCGCCGGACCAGATGCCCTCTTCCGCCTCCCCTTCCCCCTCCCCTTCGGCATGGGCTACGACTTTAACCTCCTCCCACTCTGCACCGTCTCCCTGTTCCTCATCCAGCAAAAGCTCTTCATGCCCCCCGCTCAGGATGAACAACAGGCCATGCAGTACCGCATGATGAACTTCATGACTGGCATCATGGGCATCCTCTTCTGGCATCAACCCGCCGGACTCAGCCTGTATTTCATCTCCTCCAGCCTCTGGAGCATCTCCGAACGCAAACTGCTCGGCACAGCCACCGCACCCGCCGGTACCCCCTCACTCGCTGCCGTCCTCCCCGAAGAACCCTCCCCAGCCCCCGCCATTCTCCCCGCAGCAGCCCGACCCAAAAGTCGCCCCAACCAATCCCAGGCCGCCAGCCAGCCAACCGCCGGCAACGCCCCCAAAGGCTTCTTCCAGCGACTCAAAGCTGCCGCCGAAGAAATGCAGCGCCAAGCCGAACTTGCCCAACGACAGGCCGAAAGCCAGCGAAATCGCGACGAGGGAAAAGGCAAAAAACGCTGATCCACGCCCACACCGCCCGACCAGAGCCTCACCCGGTGAACACTCCTCACACCGCCATCCTCATCGTCGATCACGGCTCCCGACGCGCCGAAAGCAATGCTCTCCTCCACGACGCCGCAAAACGCTTCCGACAACACAGCGGTTACACCATCGTCGAACCCGCACACATGGAACTCGCACAACCCTCCATCCGCCAGGCCTTCGACCGCTGCGTCGAACTCGGAGCCAACCGCGTCGTCGTCTTCCCCTGGTTCCTCTCCCCCGGAAGACACTGGACCGAAGATATCCCCGATCTCGTCCGCCAGGCCGCCACTCACCACCCCGATATCCCCTGGATCGTCACCCCCCCCTTCGGACTCCATCCCGGTCTCTTCAACGCCGTCGCCGATCGGATCCACGTCAGCCTGCAACGCTGGGAAACAGAGTGAAAAGAGAGTTTTCAGTTTTCAGCGTTCAGTGTTCAGTTGTCAGTTGTCAGTTGTCAGTGGTGCCAGTCGTCTCATTGCCCCTGCGTCCCACGTCGCTGCACACCGCACTGGCACCCAGCATCGCTCTTGCCCGCGGACAACCGTCCGGCGGCCTGATCCCCCTCTCCCCTTCCAGGG
>JBJTOM010000297.1:0-12309 GCA_046074585.1 Planctomycetota bacterium | reverse complement strand
GACTGCAGGTCGCCAGTATCTGCGGGAGCGACGTGACGAGCTGGCGGAACAGGAGTTTGCCAGAAGTCTTGAGCGATTTCCGGACGACGCCGAAATCCGTCTGCTCTGGGCCCAGGCGGTCATCGGCGGTCGCAGTCGCAGCGTTCAGGACGCTGCCGAGCTGGCCATCGCGGGACTGGCCCACATCCCCGACAGTGCGTCATCGGCTGCTGAAGCGCGGATGCGTGAAGGTCGGCTGGCGTTGCTGGTGCTGCAGCAGCCGGATCGTGCTGAACAGCTCCTGCGACGCTCCCTGCAGCTGGATCCTGCCCCGATCGATGCCCACTATCTGCTCTGGAAGCTGTATGAGCTGACCGACCGCTATCAGGAGGCGGAGCCATTCTTTCGGGCGGTCTGGGACCGTACGCCGAAGTCAGAGCGGGGTGAGCGTCTGCGGGAATGGTACCTCAGCCAGTTCAGCCCTCTGGCATCCACTGCAGAGCTGGATCGGCGGATGGGGTTTCTGGAAGGCAACTCAGCCGGGGCGGACAGTGTGGTGGTCGCGCGGCTGGCGACGTTTCAGCGGAACGAGCCGAATTCGCCGATCACCCTTGCGGTGAATGCAGCGCATCTGATTCAGCTGCGGGACCGCGAATCGGCCCTGCCACTGCTGGAGCGGACGCAGGCAACCGACGAGGCTCGTTCGAGCGATTTCTTCCTCTCGGTCTGGCTGAATCTCCTGCTGGAACTGGGGCGACTGCCCGAAGCTCAGGCATGGTTTGAAGCGTGGGTCGGGCAACGGTCCGGGCATTTGTTCGAGCGGACGGCCGGGCGGATGGAGCAGACTGTGTATCGCCGTGACGAGCGGGCCCTGCAGCATTTCGATCGCGCGCTCGAAATCTGGCCCGGCCCGATGGACTGGTCACTCATGCACTTCAGAGCCCAGTCCCTGGCCAGACTGGGACGCCGCGAGGAAGCTGATCAGACCCGGGCCCGCGCCAGGCAGATCGAACTGCTGATGGAACTCCCGGTCCACCAGAAGCTCAGACAGCTGCTGCTCAACCTGAACGAGCCTATGACGCTGCGGGAGATGGAGAACTTCTACCGAGTGTTGAACCGCAGCTGGGAGGCAGAGGAGTGGTCGCGTCTGGCTGCGGATTTGCCCTCTGCCCCCTGACCTTGTACACTTGTGAGTGCGGTATCAGTCGCCGTGACATTCCTGACCATTCACCGGAGTCTCCCAATGAAGCCGATCCTCAGTCTCACCTGCCTGTTCCTGACGTTCGCAGCCATGGGCTGTGGCGGCAGCACTCCTGAACTTCCGGCCACCGGTGGCGGCGAAAATTCCGCCAAACAGGATGAAATTCAGAAGCAGATTGAAGCCTCCAAGGCCAAGGCGATGGGTGCATACAAAGGCAATATGCCCATGCCCGGCGGCAAGAAGTAAAACGCTGGCCGGTTGCGGGGCTCTCCCCGACACACTCGGCTGCTGAGAGCCCGCCTGATGCCACAGAACTCCATTCCTGTCGGGATTCCAGCTTCCCGATTTGTGTTGACAATGCTTCTGGCATTGATCCCGGGGGCGGCTGGTGTTGCCCATTCACCGCCTGCCGCCTTCGACGAACCCACGGCACAGAATCAACCCACGGCACAGAATCAACCCGCGCCGCAGAACGATCAGGCCGCTCAGCGCTATCTCACAGCCCTCCTTCGCAACCCACGCCCTGGAACGGCCTTCGATCGGGTCTATTCATGGCACGCGGACCGTGGCAGTTCCTCGCAGTTCCGCACTGCGCTGCTCCAGTTTGCCATCAAAGCCGACGTGATCGCGTTCGCACCTTCATCCCCGGCAACACCAGCGGTGGCACCAGCGGCGGCTGCCACCGATTCCTCGCAGGTGCTCATTCTGCCCCCCGGCGCCCCGCCCGATGCCGCACTCATCCTTGCGGGGCTTATCGACCTGCGGCATGGGGAACCGCAATCCGCCGTTCCGCTGTTCCTCCGCGCCGCCGAACTTCGCCCGCAGGATCCTGTGACGCACTGGATGCTTGCGCGCGCGTTTGATCAGGCGGATCAGGACACTGCGGCCGCCACGGCATTCGACGCGGCTCTGGCCCTGAAACCCGCCCGCGCCGACCTCGCTGACATTCACCGCGACTACGCCGAATCTCTCCAGCGACGCCGCAAACCGGATGACGCACTGAAAGTCTGGCAGCGTCTGGAGAAAGCCTTCCCGGGTGATCGTCGTGTCCTGCGCCAGGTCGCCCGCGCACTGGCTCGCGATGGACGCTGGACCGACGCACTTTCGCGTTACGAAAAGCTTGCTTCGACTGCCGCTGACACGGAAGAACGCATCACCGCGGAACTGGAAGTGTGTGACGCCCTGCAACAGCTGGAACGCCGCCCCGAAGCCCTCAGTCGGCTGCAAAATCTGCTTCCGGAACTGGATCCTGCGGCATGGCTTTATCGCGACGTCCGCGCACGCATCGAACAGCTGCATCGCACCACCGGAGACCTTGCCGGTTTGACGCGGCTTTACGAAACCTGGCTCACCAGTCACCCGGACGATCCGGACGTGATGCAGCGCCTTGCGCGCGTGCTGCAGGAACTGGGACGTGGCGAAGAATCGCTTCAGTGGCTGACACAGGCGCTCAAACGGGCCCCCGAAAATCCGCAGCTCAGATCCGCCTTTCTCGCAGCTCTGCAGTCGGCCGGTCGTGCCGCCGAAGCCGCTGCGCAGCTCCAGCAGTGGCTCAAGGCCGGCCCGGCGGACGCCCTGCAGTGGCAACAGCTGGGTCTGCTGCAGCTGGGGCGTACCGAGCTGGTTCCGGCCGAACGTCAGTCGCTTGCCGCCGCCGCCTTTGAAGAATTCACGGCACTCGCAGCCGGCGATCCCCGACAGCTCCGCCGGGCCGCCGAACTGTTCGAGCGTGCCAGTCGCCCGGAGCGTGCCGAACAGCTTCTGCGGCAGCTCCTGACAGCTGCCCCCGACGACCCTCTCACTCATGAAACGCTCGGCTTGTTCCTGCTGCGCCGCCGGCGTTCCAGCGAAGCCCTGCAGGTCTGGAGCGAGCTCGCAGCCGGCCCTCGCAGAAATCCTGAATCGCTCGGACAACTCGCTGATCTGCTCCAGCGAAACGGGTTTTCTGACGAAGCGCTTGCCGCTCGCAGGGCCGCCTGCACACTGACTCCGGAGCTCGACGATCGACTGCGATTTGTAGAGCTTCTGCTGGCAGTGGCCGGCACCGGGCACGTGCAGGCTCAGGACCATTTCCGCGAAGCGATCAGTCAGCTGGATCTGGCCGACACTGCTGCCGAGGATGCCTCCGAACGCGAACGCGTGCTCGAATTGCGAGTCCGTGTCCTGCTGGCCTCCGATGGCCTCACACAGGCCCTTCAGACAGAGCGGCAGCGGATTCGGGAGCGGTCGGCTGCCGGCACCATCACGGCTGCCGACTTTCGTCGTTTGTGTGCGTTCGAGACGGCTGCGGGACAGATTTCTGCTGCCGTCGCCGCCTGTCAGCAGGTGGTGCAGGCAGAACCTGAATCCGTCGCCGACTGGAGCCTGCTTGTGCAACTTTGCGAACGGGCCGGGCAAACGGGTGACGCGACCGTGGCCCTCAGAAAACTCATGGAACTCGATCGCCGCGGGTGGTCCGGCTACCAGCAGCAGCTGGTGCGTCTGGAGCTGCGTCAGGGGCGTCCCGAGGCGGCTCTGGAGGCCGCCACCGAACTGACGCGTGCCACGCCCGGCAGTGTCGAGGCCTGGCAGTTTCTTGCAGAGACCGCATTTGCGGCCGGCCAGGCGGTTCAGGGGGTCGACGCGTTGCGGCGAGCGGTGCGTGCCAGCCCCGGCGACGTGACCGCCCTCCGCTCGCTCGCCCGCACACTGGCGGATGAGTTTCAGACGGCTGAAGCGCTGGAACTGACGTGGCGTGCCTTCGAGCAGTCCGGGGATGGACAGGAGCGGCAGGAACTGGCTGTCTTTCTGGCTCAGCTGGCACTTCGCTCAAGTCGCTGGGCGTCCACACACGAACGTCTGGAACAGTGGCTGCGCGTTCAGCCGGATGCTCTCGAAGCCGCTCGCTCCGTGGCTGCGTTTTATCGTGAAGCCGGTCGATTCCGTGAAGCCCGTACGGTGCTTGAACCTCTGCTGCATGCCGACCCGGAAAACAGCACACTCCTCGGCGAACTGGCCACTCTCGCCGAACGTGAGCGGCGGGGTGATCTGGCATCTGAATATCTGCTGCGGCTGTATCGCAGCAGTGCCAGCCTGCAGGACCTTCGCAGACTGCTGCTGCTGGAACCTGCAGTGCTGAAACAGGCTGGCATCGACCCGCAACAGCTGCTGTCTGAAGCGGCTGTCACCGCAGCATCGCGCGTCGATTTCCATGCCGTCATTCAGCTGGCGGTGTCGCGGCAGCTTCAGGTTGCTGCACTCCGGTTGTGTCTGGAGCGGCTGGAGCAGGACGGCGATGACTGGTGGAGCCTGCAGCAGGCGGCCGCTCTTCTGTCAGCGGAGCGGTTGACCACCGAGACCGGGGCTGCGGTGTACCGGAACCTGCGTCTGCAGCTACTGAACCTGCCCCTCTCGCCGGCATCCACTCCTGCGGTCTCTCAGCCGGCCACGGCCACACCGACGGGACCTGAAGCCAGCCAGCTCTGGCGTCAGGCGGCTGGCGTGGCTCCTGACGGTGAAACGCCGCTTGCCGTGTTTGCTGAAGCGCTGGTGCTGACCACTCGCAGTCATCTGCGTCTGGAGGGCGCGGTGGGGCTGCCTGCGGTGCTGGAATCCACCGCGCTGCGTCTGCATGGCCCTGAGCTGCTGGCGGCGTGTGTGGCTGAACCTGGCGGCGAGGTGTTCTCCGCTGCATCACTCGATGGACTGCTGCAATGGCTGAGTCTGCAGGCGGGACCGACGGCAGGTCAGCTGCGGCTGCGACTCCTGCAGCAGCGTTTGCTGCTCGCCCGTCGGACCGAGGCCGCAGCCGTTCGGGATGAGTTTGAGCAGCAGCTGGCGAGCCATGGGCTGGCACTTCTTGAACAGTTTCCGGACGCCTTCACGAATTCCACCGGCTTTGATCCGCGGCAGCTGCGGGGGACTTCACAGGATCTCTGGCGTGCCGGACTGCGGAAGCTGGCAGCCGCAGAGAATACGGATCAGGCCACAGCAGCTGCTCGTCTGCCACCGCTGCTGGAACAGTCGCTGCTGCTTCGCGATGCGGACCTTTTCAGGGCCATCATCAGCCGATGCTCAGACCGTCCGTGGACCGTTGAGCAGCAGCAGCGACTGCAGCGTCTTTGTGAGCAGCCGGAGCTGGGGAGGTGGATTGCCGAGGTGTCTGACCTGTCGGTCCTGCGTCCGCTCCTGCATTTTCTCTTCAGTCCGTCTGTGTGGCCGGATGCGGAGCTGAGTGTGCGGCTGCTGACCACTGGCCAGCCGGGCGCTTTGCAGTTTCGTTATCAGGCGGGTTCAGCTAATCCGCGTGAGCGGATGATTTCGGCATGTCTTGGGCGGTCACTGCAGTTGTGGCGGGGGACGGTTGAGGAATTGTGGGAGGAGTTATTTGGCGACCAGCCGGAGCTGACGCCGTGGGTTGCTGCGCTGCTGCGGGCGGATCTGCAGCGGCAGCGTGGAGCGCTGGATCCGCTCCTGCGGGAACTGGCGGCAGCGGCGATGATACGACGTGGTGAATGGACACTGCGACTTTGGCTGGCCGAGCTGCTGCCGGGTCTCGGGCTGATTGATGAAGCACTTGAACTGCTCAGCCAGTTGCCGCGGACGGACGCGAAGGCGGCGATCGACGCGGAGCTGCTGGCACTCAACATCTGTCTGGCGGCGGACAGGCAGGAGCGGGCGCGTGAAGCGGCGGTGCGTCTGTCGGGTCTGCCTCTTTCTGAGGCGCAGCAGCAGCGTCTGGTGCCTGTGCTGGGTCGTCTGCAGCTGGCGGATGTGCTGCGATCGGTGGAGGTGCGTCTGGGCCGCAGCACTGAAACGCGTACCGGGGTGCTGGCGCGTCGGCTTCAGGCGGCTCAGGCTGCTGGCAACCAGCCGCTCGCGGGAGAGCTGGCGTGGGAGCTTCTGCGATTGAGTTCCGGTGGCAGCCTGTTTTCAGGCTATCGACCGACGGATGATCGTGACGATGGTGGCGAGCGGGTGCTGGCGCTGCGGGCCCTTGCGCAGTGCGGTCGTTCTGTGGAGCTGGTGGAGCGTTACGAAGCCATGCTGACAGCTGCTCCGGATGCTCTGCCGCTGCTTGAACTGCTGGCGGAACTTGACGATGCAGCGGGCAATCGTGATCAGCTGGCGCGACGTCAGGATCAGATTGCGGCACTCACCGGCCGCGCATCTCCCGGGCGTCGCCGTCGCGCGCTGGAACTGGAGAATTCCGGGGACGTGTCTGCGGCGTGTGATGAGTATCTAAAGATTCTTCACGAGGACGCGGAGACATTTGCGGCGGAAGCAGAAACGTTTTATCAGGCGTTCGAGCGGGCGAAGCGAGTGGACGATTTTCTGCGGGGCGTGCTGCAGCTGGACGCTGTGTTCTGGCAGCAGAATGGTCGGCTGCTGGCCACTGCCGCAGTGGCTGCGGCAACGGGTGTCGCTCCGAATCCAGCTCGTCAGGCAGAGGCCGGTGACCTTGTTCAGAAAGCGGCCGCTCGATTGCTGTCGGCAGCAGACACGCGTCGGCCTGGCCTTGCGATGCTCATGAATCAGCCTGGGCTGCTCACCGACGATCAGGTTCAGGCGGGGTTTCGGGCCGAGCTGGCGCGGCTGGAGCGTGCGGATCGACTGACACAGACAGAACTGCTGGCGGCCTGCAGTGAACTGCTGCAGCTGGCGGCCAGTCTCCAGCGTCGGGAGCTGCTGCGGGACGTTGTCAGGGGGACGGGGGAACAGGGCCGGTCAGCGGCTGTGCGGATCTTCAGGCTGGCGATTGCTGCGCAGCTGGGTGAAGCAGCCTGGTTCGATGAAGAAGCAACGCGACTGCTGGCGGATGAGAGCGGTGAATTGGCGGATGCACCAGAACTGTTTGCGGAATTGATGGTGTTGCTGCAGCAGCGTCTGGCGGTCCTTGGCGGTGACTGGATCGGCGCGCGGGAGCATCTGTTGCGGCAGGCACTGGAATCCGGGCTGGCGAACGGACCGGCGAACGAGCCGCTGCGGCTGGCACTGGCGGAGCTGTTGCAGCAGTCGGGACGCGGGAGCGAAGCGCGACAGCTGCTGCTCGCACAGCTCCTTGCAGCCGGGGCCTCGGCTGATGGACAGTCCGCGGCCGGTGTTCGGGAACTGTTGAAGACGGCCGAGCAGGTGCAGCACTCGGGATACCCTGTGGAAGCCGCTGAACTCCTGTGCGGAGTGTCGCAGCATGATCTTCAGCAGTTCACCAAAACCCTGGAATCGGATCGAGTGGCTGCCTTCCGTTCTCGCTGGAATGCGGCTGTGCAGTGGAGTGTGCGGCAGATGACCGCTGAACGACTGGTGGCGTGGCTGGAAACTCAGCTGGAGGCCGCGCCGGCTCAGGCGTCACCACAGAATGCGGCTCGTGTTCGCAACCCGCTGCTGCTGGTTCCCAACGGTCCCGCGGATCCTGCCGAAACCAACCCGGAACAGCTGCAGCAACTGGTGGTGCAGAGCCTGTTGCTGGAGGCGGTGTGGCGTGCGGAGTTTTCGTCGAGTGAGCTGCGTGAGAAGGTTCAGAAGGTGGCAGCGCGACTGCTGGATCAGTCTGCCAGTGATCTCGGCCTTGTGTGTGCCACGGCGGCTCTGGCGGATCGGGCCGAGCTGACAGGAGAGCGTGACAGACTGCTGGCAAGGCTGCTGGAAATGGGTGCTGAGGCAGGGTTCGCTGATCCGGTGCTTTCAGTCGCTCCGCGAAGGACTCAGGGGGATGAATTTGCGGGGCAGCAGACCGCCGGACTGGTTGAGTTTGGTGAACGACTGCTGGTGGACGGTCGGATCGACCGGGCGATGGCGGAGCGGCTTTGGGAGGTGGCGGTGGTGGTGGCGGAACGTCCCGGGGCAAGGCTTGTGCGTCTGTCCGTATTGAATCGTGTTGTGGGTGCGGCAGCGCGGGCGGGCCTGACGGGTGTGGCGGAGCGGTTTCGGAAGAAGGCTGACGGCCTGGTGGCTGAACAGCAGCGGGCGGGCGGGCGGTCTGAGGCTGCTGCGGGAACACTGGCTGACGTCATTCGCAGGCTGCTCACGCGCGAGTAAGAACACGCAGTCGACTGGATGCAACAGAAATCCGCAGTGGAATCTGGATTCAGAGAAGGAAAGGGAGACGGATATGCGACGAAATCAGGGCTGCCGTGTGTGGATTCTGAGCGGGATGTGCGGGATGGTGTTCAGTCTCTGCAGTGGCCTGATGGCTCAGCAGGCGCGTCAGCAGCCGGTGCCGGAGAAGGTACTGCCGCTGCCGGGTGAGGTGTTTGAGGCGGGGGGGCGACAGGCGTTTGTGATTGCCGGCAGTCCCGGGCTTCCGCGGTCCGGGAAGGCATGGGTGTGGTATGCGCCCACGCTGCCAAATCTGCCGGGTGTGGAAGAACGCTGGATGTTTGAGCGGTTCAAGGCGGCGGGGATTGCGGTGGCGGGGATTGACGCTGGCGAGTCCTATGGCAGTCCGCAGGGGAACACGGTGTATTCAGCGTTTTATGAAGCGATGCAGGCTCGGGGGTTTTCTGCAAAACCGCTGCTCCTGGGCCGCAGTCGCGGGGGGCTGATGACACTGTCGTGGGCAGCAGAGCATCCGCAGTGTGTTTCAGGGTTCGCAGGGATTTATCCCGTCTGCAATCTGTCCAGTTACCCGGGACTTGAGCGGGCAGCGGGGGCTTTTGAACTCACGGCGGCCCGGCTGCAGGAGAGATTACGGGAATTCAACCCGGTGGATCGACTGGAACCGCTTGTGAAGGCCCGAGTGCCTTTGTTTGCAATTCACGGAGATGTGGATCGACTGGTGCCGCTGGAGGCCAATTCGGGGCTGGTGAAAAAACGCTGTGAGGAACTGGGCGGGGGCATGGAGCTGGTGATTCCGCCGGGACAGGGACATTCGATGTGGCCGGGGTTTTTCCAGAGTGAGGAGCTGGTGGCCTTCGTGCTGCGGCATGCGGATCCCACGCCCTGAAAAATCATCGAAAAAACCGCTCGGAAGATCCCGCTTTCGGCAACAATTTTCTTCGTCCGGGCCGGCACAGGGAATGCGCGCTGCAGCACGACACTGCACGCGGAAAAGCCGGCGGATTTCATAGGCTTAACCCCCGCGCTGGCGGGCGATCAACTTCAGGAGACACAAACATGCGGATCAGATTTCAGGCGGGACGGTGGATGGTGCTGGCATCGGCATTGGGCACGGGAATGCTGCTGGCCACGCTGCTGTTTCGTTCCAACGGGCTCAGCGGATCAGTGGTGATTGCGCAGGACGAGGCACCGGATCCCAAACTGCTGGCCCATGCCAGCGAGCTGTCTTCGGCTTTCCGCTGGGTGGCGCGCCGCACACTTCCGGCGGTGGTTTCGATCCGCACGGTTCGCCGCGTGGAAGCGGCCCCGCAGCTGGGGCTGAATGATCCCCTGCAGGGGCTCCCATTCGGCGGGGGACTCGGAAACAGCCCGCTGGACGACCTCTTCGGCGACCTGCGCGAACGGATGCGGCAGCAGCAACAACAGCAGCAGCAGCAACAGGATCAGAACTTGCCGAATCAACCGCGTGCGGGGGCCGGGCGACCGCGAAGAATTGCCACAGGCGAAGGTTCCGGCTTCATTATCGACGCCGATGGTGTTGTGATGACCAACGCACACGTGGTGCGCGATGCTGATGAGGTGATTGTGATTCTTCAGGATGGCACCGAACACACCGCGAAGGACGTGCGGGCGGATGAGTTTGCGGACGTGGCCGTATTGAAGATCGATGTCGGTCACAAGCTTCCGGTGCTGCCACTGGGGGATGACGCCAACGTCGAAATCGGCGACTGGGTGCTCGCCATTGGCAGCCCGTTCGGACTGGAAAGCACCGTCACTCAGGGCATCATCAGTGCGAAGTCCCGGGGATTGCGAAATCTTCCGGCTCGCCAGGAATTTCTGCAGACGGACGCTGCCATCAACCCCGGGAACAGTGGCGGACCGCTCGTGAATCTCAAGGGTGAAGTGATTGGGATCAACACGGCCATCGAAACGCGCAGTGGCGGCTATGACGGTGTCGGGTTCGCCGTGCCCGTCAGTCTGGCACGCTGGGTCAGCGATCAGCTCCTGAAGGACGGTAAGGTTCGTCGGGCTTACGTGGGAGTGACCCCGCAGGATCTTACGGCAGAGCTGGCTGAAGCACTGGAACTGCCGACGCGTCGCGGTGTCGTCGTGGCCGAAGTCCGCAAAGGGTCTCCCGCTGACAAAGCCGGTGTGCAGGTCGAAGACGTCATTGTAAAACTCAACGGCCGCGATGTGGCCTCGCGACAGCAGCTCATTTCGATCGCTGAACGTCTCCGCATCGGTCAGGCTGTACCGCTCGTGGTGATCCGCGATGGCAAGGAAATGCAGCTGGAAGTCACGGCTGCTGAATTCCCGGCTGAGGTGGCTCAGAATGACACGGCCATTGAGGAATTCGGCGTCGAAGTCAAAGTGCTCACACCGGAACTTGCCCGCGAGCTGGAAGTGGATGTCGATTCCGGAGTGGTGATTACGGGAGTGGCCCGTGATTCCATTGCAGCCAGCATCGGTCTGCGTCCCGGAATGGTGCTGCTGCGAATCGGCCGCACTGAAATCCGCTCCGCTGAAGACGTCAAAGCCGGCCTCGAAGCCGCCCGCGAACGTGGCCAGCTCGTACTGCTGGTCCGAACGGCCAACGGCACTCAACTCCTCAGCATCCCCATGGGGCGCTGAACTCACCATTTCCCCCCTCTCCCCTCCAGGGAGAGGGGCTGGGGGTGAGGGGGCAAACAAAGCAGAGGAGAAAAAAAGAGGAGCAAGAAACGCTCACTCAGCCACTTCTCACTTCTCACTTCTCACTTCGAAACGCAGCCCGTGGTGGGGTATCCCGCTTCCTCACGGGCGCGGCTCGGGTGGGGCGTTTTGGGTCATGGCACAGATCGGACAAATGGGACCGATGCGACGCATGAGACGGATGAGACGGATGGCCAGCGCTGCGGAGCGGGGCGGAGCTTCTGGTCCCTCGTTAACGCCTCTTCATTTCGCCGCGGCAGCGCCGTTGCCCGCGGACTGCCGTCCGGCGGCTCAGTAGTGCTACAGGGGGATTGACATCCACTGCACGCCTTTTCACGTGGGGTGGAGTCCGAAAGACGACTTCCGGTGTTCTTAACACCGTTTCACCATCTCAGCCTCGCCCTCCCGGCACCGCCTTTTGCCGGAAAGTCAACGCGATTGAGCCAGGGCCAGTGAACTCACGCGTTGTTCGGCCGCTGTTCTTCGCTGGCGGTGACGGCCCTGAGGAGCATGAGTCCCAGAGGTGGGAGTGTCAGAGTGATGCTCCAGTCACGTCCGTGTGCGGGTTGCTGGAGCGAGTACACGCCGCCGCGGTTACCGACGCCGGTGCCTCCGTACCAGGTGCCATCACTGTTGAAGATTTCCGCATAATAGCCGGGAGTTGGAACACCGATACGATGGTGATGGTGCACGGCCGGGGTGAGGTTGCAGACGACGACCATGGCCTGCTGCCCATCGAGGCTGCGGCGGATCCAGGCCATTACGCAGTTTTCGTGATCATCCCCCACAATCCATTCGAATCCCGCCGCGTCGTGATCCGCCTGATGCAGGGCGAGTTCGCTGCGATAGAGACGATTGAGGTCACAGAGCAGTCGGCGAATGCCTTCGTGCGACTGGAAGGAGCGGAGAACCCAGTCGAGTTCGGTGTCGTGATTCCATTCGGTCCACTGGCCGAGTTCCGTGCCCATGAAGTGCAGTTTTTTGCCGGGGCTGGCGTACTGCATGGCGAGCATGAGTCGGAGGTTGGCGAACTGTTGCCAGGTATCGCCGGACATCTGGGAGAGGAGTGAGCGTTTGCCGTGGACGACTTCGTCGTGTGACAGCGGGAGTACGAAGTTTTCTGAGAAGGCATAAATGCTGCGGAAGGTGAGATCCTGCAGGTGCCATGGGCGGTGAATGGAATCGCGGCGGAAGAATCGCAGGGCGTCGTTCATCCAGCCCATATCCCACTTCATGGTGAAGCCCAGGCCACCGGTATAGCAGGGTCTGGAAACGCCGGGCCAGGCGGTGGATTCTTCGGCGATGGTCAGCGCACCGGGGAATTCGCGATGCACCATCTCGTTCATTTCGCGCAGGAAGGCGATGGCATCCAGGTTTTCGCGGCCGCCGTACTGGTTGGG
>JBJTOM010000296.1:0-2094 GCA_046074585.1 Planctomycetota bacterium | reverse complement strand
GAGGATCGCGATGATCGCGATCACCACCAGCAGTTCGATCAACGTGAAACCACGTCGAGTGGCCGTGCTGGATGGCAGGGTCAACTTTCGCATTGAAAACTCCTTGAAGAAAAACGGGGAATGGAGAACGAGAATGGACGGAGCAAATGAAAGCAGGCGTTTAATTTCCGGCCGGTGGGGTGTTGTGACCGCACCGTTAACTGGCAGATGCTTTTGCAAAGTGCCAAGAGTCATTTTTCAGGGGAAGAGAAAACGACCATCGCAAAAATGGCAAATTCTGATCCGATTCACAAAAATTTCCCGACACCTTCGACGAACGGGAGAGTTTGGCCACCCCCGGATGAAAATGCAAAGGTTTTCCAGCTTTCACTCCCAGGAATCGACGATTTTCTGTTAGATTCTTCCAGATATTTTTACACGTGGCGGTGTTGATGCACGGTTTTTGAGCATGTGGTGCCCGCAAATCCTGCCAGCACTCGGAAGGGATTCCGTCGGTATGTTTCCCCTGAAAACCGCACTTCGTGCCCTCGCTGCCATGGCAGCACTGGGCTTTACGCTGGTTGCTGCGTGCCCGTTTTGCCTGTCGCCGCCGCAAACGTTTTCGGCTCAGTTTCTGCTGAGCGACTTTGTAGTGATAGCCGAGCTGCGGTCGTTTCAGGTGCTGCAGCAGGGCACTCTGCCTGTGGCGACATTCCGGGTGCAGCGGCTGCTGTCGGGTGATCCGCAGCTGGCGTCTGCCTGTGGAATCCGCGTGGGCCAGCAGATCACGCGAAATGCCGAAGCCGGGGGCCAGCCCGGCGATTTGTATCTGCTGTTCGGCGACGTGCTGGATTCCGCGGACACGGCGGATCTGGGAGCGTTGAATCGTCCGACGGCGACATTTTCGGCAGGTTCACCGTCGGGGGAGGCTGAGAAGACGCAACCTGCGGTGGCCGGCACCCCGGGGCCTGTGAGGAGTGTCAGCCTTGCGAAGAAGTCCAGAGTGGTTGACTGGAGTGACCACACCGGCATTTCTGCTGCGACGGCGGACTATCTGACCATGTTGCCCAGCCAGACGCTTCCTGTTCCGGAACGGCTGGCGTGGTATGTCACGCATCTGGAATCGGCTGATCCGATGATTGCCGGCGACGCGTGGGCAGAGTTTGGGATGGCCTCGTATGCCGACGTCAAGGCGTGTCGGCATTTGTATTCTGCGGTGCGTCTTCGTGGCTGGATTGCTGACCCGGGGATCAGCCCTGAGCGACTGGGGTTATACGGTCTGATGCTGGGTTTGTGTGGGGAATCGGGTGACGCGGTTTTTTTGCGCCGTCAGTTGATGGCGGGTGAGGCGGGTGAGTTTCGATTTGGGGCGGAGGGGCTTTTGGCGGGCTATCTGCTGCTGACGGGTGAAACCGGGCTGGCGAGTGTGGAGCGGCAGTTTCTGCAGCCGGCAACCCTGCCCACGGCGCGTCACGCGCTGCTGCAGACACTGGATTTCTTCCACACGTATGAACCGGGGTTGATTTCGCGGGAGCGAATCTGCGGGTCGGCACGGCAACTGTTACGCGACCCGGTGCTGGCGGAAATGACGGTGATGAGTCTTTCGCGGTGGCAGGACTGGGAGTCGATGGCCGTGCTTGAGCGGTTGTTTGATGCCACGCAGCGGGGATCGGCGGGTGAAGCTGATTCGCTGCACCGCTGCATCGTGCAGTTTGCTCAGCACTGCAGCCGTGCGGGGCATATGGCGGTGGGGCCTGACGTGCCGGTCGTGGATCCGGCTACCGTGCGTTCCAGTGGAGTGGCGGATCAGTTTCTGAAGCGTGTGGCAGCGGATCATGGGCATTTGCTGCGGGTGCCAAAGTCTGAATTTCAGGCACCCAGTCCGTAGAGGTATTCGACGGAAGGGAAATCCGTCGTCCATGAGCGGTTGGGCGGCAGCCCCAGGCTGTGATTTCGCGGCGCAGGTGCGCGCGTGGTGGAGTGATGTTGCACGGGCGTTTGCTGGGCTGTAGCCCGCGGACTGCCGTCCTGCGGCTGAGCGGTTGGGCGGCAGCCCCCGGCTGTGATTCCGCACCGGAGGTGCGCGCGTGGTGGAGTGATGTTGCACGGGCGTTT
>JBJTOM010000295.1:0-4727 GCA_046074585.1 Planctomycetota bacterium | reverse complement strand
TGTCCCCAGAGGCCTCGCGAGCCGGAATCCGGTCGCCCCCCTTTTCCCAACAATCGCGGTTATCGCTGCAACAGCCCTAATGACCATAAACCGCAAAATTGCCCCAGTCAGGGCAGTCAAATCAGGCGCTCCGCCTTGCTTTCGCCGCGGGGACTGTCCCCGCCAGGCGAAGAGCACGACAGAGGTGCATGGCACCGAAACGCCGAAACGCACTCACATTTCACTTCGAAACGCAGCCCGTGCCGGGGGAGCCCGCTTCCTCACGGGCGCGGCTCGGGTGGGGCGTTTTGCATGGTTTTGTGATGGGACACATGGGACGCTGGGGACTCATGAAACGGATGGCCCGCGTGACAGAACATGGGTGAGTTTTTGGGGCCTTGTCGAAGTGTCGACAGTCCGCTGAGGGTTCCACGAAGGCCGTGGCAGTGCTGTTGCCCGGGGACTGCCGTCCGACGGCTCAGCAGGGCGTTACCGGGGGATTGGCAGCCCCCGCACGCCTTGTTGCGTGGGGTGGAGTCCGAAAGACGACTTCCGATGTCCTTAACACCGTTTCGTGATCCCGGGGCGAGGCTTGTGGTGAGCCACTGCTTTCTGGTCCGCGTTGTGAGCCTTTGTCAGTATTCCTGGGGAGCGGGGAGCATTGGTGCCGTGCTTTCGGCAGGGATTCGGCTCAGCGGGAGCTTCGCCCTCCCGGAGGCGTTCTTTGCGGAACGTCAGTTCTGGTGGGTTGCTTTGTGCGGGCTTGTTTCGGGTCATGGGGCGTGTTAAGGTTGTCGGTTTGCAATGCTCCTGCACCTGTTTTTCCACCCTTCAGGGACCCCAACTGTGACTGTTTCACTCCTTCGTTCTCCGCGTGCCCGCGTTGCTGTTCTGGCGACGTTGCTGGCTGTTATTCAAGGGACACCATCTGTTGTGGCGGACGACAAGCAGCCTGCGGACGAGCGTTACCCGAAGAACAGGTGGGTTCCGTTGTTTAATGGGCGGGACCTGGACGGCTGGACGCCGAAGATTCGCCACTGCGAATTCGGAGACAACTACCACAACACGTTTCGCGTGGAAGACGGACTGCTCAAAGTTCGCTACGAAGCAGCTGGTTATTCCGAATTCGGCGAACGATTTGGTCACCTGTTCTTCCGCGATCAGTTTCGCAATTACCGGTTTCGTGTGGAGTATCGCTTTGTCGGGGACCAGTGCAAGGGTGGTCCTGGCTGGGCGATTCGCAACAGTGGCGTGATGGTGCACGGTCAGGATCCGGCGACGATGACGAAGGATCAGGATTTTCCTGTGAGCATTGAAGTGCAGTTGCTGGGAGGCAACGGCAAGGATGCGCGGACCACCTCCAATCTCTGCACACCGGGGACCAATGTGGTGATGAATCGGGAGCTCCGGCTGCAGCACTGTATTAATTCCACATCGGCCACCTTTCATGGAGAGCAGTGGGTGACTGCGGAAATTGAAGTGCACAACAACGAAGTGATTCGTCATTTGATTGACGGTGAAGTGGTGCTGGAGTATTCGCAGCCGCAGCTTGACAGGCGTGACGCGAATGCGAAGCGGCTGATTCAGGGAGAGAATCTGATGCTGCACTTCGGCAGCATTTCTCTGCAGTCTGAAAGTCATCCGCTCGACTTCCGCAAAGTCGAGATCATGGTTCTGGAGTAGTCGGATTTCAAAGCGGAGTGTCAGCGATGCGAATGCCTTCTCTGCGGTTCATTTCAGCAGTGGTTCGTTGTCTGCAGAAAACAGTTCTGCCTGGGTTGTTTCTAAGCTCCGCCGCATCCGCTCAGCTGCCGCCTGGCGCGGGCTATGTCTTTCCCCCTGCTGTCAGCATCGGGCGAACAACGGACGTGCAGCTGGGGGTGTTCGATCCAACGGACGATGTGCAGTGGTTTGTGCATGATACCCGCGTGCAGCTGGAGCGTACGGGGCCGGTGAGCGACTTTCACCTGCCTCCTCCTCCTTACTGGACCGGGCCGCGGGGAGGCACCAATGCTCTGCCGATTCCCCGTGAAGCGCCCGCACGCATCACCGTAGCCGCGGATGTTCAACCCGGTTTTGTGTACTGGCAGATCGCCAGCGCCAACGGTTCTTCGCGCACTGCCCGCATGCTGCTCAGCCACGACCCTGAAATTCTCGAATCCCGTTCCCGTGACTTCCCGCAGCAGCTGCCGGCACTGCCTGTCGCCGTCTCTGGTCGTCTGAGCCG
Source organism: Planctomycetota bacterium (assembly GCA_046074585.1). Taxonomy (GTDB): domain Bacteria; phylum Planctomycetota; class Planctomycetia; order Planctomycetales; family Planctomycetaceae; genus SXXK01. The sequence continues at coordinate 2,521 of JBJTOM010000295.1, read as the reverse complement.
ACTGACCGAGGTGGATCGCTATGAAATCGTTGCCAGCAGCGATGGTCCGATCACCGTGCAGCTGATGGCTCGTGAGCTTGGAGCGGATTTCCGGGGCATTCTGCAGGCGCGGGATGCTGGTGGAGCATTGCTGGCTGACTTCGCCGACACTCAGGGCATGGACGGCAGCCTGACATTTTCAGTCAGGACCGGACAGCGTTACTCCGTCAGTCTCCACGATGTGGATTTTCGCGGCGATCGAGCCTACATCTATCGACTGCTGTTCACTCAAACCCCGCACGTGGTCACGACAATCCCCGCGCGGCTCCAGCGCGGGGCAACGGCAGATGTGGAGTTTGTCGGGAGTGGTCTGCAGTCCGGTTTGTCTGAACTCCAGTCGGTCCGCCAGTCAATCACTGCCCCGGCAGACCCACAGCTCCAGCAGCACAGCATCAACCTGCAAAGCCCGGGTGGTTCTGTGCCGGTGACGATGCCACTCAGCAGTTTCCCCGAACTGGCAGCCGGGCCCGGCCAGAGCAGCGATATCCCGGTTCCCGGGGCCATCACCAGTCGACTCACACCGGAACATCCCGAACAGCGATTCCTGTTTACTGCGGTGAAGGATCAACCCCTGCAGGTCTCGCTGCAGTCGGTGGGCATCGGCAGCAGCCTCGATACTCAACTCACAATCCTCACACCGGAAGGCACTGTCGCTGCGGAAAATGACGATGCCGACGGACTCACCGACAGTCTGCTCGAATTCAAGCCGGCCGCGGATGGCCGGTATACCGCTGTGATTCGCAGTCAGTCTTTGCTGAACGGCCGAGTCGACGAGGTGTTCCGGGTCGAAGTCCGCCCGCCCGCTGCCGATTTTTCACTCACCATCCCTCAGCAGCTTTCACTCCCGTCCGCCGGACAGCTCGAAGTCGCCATCACGGCCCGTCGCAGCGGCGGCTTTGACGGGCCCATCGCCGTTCAGGTGACCGGCTTGCCTGCTGGTGTGACCGCAGAAGGTGACTGGTCCATCCCGGCGGGGAAAACCGATGTCAAGGGGATCCTCAAATCGGCCCCGGATGCTGCCGTCACCGCCGCAGCGATTCAGGTCTCCGGCACTGCAGACGTGGGTGGCACGGCTGTCACCAGACTGGCCACCGCCACGGCCGCCGGCAACCTCTGCCCCCGCATCAGCACTCAGAAACTCACCACAACCGCACTCCTGGCCATGACCATGACTCCGCCGATCGACGTGCTGGTCATCGATCGCGAACGTCAGCGCGATGTGCCCCGTGGGAGCACCTGTCCGGCAGAACTGGAGATCGTCCGCAAAAATGGCTTTACCGGCCCGGTGACTCTGGTGATGTCTGCTCAGCAGGCACGCAATCGCCAGGGAATTCGCGGCACCACCACAATTGTTCCGCCCGGCGAATCACGCGCACTGTTCCCCTGTTTCATGCCCGAGTGGCTGGCCACCGACATTACGCGACGGATGGTCGTGCATGGAGTTGTCGATGTCCCCGATCCCAAAGGCACCATTCGACAACTCACCAAACCCGGTGACGCGCGGATCACGATGATCATGGAGGGCGCTCTGCTGAAACTGGCCTGTGAAGTCTCTGACCTGCGCACGGTTGCGGGGGGTACGTTTGAGGTGCCTGTGAGCCTTTCCCGGTCACCACGGCTGACTGCGCCGGTCACGATTGCGCTGCTGGTCCCCGAGGAAGCCGCAGGTCTGCTCTCCGCGGAGCCCCTCGTACTCACGCCTGAACAGTCATCCGGCCGGCTGCGGATGACGACCACAGCCGACCCTCGGCTGCTCGGTCCCTGGCAGCTCCGACTCGCCGCCAGCACGCTCCTCAATGACCGCTGGCCCGTCGTTTCCGAAGCGGTGCTTGATGTGGAGATCATGCCGATTGAGCAGAAAACCGGCGCCGTTGCACGGTGAGCAGCGGGCACCGTCATCACGAATCCCTCAAGTCAAATAGACACTGGGGTGTACTCATATTGAGTACGGATGGCTCTCTGGGCGGAAATAATAGAACGCCGTAAGCATAATCTGTAAAAGGACTTACAAGAAATCATATTGAATATGGCACGATAACTGCTCATTCAGTCTGCTATACGCGTTGGCGACCCAGCGCTTGAAAACACAATTCGTGGAGAGCAGACATGAAGACGCAGACGATGGTGATTCGATTGGTGTGTGGATCAGCTGTGCTGTTATGGACGGGTGTCGGGTTTGCTGACGACCTTGCGAACCTGTTGCGGCTAGTGCAGGCGGTGGCTCAGGATCGTTCGGGGTCATCCCGATCAGACCGAGGGGGCCGGGAGCGTGCTCAGGATGCATTCTCGCAGCCTTCCGGCAGAACGTCGCGCGAAGTCTGGAAGCGGAATCAGGAGCAGGACTGGGCGGAGGAGCAGGCGCTGGAGCGTGGCAGCCGGGTTCCATCCCGCAGCCGCGTGCCGGCAGGCAGCGTTCGTCAGCCCGGTTCCGGTCGTGTTGAGGACCGGGTGGACCGTGGAGTGCGGAATGATCGATTTGGTT
>JBJTOM010000294.1:0-5109 GCA_046074585.1 Planctomycetota bacterium | reverse complement strand
GTGGCATGGAGATCGGTGACGTAGTGGCCTTCGCCCAGTGCGTGGTAGCCCAGTTCATCGGTGGCACCGTGAACATGGCCTTTCTTCAATCCGGCGCCGGCCATCCAGATTGTGAATCCATTGGGATGATGATCTCTGCCGTCCACTCCGCCGCTCCGCTGTTCCAGCCCCGGTGTGCGGCCGAATTCGGTGCAGAAAACGACGAGCGTTTCATCGAGGAGACCGCGTTGTCGGAGGTCCTGTATCAATCCGGCCACAGGCAGGTCGATTGTGGCACACAGTCGCGTGTGGTTGTCGCGGAGTTTCTGGTGTGAGTCCCAGACACCGTAGGGCGACGGGAACACCTGAATAAACCGGACGCCGCGTTCCACCAGCCGGCGGGCGGCCAGCAGTCGCTGGCCGGCGATTTTGGTGCTGTCTGCATGGAGCCCGTAGAGTTCCTGAACAGCCTGAGTTTCAGTGGAGAAGTCAACGGCTTCCGGTACCGCCGCCTGCATGCGAAATGCCAGTTCGTAGGCTCGAATCCGCGCCAGCAGTTGCTGGTCATCGGGGTATTCGACGGCTGTGAGTTGGTTCAGTTGTCCGATGAGCTGATATTCCTTCTGCTGCTGCGCGAATGACTGACTGGCCGGGCGGCGACCAAACGGGAGTGGATTGGCGGGATCCAGAGTGATGGGCACGCCGGCATGCTGCGGGCCGAGGTAGAGGGAGTCGATGGAGAGGCGGGTATCAGATCGAGTGGGACCGCCCAGCACAACGAAGCGCGGCAGATTTTCATTGAGCGACCCCAGACCGTAATGCGCCCAGGCACCGATGCTGGGCTGCTGTTCATCGAGCCGATGTCGTCCGGTGTGGATCTGGTTTTCTGCTGCGTGGTCGTTGTCGGTGGTCCACAGATTGCGAACGAAGCAGAGTTCATCAATCTGCTGTGCGAGGTGCGGCCACCAGTCCGTCATCTCGATGCCGCTTTGTCCATGCTTTTTCCAGCCGACCTGCATCGGGTAAATGATCGGGTACACATCGCGGACATTGATTTCTTCGGCGGCGACCGACCGAAAACGCTTTTTGTGGAGGGGCGAGTTGAGTGGGTTTTCCAGCGGAGTTTTGTCGAAGGTCAGACCGGCGTAGCGATTGAGCGCCGGTTTGGGGTCGAAGGTTTCGACGTGACTGTAACCACCGGACAGAAAGATCCAGATCACGCTGCGAGCGCGGGGGGGATGATGCGGGGCACCGTCCGGCGTAGTGGCAGCGGTTCCGGCGGAGTCGGCTGCGCGGGTGTGTCCGTCGGACGCCAGCATGGCTCCGAGTGCCAGGCCGGTGAAGCCCATCCCGAGATCTGACAGGAAGGGCCGGCGAGCGGTTTGCGGGGAGCAGCAGGAGTTGGCCGGGAGCATGTGATGGTCCGGAAGAAGATCAGCGAATCGTGACAAAGTCGTTGTGATTGAGCAGAGCGCGGATCAGGCTGTGGCGTGTGTCGGCGGTGTCGTCTGCCTGCAGGAATTCTCGGCAGAGCTGGATTTCCTGAACGGTGGGGGGCCGTGACAGAATGCGCTGGAAGGCGGCCACGATGAATGTGCGAGCCTTCTGATCCCGCCCGGCTGCCAGCTGTTCGGCGATGACCCCGCTGACTTTGTGCACCAGTTCGCTGTTGGTGAGGGCGAGCGCCTGTTGCGGGATGATACTGACCGTGCGGCGATAGCAATCGAGCGGATCCGGGGCGTCGAAGAGTTCTGAGAGATTGCTGCGGCCGCCCTGTTCCGGGTAGACGGCATAGTACAGGCTGCGGCGGTAAGTTGTCAGAGCGTCGCTGTTTTCCAGTTCCTGTCCGCCCATTTGGGGATCGAGCAGTCCGGCAACAGCCAGCAGGCTGTCGCGGACGACTTCGGCTTCCATGCGACCGGGGTTCATCCGCCAGAGGAGCCGGTTTTCGGGGTCGCGAGCTGCCGCGGTGGCGGCCGCCGTGCCCGCAGTGCTGGAACGCTGCCAGGCGGCGCTGGTGAGAATCAGCCGGTGCAGATGTTTAAGGCTCCATCCGGATTCCATGAATTCCACAGCCAGCCAGTCGAGCAGCTGCGGATTCACAGGTGTCGCTCCGTTGCGGCCAAAGTCGGAGACGCTGGAGACGAGTGGCCTGTGTGTGTGCCAGAGCCAGATATGATTGACAGCAACTCGGGCGGTGAGCGGATGCCGGGGGTGGGTGAGCCATTCTGCGAGGGCTTTGCGGCGACCGGTGCTGGTTCGGGGATATTCGGGGCCGAGTGGTGTCCATGCGGGGCTGGTGGCGGCATCTGAGCTGCTGGTGGCGGTGCTGGCGATGGCGGCAGTCGCAGCGACAGCCATGGCGGCAGCGAGTGATTTGCGGGCGGTGGCGAGTGTGGAGGTGGCGGCTTCCAGCTGTTTTGTGCGTTCCGGGTCTTCGGCGGGGCGGGCTTCGGCGCGGGCGAGGGCGAGCTCGGCAGCGATGGCATCGGACTGTGCGGTGGCCAGTGTGGCGGCGTGTTCCAGGCGTCTTGCGTCGGCAGCGAGCTGCGGGAGCAGGGCGGAGACAGGCTGGGAATACTTTGCCTGATCAGCGGCGACACGGGCTTCGAACGAGTCCCGCCGGGCAGTGGCAGCAGCGACCTGCAATTCTGCGGCGGTTCGGGGGAGGCTGGCAGCGGCAACCGCACGGCGTGCTGCGAGCAGTTCCTGGTACTGCGACTGCAAGGCCGGATTGCCGGCGATGGCGGAGACCAGAGAGACTCCGGCCGCTTCAGAGAAGGATGACGTTTCCCAGCCATCGATGCCTGCAGCGTCGGATTCCGCTGAAAACAACGGGGCTTCAAAACTGAAGGACGCGATGGTTACAGGGGGAGCGTCCGCTTCGCCGGGGACCACGAACTGCACATCATCCACGAGTACGCGACTGCCACTGCGCGCATCGAAACTGAATGCCTGATTGGGATGTGCAGACGGATTCCACGAATTGAGTCCCACGGGGATGGAATCGACGAGCTTCAGGCCGGACGGCAGGGCATGGACGTTCAGCAGACAGCGATCTTCGGCGGGGTGAATCCGCAGCTCGATCGAAAACCGATTCTGTCCACCGGCGAAGTCGTACCGTGCGGCTTCAACGTCGGTGAAACTGCCTGGCTGCCAGACGACAATCCGGCCCTGTTCGAAGGCGACGTAGCCTGCTGTCTGGCCGCTGACCACGTCGCGAGCCAGCTGAAAGTTGAAGTGGGTATCGGTGAGCAGTTGCAGCTGGAACCGGAGTGCCGCGGCTTCGGGGAGTGCCTTGAGCTGCGGGAGGCGGTGCTGGAGGATGCGGCGACCGGACGTGGCGTCGAACAGGAGTGACTGTTGCCCGCTGAGTGCTGTTGGAGTGCCACTGGAGGCAGCGGTGGCTGTGGCGGCAGTGAAGGCAGCTTCCGCAATCTGGACGCGGTTGAGCAGTTCCGGGGGGATGCTGATGGCCGCCGTTGTGGTCGCCAGACCGTCCCGGGCGGACTGCAGAGCACTGGCCAGTTCGCTGCGACGGGCTTCGATGAGCGGCGGTCGCAGGCCCGGATAAAAGGCAGGCGTCGGCAGATTAATGGCGGCGGGTGAAGCCATATCGAAGTCAGCCAGGAACGTCGGCACACCTGGTGCCAGGGAGCCGCGATCCCGGACACGATTGCGTTCATCTCCGCCTGTGTAGAACCAGGTGGGTGCGTCAGGAGTTTTGTCGAAGACACGGACCATTCCCAGCCGCTGAATCACTCGCAGCTTCCCATAGTCATACTCCTGAAACGGCCCGGGATCGGGCTCACCGGGAACGCGATCCTGACGAATCGAAATCGGCTCGAAGAACGCCCGGAGCCGGAAGTAGTCGTCCTGGGAAATCGGATCGTATTTGTGGTCGTGGCAGTGGGCGCAGTTGAAGGTCAGGCCCATGAATGCCTTGCCGGTGTGTTCGACGATGTTCCGCATCCAGTCGTTGGGGTTGAGCGCATACCAGTTGCGAATGAGATATCCGGTGGCGGCAGTGGCCTGGTCATCTTCCGGGCAGATTTCGTCGGCTGCCAGCATTTCGCGGAGCATGCGATCGTAGCCGTGATCGCTGTTGAGTGACTGGACGATCCAGTCTCGCCAGCGCCAGATTTGGGGGGCACTGTTCCAGACGTCCGGCACATGACGACGACCGTACCAGTCACTGTAACGCCAGACGTCCATCCAGTGTCGAGCCCAGCGTTCGCCGTAACGCGGGTCGCTGAGCAGTCGGTCGAGCACTTTTGAGAAGGCTTCGGGGGAATCATCTGCGAGGAATGCGCGGAGTTCGTCGGGGGTTGGCGGGACGCCGATCAGATCCAGTGTGGCGCGGCGCAGGAGCGTTGCTCGGTCGGCGACCGGCAGGGGCTGGATCCCGGCTGCATCGAGGGCCGGCTGGAGCAGTGCGTCGATGGGATGCGCAGCATCGGCAGCGAGAGTCGGACGCTGAGGGGGCCGAAACGACCAGTGCTGGAGCGGGTCTGGTTCGGGCTGATCAACGGATGGCAGCAACGCCCCCGCATTGATCCATGCGGCGATTACTGCGGATTGTTCGGGAGTCAGCGGGCGGCCTTCGGGAGGCATGCGGACAGAAGCTTCGGCGGAGGTGATGCGACGCAGGATTTCGCTGGAAGAAGCATCGTTGGCGACAGCGGCCGGGCCGGAAGAGCCCCCCTGAAGAACAGCCGCAGCCGTATCCAGTCGCAGTCCGGATTCCTGTTTGAGTGCTCCGTGGCAGGCGAAGCAGCGTTCTTTGAGGATGGGACGCACGTGCTGCGAAAAATCATGCAGCACAGACGGCGAGGACGGGTCTTGAGCCTGAGCGGTGCCGAAAAGGCAGCAGGCTGTGATGAGGTGCAGCAGAGACCGTGAGTCTGCCATAACCGTCGATTCCGAAACGGCCTGGAGGAGGAAGGAGGGCAACGCAGAAAGGCGACAGCGGAGAACCGCTGATGCTTCGGATCATTGGGTGGGACCTGAGAGTATCAGAACAAGGCTGCCAAAGCAACAACTTCCCCCTTTCTCGTGCACGGGGCGAGGTCCCTCGCTGCCACGACCCCATGCACGGGCCCACCGATTCTCTCTGTGTCGCGATCCATT
>JBJTOM010000293.1:0-3303 GCA_046074585.1 Planctomycetota bacterium | reverse complement strand
CTCATTCGACGGATGGCCCGCGTGACGGAACAGGGGTGAGTTTCAGGGTCCTTTTCGTTGCGTTCCCAGTCCGCTGAGGGTCCCGCGCAGGCCGTGGGAGTGCTGTTGCCCGCGGACTGCCGTCCGACGGCTCAGCAGTGCTACCGGGGGATTGAGATCCCCTGCACGGCTTGTCACGTGGGGTGGAGTCCGAAAGACGACTTCCGGTGTTCTTAACACCGTTTCGTCATCCCAGGCTGGAACTGCTGCAGGTTCCGGGAGTGCTTCGTCAGCCGCCGATGGAATACATCGGGCGGTCCGGCTGCAGAAACCGGGCGGTGTTGATTTCGTGCCCTTCCCGTTTGGCGGCGATGCTTTCCAGCATTGCGGCGGCAATCTGCTGATCCGTGCCAGGGCCGCGAAGGAGCGGGCGGATGTCGGTTTCTTCGAGACTGAACAGGCAGTTGCGGAGCTTCCCGTCCGCTGTGATGCGGAACCGATTGCAGCTGCGGCAGAACGGCTGACTCACACTGGCAATCAGGCCGATTCGGCCTCGACCATCGACAAATTCATAGTCCTGTGCCGGGGCCGCGGAGGCCTGTGGCAAAAGTCCTGCAGGGGGGCCGGATGAAGCGCCGCCCGACGTCGCGGGCCTGGAGACCACCGGGCGGAGCGGACCAAATTCCGCTGCCAGCCGTTCGAGGATTTCATGGGCAAACAGAACCCGATCCCGCTGCCACTGACTGTCCGCATCCAGCGGCATGAATTCAATGAACCGCACCACGGTCTCTGTTTCCCGGGCGAGTCGACCGAAGGGAACCAACTGGTCCTCCGTGAGCCCGCGCACCGACACCGCATTGATCTTGATCGGCGAAAATCCCGCCCGGCGAGCGGCCGCGATGCCTTCGAGAACCTGGGCGTATCCTTCCCGGCGAGTCACTCGACGAAAGACTTCCGGATCCAGTGCATCAAGGCTGATATTCAGTCGGGACAGGCCCGCGTCCCGAAGTGCCAGGGCCTGATCGGCCAGCAGAATGCCGTTGGTGGTCATTCCCAGATCACGAATCCCGGGAATTGCGGCCAGCTTTCGCACGAGCAGCGGCAGGTCCCGACGGACCAGCGGTTCACCACCGGTCAGCCGAATCCGGTCAATGCCAAGTCCGGCCGCTACCCTGGCGACGCGTTCCAGTTCTTCAAACGTGAGCAGTTCCGCTTTCGGCAGAAACTCGACGTCGTCCGCCGGCATACAGTAGAAGCAGCGAATGTTGCAGCGGTCGGTCACACTGATCCGCAGATTCGTGTGCACACGGCCGAAGGAATCGATGAGCTGTGCAGGAGCGGGAAGGTGGCTGTTCATGGAGCAGCGTCCGGCACGGGGCTGTCAGGAGGCTGCACGCCTGGGTGCTGCCATTCTTCTGTCCCATTCGTGTAGTGTTCCTTTTTCCAGATGGGCACACGCTGCTTGAGGCTGTCGATGAGCCATTGCCCGGCGGCAAAGGCTGGAGCCCGGTGGGCTGCACTGACAGCCACCGCGACACTCACCTCACCCAGGTCCAGACGCCCGGTGCGATGCACCAGCTGCATTTCGATCAGAGGAAACTGAGCACGGGCCTCCTGTTCCAGCTGCTGCATCTGGACCACTGCCATCTCGGGGAACGCCGTGTACTCAAGAAATTCCGTCTGAGCAGTTCCGGTGAATTCGCGGACAGTACCGAGAAACAGGACCACTGCCCCGGCAGCCGGACTCTGAACGGCGGACAACACCGACGGGATGTCGATCGGCCGCTGGGTGAGTTCAATCATGGGCGTGCCCCTGTGAAGCTTTGAACGGACTAGCCGCCACTGACCGGAGGGAAACAGGCCACAATCGCACCGTCATGGAGTTGTTCGGTGGAGTCGGCGTAGTGATGATCCACTGCCCAGAGCAGCGACGGGGCGAGTTTCTGAAGAGTTGGGTGCTGCTGCAGGACTGCTGTCTGTACGCTCCCGAGCCGGCAGCCGGATTCGACGGAGCATTGCCACGTATCTGTCCCGATCAGTTCTTTGGCGGCCGCGAAGAAACGCACCGTGATGTTGAATCGCGGCTCTGCCGGCGATGGCTTCAGCTGCAGTTGCCTGACCACAGTAGCGTTTGCAGGCGGAAAGCATTCCACCTTCAAGTCCGTGGCGGACAGCCAGCGAAATGGCTGGGCGGGTGTCGGCGGAGTGGCGTCGTGGGCGACTTCCAAACAGTGACACAGCCAGAAGTGCAGTTCGACATCGCCGTGCGGATAGCTCCAGGGAAGTGTCGCCAGATGGCTCACAGGTTCCACGGCAATGCCGGTCTCTTCGAGGCATTCCCGGACGGCGCAGGCGATTGGGAGTTCGTCAATCTCGCACTTACCGCCGGGGAATTCGGAATATCCTGGGAGTGGCACGTGGTGGGGACGGGTCCCGACGAGGAACAGGTCCCCGTGCCGGACGACTGCAATTCCGATTCGCCGGACGGCCGTCATCTGTTGGCTCCTGGCGCGAAGACCTTAAGCGTCGCCTGGCTTGCTGAAGAAATCGGCCGGCGGCGCCCCCATGATACTGAAGCCACAGTCGACATGTACGACTTCGCCGGTGATGCCACTGGAGAGGTCGCTGAGCAGTGCCATGCCGGTTTTGCCGACTTCGTCTGCTGTGATGTTGCGGCGCATCGGGGAAATGCCCCTGTAAAGGTTCAGCATGTCGTCGAAGTCACCGACACCCATGGCACTTACGGTCTTGACCGGTCCGGCGCTGATGGCATTGACGCGAACGCCTTCGGGGCCGAGTTCGCTGGCGAGATAGCGGACGCTGCATTCGAGTGCCGCTTTGCAGATGCCCATGAGGTTATAGCCGGGAATGACTTCTTCGCCACCGAAGTAGCTGAGCGTCAGCATAGATGCTTTTTCGCTGAAGGCATTTGCACGACGGGCTGCGCCAGCGACAGCGAGCAGGCTGTAGGCGCTGATTTCCATGGCCGTTTTGAAGCCACCGCGGCTGCAGTTCCATGTGGGGCCGGTGAGGTCAGCGGGGGGCGCGAAGGCGACGCTGTGCACGATGAAGTCCAGCTTGCCGAACGTCTCGACCGATCTGGCAATGACGGCTGCGATGTGTTCGTCGTTGCAGACGTCCATGGGCATGAGGAATCGGGAGCCGATGGGATCGACAAGTTTGGCGACTTTGTTCTGGTTCTTGGGGCGATCTCCGGTGTCGGGCAGGTGCGTGAAGCCCATTTCTGCACCTTCCCGATGCAGATTTTCGGTGATGGCCCAGGCGATCGATCGTTCGTTGGCGATCCCGAGCACAAGACCGCGG
>JBJTOM010000292.1:0-3046 GCA_046074585.1 Planctomycetota bacterium | reverse complement strand
GAAGTTGTGAAATGCCAGCCCGATCTGCTTGAGATTGTTTTTGCATTGAGTGCGGCGTGCGGCCTCGCGAGCCTGCTGAACGGCCGGCAGCAGCAAAGCCACCAAAATGGCAATAATGGCAATCACCACCAGCAGCTCGATCAGGGTGAAGCCTGCTTTGGTGGGGTTCAGGCTGGTTCTTCCAGCAACGCAGCGTTTCATGGACTTGTCTCCACACGGATTAGCCGGATTTGTCTCGCCGCCGGAACGCTCCAGCACCACTGCGAAAAACAAACACTGACTTGGTCGTGATTAGTTATCCCTGTTTTCGTCAGAGTTGTAAAGGTCGATTCACTCAAAGCCCGACTTTTTTGGTCGTGGTTTTGGTTTCCTGTTTTGTCCACGATGGTTCTGGTCGGTCGGGCTGGAGCACTTTCGCGGAAAATCCCTGGCACGGTTGCGTAAACTCGGGAATCTGGCAAACTATTGATGCTCGGCGGGCTGCATTGCCCGCGGCACAGTGCCAGCCATCCATGGCAGCCTCCCCCTCCTGAGCGGCACCACACTCGCTCACAGGCCATCCTGCGTTTTTATAACGCGTCCTCAGCGACCCTCCGAAGAGCCACAGCCTTCGGTTGCTGCCGCCGACGCCGTGAAGCGCTCAGCCCTGTGAAGCTCTGCCATGTTTCCCCAGGCCCCAGCCCAAATTCGTGACTCCATCACTCAATGCGTCGGCAGCACACCCCTTGTGCGGCTGCGTCGTCTGTCGGGCGGTCTGCCCGCAGAGCTGATTGCCAAGGTGGAAAACCTCAATCCGCTCTGGAGCGTCAAGGACCGGATTGCCCTGTCGATGATCGAGTCTGCAGAACGCTCCGGCGAACTGCGGCCGGGAATGACGGTGCTCGAAGCGACCAGCGGCAACACGGGCATCGGTCTGGCCTTTATCTGTGCCGCTCGGGGTTATCATCTGCGTGTGGTGATGCCGGAGACGGCCACCATTGAGCGTCGTCGTCTGGTGGCGGCATTTGGCGCTGAGGTTCTGCTGACGCCGGCGATCGAGGGGATGACGGGGGCCATCAGTCGTGCGGAAACTATGCTGGCGGAGTCCGGCGGCAGCTGCTTCATGCCTCGGCAGTTTCGCAACCCGGCAAATCCTGAAGTGCATCGCCGGACAACGGCGGAGGAAATCTGGCGCGACACGGCGGGCGAGATTGACGTGTTTGTGGCCGGTGTTGGCACCGGCGGGACGATTACCGGCGTCGCTGAGGTGTTGAAGCAGCGTCGTCCGGGCGTTCGCGCGGTGGCTGTTGAGCCCGCTGCCAGCCCGGTGATTTCGCAGACGCTGGCGGGTGAGCCATTGCGTCCCGGGCGTCACAGCATTCAGGGCATCGGTGCCGGATTTGTCCCTGCAAATCTCAATCTGGGAATCATCGATGAAGTGATTCCGGTGGCTGACGAAGACGCAGTCGAGACCACGCGAAGGCTTGCGAAGCAGGAGGGGCTGTTTTGCGGGATCAGCTGCGGTGCGGCAGCGTGGGCTGCGCTGCAGATTGCGGCCCGCCCCGAGAACGCCGGCAAACGGATCATCGTGATGCTGCCCGATCTGGGCGAAAGATATCTCTCCACAACCCTTTTCCCGGCATGAATCTGATGTCCGAAAACATCCTCCAGCGCAGCGTCACAACCGCTGTGGCCCGCAACCTCGCCAGCACCACCAAAACCGCGCCGCAGATGATGTCCATCACGCCGCGGTTTCTGCTCAGCGTGCTTCCCTGGGTTCACGTGGAAAGCGGCACTTATCGAGTGAATCGCACCCGCATCGAACTCAGCAAAGCTGATCGCATTCCGGTGGATGTTGTCGATGGCAACTGTTCGTTTGCCCCCGAATCGCTGCGGAGTGTGCCGCTGTTCTCCGGCCTGCCGGCGGCGATTATCAATCGCATGGCCAACCGGTTCCGCCCGGAAACCGTTTCATTGGGAAACAAGCTGATCGGCGAAGGCGTAGATGGCAACACGTTCTTCATCATCGCTCAGGGTCAGGTGGAAGTGCTCAGCAAAGGCATCCACGGTGCCAATCTGCGACTGGCACTGCTCACCGAAGGCGAATTTTTCGGGGAATCTGAACTCGTCTCTGACAAACCGTCAGACGTCACGGTCCGCACCATCACTCCCTGCACACTGCTCACCCTGTCCCGCCGGGATCTGGATGCGGTGCTCTCAGAGAATCCGTCTCAGCGTTCAGAATTCGAACGGACAATCCGCGAACATCTGGAACTGCGTTCCACAGTCAATCGCTATGGGGAACGCAATATTGATCTGGTGTCTGGATTTGCAGAGAACGTCGAGATCCCGGAGACCTTCGTGGATTATTCGTCGACTCCGCGGGAGTACTCGCTCTCGGCCGTGCAGACGGTCGTGCGAGTGCACACGCGAGTTTCGGATCTTTACAACGGGCCATTGAATCAGCTGGAAGAACAAATCCGCCTGACGATTGAGGGCATCCGCGAGCGTCAGGAATGGGAGCTGATCAACAATAAGAAGTTTGGGTTGATTCATTCTGTGGATCCGGGGATGCGCATCAGCACTCGCTACGGGGCACCCACCCCCGACGACCTCGATGAACTGCTGGCGCTGGTGTGGAAGAAGCCCGCGTTCTTTCTTGCTCACCCGAAGGCGATCGCGGCTTTTGAACGGGAATGCACATGGCGTGGTGTGCCACCGGTGACAACCACGCTGCTGGGCAGTCCGGTCCTTTTGTGGCGTGGTGTTCCGATCATTCCGTGTGACAAGCTGGAAATGAAGAGTCGCGGTCAGTCCAGCCAGTCGCCTGGTACGACCAGCATTCTGCTGCTGCGAGCGGGTGAGGCGGATCAGGGGGTTGTGGGTCTGCATCAGGCGGGAATTCCGGGCGAGATCATGCCCAGCCTTTCTGCGCGTCTGATGGGTCTCGACAGCCTCGGCGTTGCCTCCTATCTGCTCACTCTCTACTTCTCCTGCGCCGTGCTCACCGACGACGCTCTGGCCGTGCTGGAAAATGTTGAAGTCGGCTATTACCACGACTACGACA
>JBJTOM010000291.1:0-3861 GCA_046074585.1 Planctomycetota bacterium | reverse complement strand
TACCCATTCATGCGCCCCGGTTGCCGCACAAACAGCGCCTCTTAACGATTGCGATCCCACTGCGCTGCGTTGCTGATTCGCAGGCAGTCCCGATGATCTTCCGGCAAACTTCCGGACTGGCCCTTGCGACGCTGGTCAGCTTGATTTCCATTTCCCGCCATGTGCCGCTCGCTGTTGTGTTTCCGGCTTGTGAGGCCAGTTCCATCAGCCTGGCATGAAATGCCAGGTGACGCTGGCCTGACAGGCCGTAATCGCACAGTGAAACCAGTCGGGCACAGCAGGGCAGGGCCCGCTGCTTCGCCGTTGGCAGTTTGCGAGTGATCTGATCAGGCGTCCCGCCCGAAACCACGTGGCCCGGCAAAAAACATCCCACAATCTCCATTTTCACACCATTTCGTCATCCCAGGGCGAGGCTCCTGCGCTGCATTGGGATGTGCGAACGTTGGTGGTTGCAGTGCGGTGATGCGAGAAAAACATCGCATATGGCACGCTGGCTGCTGTGTTTCTGCCGGCTTCAGCTGTACCTGCCGGCTGCTATTCGGTGCGGCGGTGGAAGAACCGGGCTGACGCTGTTTTTGAATGGGAAGGAGTGTGGGTGATGACATTGAATCGAGTGGGTGTCTGGGTGGATCATCGGGAGGCGTTTGTGATTCGTACGGGGGGGGACGATTCCGGGGGAGTGGTGGTGGTGGAGTCGGGAGTGGAGCGGCAGTCGCGGCGTGCGGGAGACCGGGCTGATGGCCCGTTTGAGCCACTGCAGCAGCAGGCTGACAATGTGCAGCAGCGGAAGTACACAGGGGAGCTGTGCGAGTATTATGACCGGGTGATCGCGGAGCTTGGGGGAGTGGAGGAGCTGTTGATCTTTGGCCCGGGTGAAGCACCTGGGGAGTTGCGGCGAAGGTTGTCAGAGCGGGGTTTTGGGGGCGTGCGGATCGGTGTGGAGCGAGCCGACCGAATGACACCGGACCAGATGCTTGCCCATGTGCGGGGAGCAGTTCTGTGACAGTTTTGCGGACAGCTGTCCGGATTGAAGGCAGCTGTTGGCGTTGGGAGCTGAGGTGGAGTACACTTCGTGGAGTGCGAGGTGGTCTCTGCCTCTGAATTCCTTCTGCCGGTTCTGCTGCATGAAAAAACTGTTCAAGTACCTGATTGCTGGGGCTTTTCTGGGAACGCTTCTGTATTTCGGCGGTGGCTGGGTTCAGCGCTGGATGGCGGAGCGTAACAAGCCACGTTACCGCACGGCGAAGCTGGAATCGGGCGATCTGCGTCTGTCGGTGAACGCTTCGGGCGAAGTCAATCCGGTGTTGCGGGTCAAAGTCGGAAGTTTCGTTTCCGGTCCGATTCAGAAACTGCATGTGGACTTCAACACGGAAGTTCGTGCGGGCCAGTTGCTGGCCGAGATCGACCCTCGAATTTACGACGCCGCGGTTGCTCGGGACGAAGCGGCGTTGAAAACCCGGCGGGCCGAAGTGGATCGGGTGAAGGCTGAGCTGCAGCGGGCGGTCAACGACGAGAATCGCTCGCTGGCGTTGAAGAAGGAAAACCCCGACTTCATTTCTCAGGCGGAGCTGGATCAGTTTCGCTTTGCGAGGCTGGCTCTTGAGGCGCAGCAGCAGGTGGCGGAGGCTGGTGTGAATCAGGCTCAGGCCAACCTTGAAAACTCGTTGGCAAACGTGGGCTACACAAAAATCACGGCGCCGGTGGATGGCGTGGTGATTGACCGTCTGATTGATCCCGGACAAACGCTGGCCGCGCAGTTTCAGACACCGGAGATGTTTGTGATTGCCCCGCAGATGCGTGAGAAAATGTACATTCAGGCGGCAGTGGATGAAGCGGATATCGGATTGATCCGAGCGGCTCAGGATTCGAAGCAGCCGATTTTCTTTTCGGTGGATGCGTACCCCGACGAAGTGTTTTCTGAGGGAGTGATTGAGCAGATTCGGATCTCGCCGACGGTGAATCAGAATGTGGTCACTTATCCCGTGATTGTGGCGACGCCGAATCCCGACCTGAAACTGCTCCCGGGGATGACAGCCAATCTGACCTTTCAGGTGTCTGAGCTCAGAGGCGTCCTGAAGATCCCCAACGAGGCCCTGCGATTCAACCCGGAGAAAACGCAGGTGCGGGATGTGGATCAGAAGTATCTGGAGCTGAACGTGACGACAGCCGGTGACGACGATGCGGCGACGTCTTCGTTGTCGCCGCCGGTGGACGAGAGTATCGCGGCTGCGAAAGCGGCCACGCGACGGATTGTCTGGTTGCGTGAGACGGCTGCTGAGTTGGCGGCTGCGGCTGGAGCTCCACCGTCTTCGGGGACGGGTGCAGCGTCCGGCGGTCCGGTCAGTTCAGGCAATCCGGTCGGTGCTGCTGGTGGCTCTGGTCCTGCAGGTGTTTCGGACGAGGCTCGCTGGTCGGGGCGTCTGAAGGCGGCGGAGGTCTTTGTCGGGGACAGTGACTATCGATTTACGCAGGTTCTGCGAGGGGACCTGTCGGCTGGAGACGAGGTTGTGACGGGCGTCAAGCCTGCGGGTGCACCATGAGTTTTCTGCTGACGGTGTCTGTGGCGATTCGAGCATTGCTGCGGAACAAAATGCGTGCGTCGCTGACCGTGCTGGGGATTGTGATTGGGATTGCAGCGGTCACGACGATGGTGTCGGTGGGCACAAGTGCCGGTCAGCTGCTGCAGAATCAGCTGCAGTCGATTGGTTCCAATTTCATTGTGGTGCAGCCTCGATTTGAGCGTCGTCGGGGTGTGCAGTCCGGCAATACGAATACTCTGACTGACGAGGACGCGCACGCGATTGGCCGTGAATGTTCGTCTGTGCTGGCCTACTCGCCACTCGTGTTTGCCGCGCGTCCGGTGGTGCGTGGCAACAGCAACATGCAGCCGAAAGAGATGTGGGGCGTGGGTGTGGATTATCTGCGAGTGCGTACATGGGACATTGAGGCTGGCGGATTCTTTACGGAGCGGGATGAGCGAGCCGGCAACTGTGTGTGCGTGGTGGGCCATACGATTGTGAGAGAGCTGTTTCCGTCAGATAACCCGCTGGGGCAGCAGTTGCGAATCGGGAATATCCCGTTTACCGTGGTGGGTGTTCTGGGGAAGAAGGGGGCTTCGATCACGGGGGACGATCAGGACAACGTGATTCTGCTTCCGTGGACCACGGTGAAAAAGCGTCTGCAGGGTTCGACGTTCAACGACGTTGGAGCGATTCTGGTGGGGGCGAAGGGTCCGGAGCTGATTGATTCGGCGAAAGGCGAGATTCAGCAGTTATTGCGGGATCGGCATCGGATTGCGGTTGGTCAGAAGGCGGACTTCGAGGTGGTGACGAGTGCGCAGCTGTCGGAGTTATTCGGGACGATCACGGGGATGATGACGGCACTCCTCGCATCGATCGCGGGCATTTCACTGCTGGTTGGCGGCGTGGGCATCATGAACATCATGCTGGTTTCGGTGACGGAGCGAACTCGTGAGATCGGTATTCGGATGGCGGTGGGTGCGCGGGGCCGTGACATTCTGGTTCAGTTTTTGATTGAGTCGGTGGTTCTGAGTTGTTTTGGGGGGGCGATTGGGCTGGGGCTGGGCATTGGGGCATCGGTGGGCATTACGACACTGATCAATTCGATCAGTCCGGGCGCTGACTGGCCTGTGGTGGTTTCCATACCGGCTGGGATCGTGGCGATGGTGTTTGCGGCGGTGGTGGGGTTGGTGTTTGGTTTGTATCCGGCATGGCGAGCCAGTTGTCTGGATCCGATTGATGCGTTGCGTTACGAATAGGCCTGGGGAAGGATTGCAGGGATTCGTGGCGTTGTCGGGAAAATTGGGGTTGACAGGATTTCAGGGAATTGTTTCTGCGTGCG
>JBJTOM010000290.1:0-25677 GCA_046074585.1 Planctomycetota bacterium | reverse complement strand
AACAGTTCTGACGACAACCGGCAGCGGAAGAGACGTCAACTGACAGGAAGAGCAAAATACTCCAGCTTTCCCATTCTCACGCCGTTTCACCATCCCAGCCTCGCCCTCCCGGGGTCTTAACCCATCTGCACAGAGGATTCGAGAGAGCTTCAACGCCATCGGGCGTCCACCCGACCGTTCAGGAGCCGCACGCCCTCTCAGAATCTCACTTCGTGGTCTGCCCCCGGTCCATTGCCGGAGCTGGCAGCACCCGCACCTGGCCATCATCGCAGCCTGCGATCAGCAGGCGATCACCAGGAATCATCAGGAGTTCTTCAATACGTAATCCCGGCAATTGTTCTCTGGTGTCTGTTCGAGACCGGCAGCCGTCAGTGTCAGCACGTCACCATTGCTGCAGCCGACGAACAGCAGGTCCCCATCGCTGGCCCACGCCAGCGACAGTGGAACAGCAGACAATCGTGCAAATCGCAGCATGCGTCCCTGCTGCAGGTTCCACAGCCGAACGGTGCGATCCGCACCTGCGGTGGCGACCCAGCGAGTGGCCGCAGACGCGTTGGCTGGGGCGGGGCGGACCGCGATCTCCAGCACCGTGTCTGTGTGATTATTGAAGGACCGGCGGGTGATCAGAGTTTTTGCGTCCCACAGTCGCAGTGTCTGATCTGCTCCGGCAGTGACCAGCTGGGTTTCCGAGAGCCGGCGAATTGCCAGCACAGGCTGAGAATGCTCGGTGAATTCGACGACAGCGGATGCGGGTGAGGGTGATATTCCGGCGGTTGTTCCGACAATCCGACACACTCCATCTGCTCCTGCCGCAGCAATGCGGCTGCCTGCATCAAGCCACTCCGCCTGATACACCAGATCCTCCCCCGCATCGATGCTCTGAGGTTCGCCTGTGGCCGGCCAAACGTGCAGTTCGATCCTCCCCCGTTCGCCTGAGGTGCCACCGGCGACCAGAAACTGTCGACCGTCGGGTGAGAAGCGGATGTCATGCACCTGCTGCAGCTGAGTCGGCAGTGATTGCAGCGGCTGCAGCTCGGGCACCGACAGCAGTGTCAGTCCTGCCTGGGATCCGGTGAGCAGTTGCTGACCGTCAGAGGTGAGTGACAGGGCTGTGATCGGCGGACCGGCCACCAGACAGCTGCCGGGGCCAGTCAGAGGCAGCATGAGCAGCATGAGCAGTCGTGTCAGCAGGGTAGCGGGAGTCAGCGAAGCGGACAGCATGTCTGTGGTCTTCAAAGGGGCTGGATTCATATCAGCCCAGGGATGGCTTTGCCGGAGGCATTCACTGCGATGGGGCGACCATCAGCGGTTGGTAAGAGCTGTTGCGGGTCGATCTTCAGCAGTAGCAGGATGCTGGCTGCCAGATCGGCGGGGGTGACCGGGAGGTCACGTGGACTTTCGCCGACACGATCGCTGCTGCCCAGCACCTGCCCTCCCTTCACCCCGGCTCCAGCAAGAACCGCGCTGAACACGCGGGGCCAGTGATCGCGGCCCCCGCGAGTATTCAGTTTCGGAGTGCGTCCGAATTCTCCCATGGCCACCACCAGGGTGTGCGGCAGCAGTCCGCGTTCTTCAAGGTCCTGCAGCAGCGCGGCGAACCCCTGATCAAAGGTCGGAATCAATCCAACGCCCGGACTCGCTCCGCTGTAACCGGACTGCAGCTGCAGCACAAGGTCCTCATGCGTATCCCAGCCGGCCGAATGCACCGTCACGAAATTGACGCCGCGTTCCACCAGTCTGCGTGCCAGCAGACAGCTTTGACCAAACGTCTTTGCGCCATAACGAGCCCGCACCTCGGCGGGTTCCGCATGCAGGTCAAAGGCGTCTCGCGCCTCACGCGAAACCGCCAGCCTCCACGCCTGTTCCTGAACTCCATTGACTGACGAGCCTGCGTTCTCGTCCAGGTTTGCTTCAACGGCATCGAGCACCCGCAGAAAACTGCGGCGACGTTCCAGACGCGACACATCAACCCCGGGGAAGGCGGTCAGATCGGGTACACCGAAGTCCGGCCGCGCCGGATCCCCGCTCACCTCGAACGGATCATACCCCGACCCCAGAAAACCGGCTCCGGCAAAACGTGTCTCCGGGATCGCCACATACGCCGGCAACAGGGCATCGCGGTTTTTTCGGCCGGCATGCCAGGCCGCAATCGCCCCCAGACTGGGATGCCGAATCACTGCTGATGGCTGGTGTCCGCTGAGCAGATACTGGTTGGCCAAACCGTGCTCGCCCAGTGGCGACGTCAGCGACCGAACGATGGCCAGCTGCCGAGTGCGTGCTGCGGTCCTCGGCAGATGTTCACAGATTTCCAGTCCGGGGACCGCTGTGGCAATCGGCCGGAACGGACCACGAACTTCCACCGGCACTTCCGGCTTCAGGTCGAACGTCTCCAGATGCGACGGGCCACCGTCCAGCCAAAGCAGGATGCAGTTGAGCCCTGCAGGCTTTTGGAACACCGTTCCCTCGTCTGCCCCCGCAGTCAGCGGCTGACGGAAACCCATGAGCCCCAATGCGGACAGCACTCCCAGCTGCAGGCAGTCGCGGCGCACAGGACGGTGCCGGGGAACCGACGTGTACTCAGTCATTTTCCAGAAACTCCCGGCTGTTCAGCAGGCTCCAGACGAAATCCTCCAGCCGCTGCCTGCGATCGCCGGCTGTGATGCGATCAGAACCTTCAGAGGTCTCGATCAGCTGCACCCACGCATCAATCTCCGCCTCGGCCGGATTGCTGCTCCATGCTCGCATCACCCAGTCTTCCACCATCTGTCTGGTGGAATCTCCTCGCTGCAGCTGCTGAGCCAGTCTGCCCTGAGGATGCTGCAGTCTGGCATTCAGCAAACCGCCATTGATCTGGTGCAGTCGCGCGGAAAGTCCGATCGTCGCAGTGCCTTCGTCGCAGCCCCCCGGAGTGCGACATCGTCCCAGAGCATTTAGTGCCGGGGACGGAGTGATCGGATCGATGCGGCTGATCAGTACCTCGTCCCCTGTGGCCTCGGGATTTTCGGGGACGCCGGTGAGTTCTTCGATTGCGGCCAGCAGCACTTCCGGTGAGAGTCGTCGTGGGGATGCGTGCGAAAGGAATCGGTTGTCCGAGGCATTTTCGGGCAGCGCTGCGCTGCTGCGACCGTAGGTACTGCTGAGCACAATTCGGCGGAGCGTGTGACGGATTCGGTACCCCTGCTGAGCGAAGTCGGTTGCCAGCAGCTGCAGCAGTTCCGGGTGCGATGCCGGACTGGTGCTGCGAAGGTCATTCGCCGGATGGGCCAGCCCCCGTCCAAACAACTCTTCCCACAGCCGATTGACGCTGGCGGTGGCCAGCAGCAGCTGATCAGGGTTCAACGCCCACCGCAGTACAGCGTCGCGCTGATCACGCTCGACTGACAGGCCAGGACCACCCGGCACTCGAGGCACAGCATCGACTCCGGTCCGCGGATGTGTCACGCCCCCACGACCCGTAAATCGCACGGTACGACTGCGGTCGATCGGAGCGAAGATGGCGGCCAGTCCGTGGTAGTCATCCTGAGTCCAGCGATCGAGTGGATGATGATGGCAATTGGCACAGCCGAGCTGGATTCCGGCGAGGAATCCTGAGGTAATTTCTGCCTGCTGCCGGGCATCCCGCGGCATGCGAAAGATCGCAGCAGTTCCCGCAGAATGGGAATCGCCGCTGGCCATCAGAATCTCACGTGCGATCTCATGCAGGCCACGGTCCGCCACCATCTGCTCCCGCAGCCACCTCACGGCCACGGGCAGCACTTCAGGTTCCCCCACGACGGACTGCAGCCGCAGCCAGCGCGCGATCAGTCGAGTCCAGTGATCGTTGAAGGAGTCACTGGACAACAGTCGATCCACCACAATCAGCCGGCGATTGACAGCCTCGCTGCTCGCCAGGCTCTGCATCTCAGCGACCGTCGGCAGTCGACCTGTCAGGTCCAGCGTCACACGCCGCAGCCAGACCAGGTCACTGGCCTGCGGCGACACAGGCAGGTGCAGGTCCTGCAAAGTCTGCAGCACAGGTTCATCGAGGGGATCGAGGCGTGGTGCAGCAGACAGATCAACAGACTGCTCCGCCAGCGGAACGCTCAGGTGCACCGGGACAACGCGATTGAGGAAACGGGCGAGCAGCAGGTGGCGTCCGCGCCGCGAGATGTGAGCGACATGGTCATCGGCGATCAACAGTGCTGCAGGATCTGCGGGTGTGAATCGCGTCCATGCCGTGACGTCTTCTTCGCTGCCGTCCTCAAACACCGCCTCGACATGCAGAGGCACAGTTGCAGGCAGGGTGCTGAGCCGCTGTTCGGCCGGATGCACTTTGAGTGTCACCAGTTGCCGCGGGCGGCCGCGCGGGACGCCGGCTTTGATCCACGCAAGCAGCCGGTGGAAGCCTGGCGAGCTGCGGGGAAGCACCTCGCCCCCGCCATGATCCAGTTCCCCCGCGGGCTTTCGCAGGAGAAGACTCGATTCCGGAGCTACTGGATTCACCCGACGACCTTCAAAGGCATGCACCAGAACTTCATAATCATGGTCAGGATCACCTGCAAACAGCGACAATTGCAGCCCGCCGCGGCCAGCCGCTGCACCATGGCAGGCACCGGAATTGCAGCCGGCGCGAGTGAGCACCGGGAGGACCTGAGTGGCGAAGTCGGGGCTGATCGGGACAGCCATCTGTCGGATTGTTGCACGATCGTCCGCCGTCACTGTCGTGACACCGATGATCGCTCCAGCCAGCATGGCCGCGGAACATCGCGCGTGGCGAAAGAGGGCCATCATCGCCGGGGGGCTCGTGGAGGGGCCGGCGAGCTGAATTCCCGCGCCCACCGACGCAGGTACTCCTGAGCTTTGGCTGTGCCATAGTTTTCCAGTTTGCCCGAGTCGACGATGGTGCGGGCAATGCGGGCTAATTCCTGACGCACTGCGGGGTCCGCAGCGGAACGTTCCTCGATGACTTTCGCAGCACGGTCCACGTCCTCGACGGATGCATCCCGGCGAATGAGCGGGGTGAGCAGCGGACGCAGATTGGGAGCCGCACCGGACTGTTCCTGCATCCGTCCCTGCTTCGGCATCCCCTCCAGCTCTTCTGGTTTTGGCACGGTTCCTCCGGCCACATCCACAACAGACTGCAGAACCTTCGGCAGATCCGCCTGAAGGCTGGGCTGCACCAGAGCAAAGCTGGCGGTGACGGCATCCTTGTGGGCGACAAGAATGGTGAGCGTTACATTTCGATTCAGCCCCAGACTGCCTGGACCTTCCCGGCCATCCACGGAAACTCCGGTGGGCACGTCGGGGGCAAGTGCATGACTGATCCGTCGAAGCTGGGCTTCACCCGCTGACGCATCGTCCTCCAGCAGCACCACTGCGGTGTTGACGCCCTCGTTGCGACGCCCCGATGTATAACTTGCCAGCACGCGAGCGAAGCTGATGGACTGGCGGTTGACATCGTGCACGAAAATCAGCACCAGGGGACGGCCATTCGCTGTGCGAACGGGATCGAGCAGTTCTCCCGGAGGTCCCGCGAGTACCTGTCGGAATGAAAATGACGGGAGCTTTTCGCCGGCCTGTGGCCCCGAAAAAACCTGTTCATCCACCGCCATCAGTGGAGAAGCCGGGCAGATGAGCAGACCAGTCAGGGCGATGACGGCATGGGCGAAGTTCATCGGAACGATTCTCCTCCGGGGCGGCAGACCCAGGCAGTCTAACGCAGGCGAGCACAGAAACGAAGCCCGCCACGCGTTCCCGTATGGTGCCTTTTTTGGCGAGGTGCCCTGAACACCGGGTCGCCCTCCCGGCGTCAGGCTCTGCCCTGAATTCAAGGCCGCTGGGAGGATGCTGTGCAGGCATTGGCCGATCGGCAAATTCTGCCGGTCCTGCTGCGGCCGCGGCAATTTCCGCAGACTGCCGCAGCTTCGCAGCCGGAACTGGCGGCAATTTCGTTGCGGGAAGTTGCCGGGAACGGCTTTTGACGATTGTCTTTGCCGTCGCAACCGGAAATATGGGGCCATACGGCTGCACAGTTCACGGATGGGCTGCTGTCGGCTGGTTCGAATCCACGGGCAGGGTGCTGCATTTGGCAAGGGAAGACGGACTTCAGTCGGATCCACTGAAGTGTCTGCCAAAACGGGCAGCAGCTTAAAGCCCCGCGGGTTCTGATCCCCGGCGTTACGCAATGAGAACCTGCTGGCTGCTGTTGGTTGCCGTGTGCTGTGTGTCCCCCGGATTCGCTCAGGCACCAGCACCGTTTGCAGAAACACCGAACTCCGCTCCGACGGAGACGGCGCGACGGAAAACTGCTGTGACGCTGAACTACTGCCGTGCCGCACTGCACCGCATTCGTCGTGCAGGGTCCCGGGAAGTGCTGCTCGAAGAACAGCAGCGAATCCTTAATAATCTCGATCTGAACCAGATTGATGATCCCGAGGTGATTTCTCTGTACCGGTCGATTCTGGATGAAATCGGGATGGTCGAGATCAGTGATCGGGAGCGGACAGTGATTACGGAGAGTTTTCGTCGTGGTCTGCAGCGAAAGATGGGAACCGACTTCTTTGTGATGGGGGCTCAGGCTGCCACTGGGCAGCTGGGGTCGGTGATCCAGACCGGTGCCAGCAGCTGGTGGGACTACCGATCGACGCAGATCAAACGGGATTCCGATCTGTGGCAGGTGGAGAAGAATCAGTTTCAGTCGCTGATGACCCGTTCGTCTTCGTTTCTGGACAGCTTCTGGAAGCTCAGCCGCAAGAACGAGATACCTGACCGGTGGCTCCTGCGCGATCAGGACCTGGATAAGCTGAGCGAGGCGCTGGCGGTGGAGAGCCCGGAAGTGCGTCTGCGTTCTCTGCGGAGGCTGGAGCGGTTTATGGAGTGCTATCCGCCGTACTGGTACTACGTGGCGAGGGCTCAGCAGCAGTTGGGGGAAACGACAGCGGCAGCCGAAACATTTCGGCGACTGACCGAAATTGGCGAAGGCCATTTTCGGCAGGATGATCTGCTGGCCAGCAGCATGGCGAATCTGGCGTTGATTGAAGAGAGTACAGGTGATGGGAACGCGGCTGCCACGGCCATTCGGGCGTTTGAGTACTCCACCGGGAACTGGGAGGCCAATCTGGTGTGCGCGTGGATTCTGAGTCGGCATGGTCGGCACACCGAGGCGGAGGAGCTGATTCTTTGCAACGTGGACGAGCAGCTGGAGGTGGAGCAGAGCACGGTCGCACTGGTTTCGCTTTATTATCATTCCGAAAATCGTCGGCAGCTCCGGGGAATGCTGGCGGATGCTGCGGTGCTGCGACGCATCCCCATCCCTGGTCTGCTCCTGTGCGCCCGCCTGCTGGGCCCTGATGAACTTCCCCGAACGGCGATTGACCATCTGAGTACATCGCTGTCGGCGATTCCGCGAGCGGGTGGCCGGGGAAATTCCATTGCGGTGGCAGCCGCGATCGCCTGGAAACTCAACGACGCCTCCGCTGTGATTTCCGATGGGAGCCGTACATTCGAATATGCGGGGCACCGGGAGACGGCTGAGGGGATGGAAGCCAGTTTTTCGCCGAGCCTTTCCAGTGGCCCGGCAGGTCCGCCGGGAGAGACGCTGCAGATGACGCTGCGTTATCCGGGAACGCCGAGGATCGAACTGACGCTGGCGGAGGACATGCAAGCGGCGGCTGGTGGGGACCGGGGACGTCGGAGGGGCCCCGGGCTGCTGCCGGCTTTCGTCCCGGGACTGGCTGGCCAGGGGACCCCGGCGGGCGGCACGTTCCGGGGGCCTGCGGACAAGCTGTACCGGATTCGCGAGATTGAAGTCGCCGGGACGCGTCTTTCGCTGTCACCGGACGCTCCGAAAGTACGGGAGCTCCGCGTGTTGAAGCCGGAATACTCAGAAGTCCGCGATGAAGATCTGCGGTTTGCCCGCGAGCTGCGGTAACGCCCCACGGCATTGCACTGCAGCGCACGGAAATCCCTGTCGTCAGGCTTGAGCCCTGGGCGGGAATGCGTCAGATTTCGGGGTTGCCCGCGCAGTCCTGCGCGGTGACGTGAGTACGACAGGCAATCGGACAGCAAAGGGGAGCAGAACGTTATGGCACAGGGAATTTGTCGCTGGGGCTTTCTCAGCACGGCTGGGATCGCGAAAAAGAACTGGCACTCAATCGCCAATTCCGGCAATGGCCGAATCACGGCGGTCGCCAGTCGCTCTGTCGACAAGGCAAGCCAGTTTATCACGGAGTGCCAGGCATCTGCACCGGTGGCACACGCGGTGGAGGCGGTGGGCAGCTATGAAGCACTGCTCAGCCGCAGCGACATTGACGCCGTCTACATTCCGCTTCCCACAGGGATCCGCACAGACTGGGTTGTTCGCGCAGCCGAAGCGGGGAAGCATGTGATGGTGGAAAAGCCGTGTGGCGTGACGTCAGCGGACGTGCGGCGGATGATTGCTGCCTGCAATCGATCAGGCGTGCAGTTTATGGACGGCGTGATGTTTATGCACAGTGCGCGGCTGGATGCGATGCGACGGGTGCTGGATGATGGCGAGAGCGTTGGCGAGATTCGTCGAATTGCCAGCCACTTCAGTTTCTGTGCGGATGATGCGTGGGTCCGGAGCAATATCCGGGCCAGCAGTCAGCTGGAGCCGGCCGGATGTCTGGGCGATCTGGGATGGTACACGATTCGCATCATTTTGTGGGCGATGAAATATGAACTTCCCACGGAAGTCCGCGGACGAATCCTGAATGGCGTGCAGCGTCCCGACAGTGCTCAGCCGGTCCCGCTGGAATTTCAGGGTGAAATGCATTTTGCGAATGGCGTTTCTGCGACGTTTTATAATTCGTTTCGCACCAATCACCAGCAGTGGGCCCACGTGAGTGGCACTCGTGGCTATCTGACGCTGTCAGATTTTGTGCTTCCGTTCTACGGAAATGAAGTCTGTTTTGACGTGGGGCGTCATCGCTTCGTGGCTGATGGCTGCATGTTCAATATGGAGCAATCGCTCCAGCAGCATCGCTTGTTTGAATACAGTAACAATCACACGACGGCTCAGGAAACCAGTTTGTTCCGAACCTTCAGCAATCTGGTGCTCTCCGGTCGTCGTGACGCGTTCTGGCCCGAAGTGGCTTTGAAGACCCAGCAGGTGCTGGATGCGGCTTTGAAGTCTGCTGCGGCTGGTTCTGTCGGGGTCGTGCCCGAGTGATGATGCTGAGTGATGTGATGCAAACGAAAAGAGCCCCGCTGTCGCAGCGGGGCTCTGATCGTTTTGTGTCTGGCAGGGACGGCTGTGGAGTATCAGACCACTTCCCAGCCCGCGCGGTATTCCTTATTAATCAGACCGGCGGCTTCAGGGACGTTGGTTGCGGTGAGCGATTCGGCGTTCCATTCAAGGGCTTTGCCGAGTCGGTAGGCGACGTTGCCCAGGAGCACGGTTTCGGTGAGGGCACCGGAGTAGTTGAAATTGCAGGTGGTGGGGGAGCCATCCTTGCAGGCTTTGATCCATTCGGCGTGATGTCCGATGGAGTCGGGGATGGACTTTGCGGGCGGCGTGAATTTGGCGAACTTGTCGGCGGGGAACAGTCGGTAGCGGCTGTAGTCGGCGAACATTTTGCCTTCAGTGCCGACGAACATCACCCCGTTTGGCGGGACGGCTTCGTCCGCCACCTTTTTGGGAATCAGATCACCGTCGTACCATGTGAGAGTGAGCGGAGGCATGGATCCACGGGCGGGGAAGTCGTATTTGACGACAAGTCCGAGCGGGCAGGTTTCGGGATGAACCTTCGGACCCGTCGCTTCGCAGCGGGTGGGGTGGCGCAGGTTGAGTGCCCAGAAGGGGAGGTCCATGTAATGGCAGGCCATATCTCCGAGTGTGCCACCACCGAAGTCCCACCAGCGGCGCCAGTTGGCGGGATGATAGGCACCGTTGGCGTAGGGGCGCTCGGGAGCGGGGCCGAGCCAGAGGTCCCAGTTGAGCGTGGCGGGTACGGGATCAGCATTGGCAGGTCGGTCGCCACCTCCCCAGCCTTTGCCGACCCAGACATGGACTTCGGTCACGCCACCGATGGCGCCGGACTGGATGATTTCGACGACGCGACGATAGTTGTTTTCGGCGTGGATCTGGGTGCCAAGCTGAGTGGCGACGCCTTTTTCGGCTGCGGCTTTGGCAAGGAGTCGGGCTTCGAAGACGGTGTGTGTGAGCGGTTTTTCGCAGTAGACATGTTTACCGGCGCGGATGGCGCGGATGGCGGCCGGGGCATGATGATGATCGGCGGTGCCGATAACGACAGCGTCGATTTTGTCACCTTCTGTGACCAGCATTTCGCGATAGTCGGCGTAACAGCGCGGTTCAAGGCCTTTCTTTTCGGTAAGCATCGCCTTTGAGCGATTGAGGTAGCTGGAGTCGATATCGACGAGGGCGACGATGTTTTCGCTCATGACGCCATTGACGTCTTCTGCGGCTCGGTTGGCGGTACCGATGCAGGCGATATTGAGGTTTTCGAGTGCGCTGCGGGAGGGACGCAGGGTGCCTGGGGCGGCATAGAGACCGGCGGCCAGAAGGGACGCGGAACCGGCGGCGGACGTTTGGAGGAAGCTGCGGCGGCCGGTGGATGGCAGAGGACGCATGGCGGGAACCTTTCAGAAACAGGCGTCAAAACAGGCGGGCGGGTGCGGGTTGAAAGACCCGAATTGCAGGTGGCAGCATAAACACTGGGTGCGGGGAATGAAAATGACAAGCCCGCAAAAACAACAGACGGCGTACGGAAGAGAGTTCCGCACACCGTCTGTAACAACTGTTGTGGATGCCGGACGGTCTGGTCAGCCGACGGACGACAGTCCGCGGCCTGTGGCTTTGCCGGCGCGTGGAAGACAGGCCGACCGTGTTCGGTCACTTTCGGTCAGTTGAAGTCAGGGAGGTCGATAAACAGATCGTCGAGAACAGCGCGCGAGGCCACGGTCCCGGGAGGTTTGGCGGCGGGGGTGGTGAGCAGCGTGGGGTTGGCATAGGCCCCGGTAATCGCGCTGATCAGGGTTCCGGAGACGTTCAGGCCGGTTTTTTCTGCGATGAAACCGCGTCGATCCCAGAGATAGAGTTCGTCGCTGGGCCGGATAAAGTACCACTGATCGGTCGCGGACTTGACCCACTTGACGTCCACACCGCGAATGCCGTCGTTGGCACTGGTGTAGTAGTTGATCCCCAGCGACGTATTTGCAGCGAACGCTTTTTCGGGCGCGGTGAGCTGCTTTTCGGCTTCGGTCAGACGGCTGATGTCTTCGTGGTATCGGCTGTCGAGTCTGGCGACGACGGTCCCGGTTGCGACTTTGGGTTTTGTGGAATCCCAGAGCGTGAGTGTTCCGTCGGGCGTGATGAAGTACCATTTGCCGTTGCCGCGAACCCATTTTTCAGAGAGTCCGCCCCAGTTTGTGGAAGTGCTGCTGCCGGGTGTGAGGTTGAGTTCGCGATCCAGGCGTGCAGCCGTGGCTTTGAGCAGGCTGTCGTCGGTCGTAGAGGCGATGGTTGCTTTGGCCTGCGCAAGCAGTTCCGGTTTGGCGTGGTAGGCGTCGTCAAGGACTGCGATGCGTTTCCCGTTGGCACCGGCCTTGCCATCCCACTCGTAAAGCGACCCATCAGGCGTGATAAAATGCCATTTCCCAGCCTTGTCCTTCAGCCATTTTTCGCCCTTGCCACCGTGATTTTCTGACAGTGACCCGGAGATCGTGAAGTCTTTGGTCTGATCAAGAATGTAGGCTTCGCGAGCGCTGCGGTCATCGGGAGCGAGTGACGGGTTGACGCTGGCGAAAACGGCCGCGAGCGACGGACCGACGTTGAAGACAGTGTCCGTGCTGAGCTTTGGAAAGCTGGCAGGAAACTTTTTGTTGGCATCCGCGGAGTCGAATTGCAGGCGACCGTATCCTTTGCTGTTGAGGACAATCGGGCTCAGAGGAACAGCAGCAGACCCGGGGCGCTGAATGCTGACAGCGACGGACGCACCAGCCTTACCACCCCAGACTTCGACCTTGAACTGCTGACGCGACGCCGTTGTTTCCCACGTGATGAACCCCTGCAGGGCACCAGTGCCACGCAGCGGGATTTTGACTTCCACGCCACTGACCGGAGCGGATGATGGGGTTTGCAACATCATCACATAGTTGCCGGACACAACGCTGCCGATGGAAATCGAAGTTCCCGGAGTGATCGCCGGAAAGCCAGCGGGGAAACTGGAATCGCCGGGCTTGAGGGGGTCAGAGTATCGCAGAGAGCCGACACCCAGAGCGTTGACGCTGAGATTGATGTTTGTGGCCAGACCACCAATGGTGACGGCCTGGGTAGAGTTTGGTGGAAGATTTCTGGCTGTCAGCGTAAATGTGCGGTGAGTGACCGTGCCTTCAATCTCGGCTTCGTATTCTGATTCGACAACCTGACCTGCGGGTGTGAGGGCATCGAAGCGAACGCAGGATGCGAATCGCGGATCTTCACCCTTAACGGCCAGCTGGCCGGTGAGCTGTGTCAGGCCCGGGCTGTTGGAGGGAACAAGGCGAATTTCGGTGCCTTTGCTGAAGCTGAGTCCTGAAGGCAAAACCGGGTTTTCGCCACCCTTTGCGTCCGATCGAAATTCCACTTCCGGGTTGGCAGCGGATATGACGGTCATCTGTCCGATTTGAGTGGTGCCGACGAAGACCGAGAAGGTTCCGGAGCCGGCGCTGACGATTTTGAACTTCAGTGACTGACGGTCACTGTCTGCCTTGTATTCAACCTCGGCAAATGAAGCGCCGGAGCCGGTGAGAGCGGATTCGAGTTCGATGTCAGCACTGAGCAGTTGGCGCGGTTCCATGACCTCTGTGTGAAACAGCGCGGCGTGGCTGGAAAGGACGGACCTGGAACGACGTGAATTTGACGGTTTGAAAAACATAGTTGCAACCCCCATGGTGGATGATCGGGATGCGGCGGAAGAGTGCCGAAACAACACCGAGTCAAGTGGGTGGGTTACAAACGACAGTCCAAATCGGGATAACCGATGAATGGTCGGGCGGGAGTGGGGCAGGTGAGGCGCTAAACGCAGCGGCCTTGTCAGTTGTGTCGATTGTCGGGGTGCAGAAGTGACCGTTTTGCCGCGAAAGCAGCAATCGGCAGACGACTACGACCGTGTCCGGTCCGGATCCTGAACAATCTGTAAGGCCAGTGTGTTGCAGGTCATGCACGGTTTGCAGAGACACATGTTGCGGATTGGCAGCAGTTATTCCAGAAACCAGGGCTCATCGGGGCTGTTGAGTGACTGGAAAATATGAAACAGCCGCTCCATGACGCTGCGAAGGTCGGCTCCATGGTGATTCCATGCCTGAGTGGCAGTGTGCAGGGAGACGATGGGGACCGCCCCGGGGCCTCGGCGGGCGGCTTCGATGCGCGCGTTCAGGCGACGGCAGAGTGTTTCCGGGTCCCGCGTGGTTTCTGATGAAAGCGTCAGCAGGGGGCGATGGCAGTGCCGCAGTTCGGTCGCGTAGTCGCGGTGGGTCCCGAGCACCAGTCGCCGATGGCTGCGAAACAGCCGACGTCGCAGAGCCCATGTGAGCCACTGCGCGTCATCCACGAGGATGGGATCGCCGTCAGTGCGAATTCGGGGTGACTGACCGATGGGAATTGGTGAATAGACGGCGCCGGGAAACGCTGCGAGGAGAGCCAGCAGATGGGTTGTCTTTCCGGATCCCTGTCGCCCCATGAGCTGCAGAACCGGGGGGCGGGAGTGACGGCCAGATGCAGGTGGCTGCCTGAGGAAGTCGATGGCTTCCGTGAGGTTCACCTCAGCGACAGCCTGAGCGTCTGCGGTCGTCAGGGCTCCGAAGGGATTGCGACGCAGGTTCAGATGGGCGTACGCAAGCTGCACATGAACACTTCCGGGACGGGTGTCAGCGGTTTTTCTGCCGTGGCAGAGGAATGGAGACGGTATCGAGGGCATCGGCTGGTTCGCTGGCAGCAGCCGGCGTGACCGTTTTGCCAGGCTCGATGCGATTTTCACGCACGAAACCCCGCGTGCGACTGGCAGCGGCCTGCACCGTGTTTCGACCAGGCAGGAGCACCTCGGTTTCCTGAGACCCGACGGTGCGACCGCCCTCCTGCACCAGCTCAACCTTCAAAGCGCAGTTCACCTGATCTTTGTGAGAACGGTTATAGGGGACAAAGACGCTGTAGGAATGTCCCAGCGTGCCTTCGCCACGATGTGCTTCCCAGGCAATTTCGTCGAATTCGTAGCGATGGAGGAGTACAGGATCGCCTGTTGCTTCGGCATCATATTCGTCGTAGACGGAGACGATCACCTTGCCACGAACGCGGCAGCCTGTTTTTCCATTGGGTCCAAAGAACAGAATCTGCCCGGCGAATCCACGGGAATTGTGTCCGTCGGGGTCCTTACCCTGTGCGGGTTCCCAAAGAGTTACAATCCGGCCGATATTCTGTTCAGTCCGAGGACGTCCAATCAGGCGACCGGGATCCCGAACGATCTGTCGAGGGCTGGAGAGCAGGGTTCCTGTTGAGCAGCCAGTGATGGAATAAATGGCAATTGCAGCAAGCAGTACCAGGGTTCTGGGAAAGGCCGGAATCTGCATGGTCAGCACCTTTGTCATCTGGCAACCGGAAGCTGGCAGCTATTTGCTTTTCCGCGGTGTTCCGGGAGCGGGAGAAGCTGCCGGCTCGGGGGCCAGCTCGGCCTTCGCCGAAGGGTCATCAGCAGGGACGTCCGGAGTATTTGTGTCCGGCTCAAGCAGTTCGCGGATAGGCATTTCAGGTGCCAGAATGGTACCTTCCTGCGGTTCCCATGAAGCACCATCCTGCCGTGGCACGCTGTAAAGAGGACCATGAATCTTTTCTGCATCGGATTCGATGAAGTGCAGACGTTCGGCTTCAACCTGTTTCAGGAGTTCCGAGTCAACATCGCTGAGAACGATGCGAGGCGTAAGGAAAATCAGCAGTTCAGTTCTTGAAGTCGTTGTGCCATCGTAGCGGAAGGCACGGCCCACAATCGGCAGGTCACCCAGCCACGGCACCTTACGTTCAAGGGTGGAATCGGATTTGGTGATCATACCACCCATCACGATCGTCTGACCATTGGGTACGTTCACCACCGTTACCGCCTGCGACTGGTTGATGATGGGGGAGCGGATGACGGACGTTCCGCTGACAAACACCGGCACTCCATCAGATTCGGCACTGAGTGAACTCTTGTCCGCAAAGACGCTCATCGCAATGATGCCGTCCGGTGTAATTCTCGGAGTCACGCGGAGTGTGATGCCGACCTGCTGCTGGGAGATTGTCGGGTTGGCTCCGAGTGTGTTCTGAGTGGCTCCTGTCACAATCGGCACCTGCTGCCCGACAGTCACGTAGGCTTCGTTGTTGTGCGTGGTGCGGACCTGCGGGCGACTGAGCACCTGAACTGTGCGACGGGCGGCAAGTGCCCTCAGCAAAACACTCACGGCGTCAGACTGGGCGGAAAACACGAAGCCACCGAAACCGAGTGCCGAGTTGTTTCTGCCAAGCGAGAAGTTACTGAGCCCCTGGGTCGCCACAGTGCTCGGATTGGTGCCACCGGTGATATAATTACCGCCGAGTGGAGACGCGGTGTTGTTGAAGTTCAGCCCAGGGCCTGCCGAGATGGTCGTTGTCCCGCCGGCGGTCGTTGTGGACAGGCTGCGGTCAAGCAGCAGCGGATCCTGGAAGCCCAGCTCAATCCCGAACTCATCAGTGGCATCCAGCGTGACTTCGACCAGCAGTGCCTGGATAACCACTTCGGGGGGCTGAGCATCCAGCTGCTCAATAATCTGCACGATCTGATTGAAGTACTGCGGAGAGGCACTCACGATCAGCGAGTTGCTGTTGATATCCGGAGCAACGAGGACCTCCTGACGCAGTCGCTCGATATTGCTCAGCAGGTCCTCCGAGCTGTCCTGGAGGGCCTGCTGCTGTTCGAGAAAGTCGAGGAGCGTGACGGAGACCTGTTCGGCAGGCGCATTCCGCAGCGGAATCACCGACGTAGACCGCTGCCGGGTATCATCGGAATCAAGACGCAGCAGAACAGCTTCGACAACGCTCAGAGATTCCGCACTGCCGATGGCCAGAACCGTGTTGGTGCGAATGTCGGGGGAAAACCGCAGCGGAATCAGGCTGCTGGACGAACCCTCTGTGCCGGCCAGCTGAACGCCCAGCTGATCCTCCTGATTGGTGCTCTCGAAGAGCGTCGTGAGCAGATCGACGGACTGCTGAGCATCCGCGTTTTTCAGGGAGAAGACCTTGATTTCAGAAACGGCGCCGGGGGCCTGGTCCAGTTCTGCAATGAGGGCTTCGAGGAGGCCCATGCTGGCTTCAGGAGCGGTGACGATCAGGCTGTTCGAGCGGGCATCAAAGCTCACACGAACATCTGCGAGAATCCCTGAGCGAATCAGCTGCTGAATACCACCAGCCGAAGCAAGAAACTCCACTGCCACCGACTTGTTGTCCCGCAGCTGCTGTGCGCCCTGCTGGTTGCCAAAACCACCTGCACCCTGCTGACCAGTGGTTTGCTGAGGCGGACTGATCACGGCCTGGATGGCCTGATTGATGGTGGTACTCAGTTCTTCCGCAACGGCATTCTTCAGGCGAATGACTTTCATCCGCGAAGTCGAAGCAGGGTCATCAATGTCAATTCGTGCGATGAGTTTGCGAACTTCGGCAAGTTCGTTGGGGCGGGCCTGAACGACGACGGAGTTGGTCCGCACGTCGGCAAAGGTCCTCAGAGACGTGCCCAGTCCCGGACGTTCGGCGTAAAATTCAGTGAGCGACGTGACGACCTGAGACGCAATGGCACTTTTCAGCGGGAAAACCTCGAATTCAAGGTCCGGGCTGAGCGGTTTGTCGAGTTCTTCAGCGAGTTCCAGAATGGTTTCGCGTTCGATTTCGGAGGAGATGATCAGCAGGGCATTGGGTTGCACGACGGGAATAAAGGCGGCCGCCTGACGATTGTCCGTGCCGGTGCGCTGTCGCTGTTCGGATAATTCTTCGTAGACACTGGTGAGCAGCGTGGCCATGGCTTCGGAATCCACGTTCTGCAGCGTGAGCACGTGAATGCCGGGCAGCGAGCCCACACTGACTTTTTCCAGCTGCTGTATGATCTGCTCAACCCGCTCCACGTCGGCGGCATTACCCTTAAGAATCAGCAACCCAAGGTCCTGCATGGCCTGCACGTTGACTTCGCCGCGAAGATTCACGGCCGGCCCCTCTTCCGACGCAGGTTTCCTGTCACCAGGCGGCTGGCTGCCACCTGGCTCCTCCGCTCGGGCTTCATCTGCCATGGTAACCAGCTGATGGATGCGATCATTCAGCTGTCTGGCTGTCTGAGCGGGGATGCCGTTGTTCGGGACAAGTTTTACAGCTGACTCGTCGCCTTCGTCTGCAGGGCGATCGAGGTCCGTGACCAGTTTCCTGAGATGCGGCAGCCGCTTCTGCGGGGCCTCGATCAGCAATGAGTTGGATTCCTGATCGATGCCCACACGAAACAGCACCACGGGTTCGGTGTCTGCTGGGCCTTCGGCAGGATTGCTGCGGACTACATATCCGGGGAAGCCGCCAAGTCCCGGCTTCTCCAGCTCCGCCCGATTGCGAAACACGACATACAGTGTGCGAGCGACATCGGACGCGGAACCCTGCTGAAGGGAGATCTCTTCCGTTCTGAGCGGTGAGTCATCAGCAGCCTGAGCGGCAGCCGTTTCGGCCGCTGCTTTTGCCGCGGCAGTTTCCTGACGCGTGGCTGCCACCGGCCGAATGCGGCTGCTGCGCGGGGAACTTTTGCTGCCGTCCCGCGTCGCCGGATCCTCACCGCCCGCCGGAGTCACGGAAGGCGTGCGCGAACGACCTTTGGAGCTGACCGGGGCGGACGCTTTGGAACGCGAGGCTGCCAGAGGACTGCTCTCCTCAGCAGCGTCGTCTTCCGCACTCTCCTCGATTGCTGCAACGCGGGAATTCGATGCGTTTTTGACAAGCTGCCGAGTCACCGGGGATCGGGACTGGGATGATTCCGCGTTGAGCCTTGGACGGGCGTATTCCGTGCGGGCCTGATCGAGATTCCGCACGATCAGGAATCCGTTCTGGTGCAGCAGGCGATAGCCGAGCGGCTCGAGTTCGCTGTTCAGGATGCGAACAGCAGAGTTGAGGTCATAGCGCGCGCGGTCACGGCGAGCGAAACGGCCGGGCGGAGTTTTCTCCATGACCAGGGTCAGCTCACTGGTTTCCGCAAGATTCCTGAGGACGCGGTCCCATGACGCATCAAAATAATTCAGACGAATTCCCTCTTCCGCCTCCACCAGCTGCGGCTCGGGAGCTCCCTTGAGAGCTTCACGAAATGATTTTTTGCCATCTTCAGCAGCACCCAGATGCAGATGCTGGTTCAACAGCACGCATACAGACGCCGCCGATCCGATCAGCCCGGCAGCCACCAACCCCTGACGTTTCACCGCTGCAATCCTTAAAAAAGCAGGCTTTAAGGAGCCCCCCCGGGAACCAGATCACCAGCTTTTCCTGAACCCCGGTTCCAATCGCCAGGGGCCAGCATCTCCGCGCAGTCGCCTTGTCGCGGTGAAGTTGGTCGAAACTGATTCAACGGTTGAGCTGACTTATCGGCCCCTGCTGCCCGTGTCGATTAGGCAGGTTTCAGGGATTGCAGCGATCCGCTCGGAAGCGCACAAAAAAACGCCGGAGGAAATCCCCGGCGTTCGGCAGATTCGTCTGGATCAGGCCGGTGTTCAGGGACTGGCCGGGGCGTCGTCGTCATTGTGCGCCACAATCGCCACGATTCCCGCGGCTCCACCCCCCAGCAGCAGCAGTGCTGTGGGGTTGCTGAGTGCTCTGCAGAGACAGGATTTTCGAGTCACGCTTTCGTCCCCGCACTCGACTCCACATTCCTCAACATACCCCTGACCACGAACCACCTCTTCGTCCACCACCAGAATCAGCCTGGCCGACGCAGATGGCGGAGCCGCGGTGGAGTTCCAGAATCGCACCAGTTCCTTCTCTTCCCCGGTTGCCACCACATGTCCGCCATTTCGCAGACCGTGGACGGCAAAGTTTCCGTTGTCGTCACTGGTCGCCACAGCAATCACGTTTTTCCCGTGCAGAAACTGCACCGTAATACCCGGCAGCGGATGAGATTCACGGTTCAGAACAACGCCACTGAGCGAACCGGAGTGCAGAAGGACGTCACGGGAACGAACCTCCACCGCCTCTTCGGCAACCACCGGGCCCACTGTCAGTGGTGCCATCAGGATGGTGGCCATGCACAACCGGAAACTTCTGAACATGCGGCACCTCCTTGAAGATGTGGCTGAGTAGAGCGTCTGTCTCACGCTGACTACTGGTCAGTTCGGCACAAATCGCAGATGGTGCAAGCAATTTGAATCCCTCAGCCGAAATTCGTCACGGGTAAGGTGTGGAATGTTCCCGGGATTCCTGGAAGGGCAATTTCCCGCTTTAGTTGGATTTTGACGGAGAATTAGCCAGGACGGGACTTGAACCCGTACGTCCCTTTCAGGACCCGGGATTTTAAGTCCCGTGCGTCTGCCGATTTCGCCACCCGGCCGTCTGCAGCAAGGATACCACACAGGCCCAACAATGGACAGCATGAGTCACGAGGGTGATTCAGAAACCAGCAGCGAAGAACATCAGAATGGATGCCTTGCGGCTGGAGCAGATTCTCTGGCGCGGCTTGGGACGGCGAGGCCGGGATGAAGTGGCAACAGGAGCGATTCAGGGCGGCGAGCCGCTGACGCCCCCCCCCAGGGATGGGATGACGAAACGGCGCGAACACGGGCACACTGAGATATTTCAATTCCGCCTTCCGGTTGGCATCCCGCGGCCGGATCGAGCCAAAAAACGCCGTGTGGCGTGCGGCCGATGTCAATCAGCCGGTACGGCTCTGCAGAACTTTGTCAGCCGCTGCAAGGACTGTTGGTCTCACGCAAAGGCGCCAAGGCGCAAAGGAAGAGCAGGAGAATGGAGAAAGGAGAGAGGAGACTCTCGACTTTCTGCATTCTCCTGCGGTCTCCTCTCCACTTTCTACTCTCTCACCCGCACGCCTCCGCAACTTCTCACTTCTAACTTCTCACTTCGAAACGAAGCCTGTGCAGGGGGTCGCCCGCTTCCTCACGGGCGCGGCTCGGGGGTTGTGTTTTGCGCGGGTTGTGGGATGGGCACATGGGACGCAGGGGACTCATGTGACGGATGGCCCGCGTGACGAAACTGGGGTGCGTTCATGGGGCCTTGTCGTCGCGTCCCCAGTCCGCCAGAGCTTCCCGCGAAGGCCGTGGCAGTGCTGGTGCCCGCGGACTGCCGTCCGACGGCTCAGTTGTTCTTGACCGGGGGATTGACATCCCCCGCACGCCTCGTCACGTGGGGCGGCGTCCGGCAGACGACTTCCGGTGTTCTCAACAGCGTTTCGTCATCCCAGCGTCGCCCTGAGAGGACGAAACGGGGTGGAAAATTGCCTGATTGATGTGTTTTCGCCTGGGCCAGCCAGTTGACATCCCTTGCCCTGATCATTCCACAATAAGACGGTTGGGGGATCATTTGAGTGAGTAGCCGGACTTTACGAGTTTTTCGATCAGTCGCAGTTCGTTTTCGGCAGTGGCTTTGCCCCGGGGTTCCAGCATCCAGTTGCGGGCCGTGATGCCATCGGGGGTGGGGTGACAGTAAAGAGTGACCTGGCGGGGCAGGAATTTTTTGAAGACAATGGAGACGCGGAGCAGGTGCCATGCGGAAGACACGAGGGCCAGCGAGCGGGCGGTTTGCAGCCGGGGTTCGGATTTGAGCAGTCGCTGAGTGTGTTTGGCGAACTCGGGAAGGTCGGCAGTGAGTTCTGCAGGGATGAGTGCAGCGTCGGGGATGCCGGAACGGAGTGCGGCTTCGCGCATGCGAGCCACTTCTGAGGGCTGTTCAGGATTCGCCGATCGGCCGCCGAACAGGAGCAGCAGCGGGGCGCGTCTGGCTTTGAACAGAGCGACAGCAGCAGAGATACGCTGCTGCAGGTCGACGGGATCCGGAGCGCCAATCACCACAGCGGCGCTGGCCTGCTGGAAGGCATCTTCGAGAAACACGTCCCTGGCTGTGAAATGCATTGGCGGATCCGGGGAATCAGGGAGTGCCGCTATTGTGGCTGACCGGGGGCGGCAGGCTGTTGACTGGCGGGTGCGGTAAAGAGTGACTGATTGATGCGGCGAATGTCGCTTTCGAGGCTGGCGGTTTTGATGCGTGTTGTGAGCCGCATTTTATCGGGAGGCAGGCAGGTTTCTCTGCTGCAGGCCTGGTAGCGGATTTCGAAGTCGAGTTCTGCTTCCGGGACTGTTTCTTCGGGGTCGGTTTCGAGGAGCACGTAGATCACGACTTTGCCGTCGTAGACGTGGATCACATCGCTGGTGCCTGGAGGCTGAAATTCGTGGTGATCCGGGTACTTCACGCGTGTCAGGCGCACCTTATGGGGGCTGGTGAGTTTGATTTCGGTGGGGATGAGATTTTCGGGGGAAGCGGGATTGGCGTTGATGTGCCAGTCATTGGCGATGGTGAGCTGGATGGCGACGGGGCACTTTCCACCGCGGGGGAGTTTATCGAACATGGGGTAAAGCACGGCGCGCACGGGCTTGTCAGCGCCATCGATGTCCTGCAGGTCTTCGGGCGGGATGCGGGCGGAGGCCGGCTTGAGTGGTTCTTTGGGGGCAGTGCGGGAGGCGGGGGCAGGAGTGCCCGGGGCGGGGTCCTGTCGGCGCGACTGCGGGAGTGCGGTAAGCAGAACGTGTGAAGCGGCAGGATTGGGCCGTGCGGCGTTGTTTTGCGGGGCAGTGCTGAGCAGGTCCTGGATGGCCAGTGCCAGTCCGGCGCAGGAGGCGGGGGAATCGCCGACAGTGCCGCTGAAACGCCCCAGCAGATCGCGGGCGAGGTTGATGTATTCCGGGTGTTGTCGGCCGAGACGGATCAGGTTGCGAACGGTGAGGCTGTTGCCGGAAGGGGACACGGAGTCATAGGGTGAGCAGGTGCGGGCGATGAGTTTTTCGTGGTCGTGTGCGGTGAAGAAAAAAGCCTTTTGTTCCGCGTCATGGAAGAGCCTGATCTGCTGTTCCATGAGCGACTGGGCGGCGGTGAGCCATTCGTTGGCGGACGTGGTGGTGTGGAGTTCCAGGAGCGCAGAGACGAGGCAGGCGTAGTCATCCAGCACAGCGCGGGGGCCGGGCTTGCCGTTGCGCCAGGATCTGAGCAGCAGTCCGGAGTCATCGCGGAGGTTTTTGAGCAGGAAGCGGGCGGCGTTTTCGGCCAGCTGCAGATCACCGCTGCGTCCTGGGAGTCGTCCGCTGACGGCCAGTGCCTGAATCATCAGGGCGTTCCATTCGGTGAGTACTTTGTCATCGAGGAAGGGGCGGGGGCGTTTACTGCGGGCATCGAGCAGGAGCTGGCGGCAGCGAGCCAGTGTTTCGCTGCTGGCAGCATCCGGCTGTGGCTGTTTCGGCGGGAGGCGGAGGATTCGGCCGTGTTCGAAGTTCTGAGGCTCGCTGAAGCTGTACGTGGTGAGAAAGAGTTCTTCTGTGTCGTCCGGGAGGAGTTCACGGATCTCAGCTTCCTTCCAGACATAGAACTCGCCTTCAATCGCGTTGGTTTCAGCGTCGAGTGCGGAGCAGAAGCCGCCATCGGGCAGCAGCATTTCACGGCGGAGGAACTGGACGAGTTCGTCAATGACCTGCTGGTCCAGCGGGTTGGGCTGCAGGAGCGCGGCGCGGGAGTGAATTTCGAGGAGCTGGGCCTGGTCGTAAAGCATCTTCTCGAAGTGCGGCACGGTCCATGTGCGTTCAGTGCTGTAGCGATGATAGCCGCCACCGAGATGATCGCGGATGCCGCCGTGGGAGAGGCTGTCGAGCGAGTGACGGACGATGGCGAGCAGTTCGGCGTCGTTGCGGCGGGAGGCGTAGTCAAGCAGAAAAGCAAGCCGCGGCACGTTGGGAAACCGCGAACCCTCCGGACGCCGCGCATTCAAGTCCACTCCGCCCCAGACCGGGTCGTACTGAGCACGAATGCCATCGGCGACAATCTTCAGAAGCTCTTCGTTGAGTTCCCGAGGTTCGGCAAGCATGGAAATGCTGGAAAGGCGACGGACTTCACGGGCCAGCATGGAAGACGTGCGATCGACAGCTTCGCGATTGTTGGCCCAGAGATCGTGAATGCGCTGTGCGGCGGTGAGGAAACCCACGCGGCCGTCCGGCGTGTCTTCCGGAGGCAGGTAGGTGGCCCCGGCGACCGGGTTGCCGGCCGCATCCAGAAACATGGACAATGGCCAGCCACCGCCCCCGCCAATCCCGGCAGCCTGCTGATAGACGATCAGGCTGGTCATGTAAATTTCATCCACGTCCGGCCGCTCCTCACGGTCGACTTTGATGCAGATGTAGTGTTCGTTCATGTAGTCCGCAATTTTTCGACTGCTGAAGACTTCACGTTCCATCACGTGACACCAGTAACAGCTGCTGTAGCCGATGGAGAGGAACACTGGCTTGTTCTGCTCGCGGGCTGCCTCGAAGGCTTCAGGTCCCCACGGGTACCACTGGATGGGATTGTGGGCATGCATGAGCAGATAGGGGCTGGATTCGCGGGCGAGCCGATTGGCAGGGCGTTCGGCGGGCTCGGGACTTTCAGCGGGTTCATCGGCGGCAGCAGGGGACGGAGCAGCGGGGGCTGGCGGGGCGAGAGGTTTTTCGTCGGCCCGGAGCACATTGAACAGGAGCGAGGTGGCGACGAGCAGGCAGGTGGTGGCGAGGAGGCGGTGCTGCGGTCCGCGGGCAAAGTTCTGTGACATGAAAACCTCGACACGACAGGTGCAGATGAGGCGGGGGAACCCGGAGAATGCGGATTCTAGCAACTTTGGTGGCGGAGGGCGCGGCCGGACGGGGGGGGAATGGAAAAAGGTCATGGTAAACATCGGAATTCCGGAACGATGTCCGCGGACGAATGAGAGTTGGAGGGCGACACGCCAAAAGCCGGTTGCTTTTCAACAGGTCTCCACTAGGATTTCCGCATTCTTCACCGCTTTCAGCAGGGATTGTCAATGAACCACGTTCAGCGTGTTGCCGCTTATCTGCCGCAAATCGAAGCAGCTGACCCCAGCAGTGTGCATGCCGGGACCACGCCGGGAAGTTTCGCAAGGGCTCCGCGGATCGCACCCGGCCGCGCCGGTGCCCTGACGTTCGCCTCACCGGATACGCCGGGGATGCCCCAGCCTTCCGAGAAAACCGCCTGGGATTTCATGCCGGCGGACTGGCGGCTTCGCCCTGAATTTGCAGATCAGTATGAATCTGCGGCGGCGTGGCAGCCACCTGCCGATTTTCAGCCACGCACACAGCTCGAATTCGCCCGCCTTGGAGTGATCACTCCGGAAATGCACCGCGTCGCCGACCGCGAACAGCACCTCACGGCCGAACAGATTCGCGACGAAGTGGCTGCCGGAAGAATGGTCATCCCGGCCAACCGACAACACCTCGCCTGGCAGCTCGAACCCATGTGCATCGGCCGTGCCTCACGCACGAAAATCAATGCCAACATGGGTGCCTCCCCGGTTTCTTCAGGAACCCAGGAAGAAGTCGAAAAACTCCGCTGGGCCGAACGCTGGGGCGCTGACACCGTGATGGATCTGTCCACCGGCGGAGATCTTGATGCCTGCCGGGATGCCATCATCCGCGCCAGCACCGTCCCCATCGGAACCGTCCCCATCTACTCCATGATCATCGGCCGACGCATCGAAAGCCTGACGATCGAGATCGTGCTCGACAATCTGCGACATCAGGCTCAGCAGGGCGTTGACTATTTCACCATCCACGCCGGTGTCCTCCAGGAACATCTGCCGTACGTCCGCGATCGCCTCATCGGCATCGTCAGCCGTGGTGGGTCGCTCCTTGCCAAATGGATGATTCACCACGATCGTCAGAACCTGATGTATGAACACTGGGAGTCGATCTGTGATGTGCTGCGGGAACACGACGTGACCTTCAGCATCGGTGATGGCCTCCGCCCCGGTGGTCTCGCCGATGCCACAGACCTCGCACAACTCGCAGAACTCTCCACCCTCGGCGAACTCACCGAACGCGCCTGGCGCAAAGGTGTGCAGGTCATGATCGAAGGGCCCGGCCACGTTCCACTGGACCAGATCGAATTCAATATGAAGCTCCAGCGCCGGCTCTGCCACGGCGCCCCGTTCTACGTCCTCGGACCGCTCGTAACCGATATCTTTCCGGGCTACGACCACATCACCAGCTGCATCGGTGCCACCAATGCCGCCTGGCACGGCGCCAGCATGCTCTGTTACGTCACCCCCAAGGAACATCTCGGCCTGCCCAAAAAGGACGATGTCAAACAAGGCTGCATCGCCTACCGCATCGCAGCTCACGCCGCCGATATCGCGCTCGGTATCCCCGGCACTCGAGATCGCGATGATGAACTCACCAAAGCCCGCGCTGCTCTGAACTGGGAAAAACACTTCGAACTCAGCTTCGATCCCGATACCGCTCGCGCCTTCCACGATGAAGACCTCGACGTCGACACCGATTTCTGCGCCATGTGTGGACATGACTGGTGCAGCGTCCGAATCAGTCGCGAAATCCAGCAGTTTGCCAGCGGCAATACTCAGGAATACCAGTTTTCCCTCTCCACCTCCCTCCCCCCCCCCCCCCCCCCCC
>JBJTOM010000289.1:0-33079 GCA_046074585.1 Planctomycetota bacterium | reverse complement strand
ACCGAAGTGGGCAGTTACTTCATTTCCAACTATCCGCCGTTTTCCCAATGGCTGCCGGACCACGTACCGCTTGCAGTGGAGGCACTTGACACGGACGCTGCCGCGACCGCCGCGACCCCTCTGGGACTTTACATCCACATTCCCTTCTGCCGCAAACGCTGCAAATTCTGTTATTTTCGCGTGTATACCAACCAGAACGCGAAGTCGATCGAAGACTACGTGCGGGCACTCATGCAGGAACTGGAACTCATCAGCCAGCGTCCCGCAATCGGCAACCGGCCGCTGCGGTTTGTCTACTTCGGTGGCGGAACCC
Source organism: Planctomycetota bacterium (assembly GCA_046074585.1). Classification (GTDB taxonomy): domain Bacteria; phylum Planctomycetota; class Planctomycetia; order Planctomycetales; family Planctomycetaceae; genus SXXK01. Next base: position 32,766 of record JBJTOM010000289.1, on the reverse strand, counting down.
CCAGTTATCTCAGTTCCCGACAACTCCGCTCGCTCCGCGACCGCATGTCCGAGTACATCACGTGGGAGCAGGCAGAAGAAGTCACCTTTGAATGCGAACCCGGGACACTCAGCCTGGAAAAACTGCAGACGCTGCGCGACATCGGCGTCACCCGTATTTCGCTCGGGGTGGAAAGTTTCAACGACGCCATCCTCGAAGAAAATGGCCGTGCGCATCTGTCCCCCGAAGTCTTTCAGGCCTGGGAATGGATCCGCAGCGTTGGCTTTCCTCAGGTCAATATCGACCTGATTGCGGGCATGGTCGGCGAAACAGATCAGAACTGGCACGCCAACATCGACAAAACGCTGCAGCTCAATCCCGATAACATCACCATTTATCAGATGGAACTGCCCTTCAACACGGTCTACTCAAAGGAAATGCGCGAACTGGGCATTCAGTCGCCCGTTGCGGACTGGCCCACCAAACGCCGCTGGGTCAGCGAAGCCATGGACCGCCTGATCGCAGCCGGTTACCACATCAGCAGCGGCAACGAACTTGTCCGCAACCCCGTTCGCGATCGCTTTGTCTATCGCGACAATGTCTGGCGCGGCTGCGATCTGATCGCCACCGGTGTCTCCTCCTTCGGTCACTTCCAGGGCGTCCATTACCAGAACAAAGACCGCATTGAAGACTACATGGAAACGGTCAGCCGAGGCGAACTTCCCATCAACCGCGCTCTTCGTCCCACTCCCCACCAAATGCTCATTCGCGAACTGGTGCTGCTCATGAAGGAAGGCGAAGTCGACCTGCAGCGGCTTGACCAGAAATATAACGTGCAAACCCAGGTCGAATTCGCCACAGCACTCCGCAATCAGCAGGCCGCAGGATACATTCAGGTGGAAGGTTCCCGACTGAAACTCACCCGCAAAGGACTCCTGCAGGTCGACAGCCTGCTTCCGGAATACTTTGAACCCCGGCACCGTGCTGTGCGATACACCTAGATCGGCCAGAGACGCGGCGGGGCAGGCCCACCACAGCCGGCCACCGCGTCAGATCAGTTTCAGCAGGTTCACCATTTCAATGGCTGCAAGAGCAGCTTCCTGACCTTTGTTGCCCGCTTTACCTCCGGCTCGCTCCAGAGCCTGCTCCAGCGATTCACAGGTGAGCACTCCGAACGCCACCGGTATGCCACTCTTCAGGCTGGCCTGCAGAATGCCCGAAGCGGTCTGACTGTTGACATATTCGTGGTGCGTCGTAGACCCCTGAATCACCGCGCCCAGACAAATTACGGCATGCACCTTGCCGGACTCTGCCAGTCGGGACGCAACCAGAGGAATCTCAAAGGAGCCTGGAACCCACGCGACCGTAATCCGGGACGGGTCAGCACCGTGTCGGGAAAGAGTTTCCAGGGCGCCTTCCAGCAGGCGTCGGGTCACAAGATCATTGAAGCGGGACACAACGACGGCAAAGTCTGCATCAGCAGCCAGAAGCTGGGCTCGGATTTCTGCAGGCATGAGATGGCTCAGGAAGGCGTGAAGGGGGGGAAGGAACGAGGTAAGAGGGAAGAGGAACCAGGAATGAGGACTGAGGAACCAGGAATGAGGAACGAGGCAATCGACGGGGGCGACCACTCACCACTCACCACTCACCACTCACCACTGAAAACTGAAAACTGAAAACTCACTGCCCGTTTAGTTCTTTGAGTAATTCTTCGTTGGACTGGTATTTTTTGAGTCGATTGAGGAGGAGTTCCATGGCTTCGACGGGGCCGAGGTCATTGAGTGTGCGGCGGAGGGCCCAGGAGGATTTGAGTTCGTCATCGGTGAGGAGCAGTTCTTCGCGGCGTGTGCCGGAGCGATTGATATCGATGGCGGGCCAGACGCGTCGGTCGACGAGTTTTCGATCGAGAACGATTTCGGTGTTTCCTGTGCCGTTGAATTCTTCGAAGATGACATCATCCATGCGGCTGCCGGTATCAACGAGTGCGGTGGCGATGATGGTCAGGCTGCCACCTTCTTCGACGCAGCGGGCGGAGCCGAAGAAGCGTTTGGGGTTTTGCAGAGCGTTGGCATCGACGCCTCCGGAGAGGGTTTTTCCGGAGTTCGGAATTTCGGTATTCCAGGCGCGGGCGAGCCGTGTGATGCTGTCGAGGAAGATGACGACATCGTGACCGTATTCCACCATGCGTTTGGCTTTTTCGATCACCATTTCGGCCACCTGAATGTGCCGTGCGGAGGCTTCATCGAAGGTGCTGCTGACGACCTCGCAGTTGGGACCTTTGAGTTTGCGTTCCATATCGGTGACTTCTTCGGGGCGTTCATCGATGAGGAGCACAATGACGTAGGCGTCGGGGTGGTTGCGGAGAGTGGCTTTGGCCAGTTGCTGGAGGAGGATGGTTTTGCCGGCGCGGGGGGGGGAGACGATGAGTCCGCGCTGGCCCATGCCGATGGGCGCGATCAGGTCCACGAGGCGGGTGCTGAGGAATTCGGAGTGATCGGCGAGTCGGAGTCTGCGTTGGGGGTGGAGGGGCGTGAGGTCATCGAAGAAGACTTTGTTGGTGAGCAGGTTGGGGTCTTCGCCGTTGATGGCTTCGACGCGCAGCAGGGCAAAGTAGCGTTCGTTTTCCTTTGGGGGGCGAATCTGTCCGGCTACGGTGGCGCCAGTGCGGAGCCCGAAGCGACGGATCTGGCTGGGGCTGACGTAGATATCGTCGGGGCATGGGAGGTAGTGATAGTCGGGGCTGCGGAGGAAACCAAAGCCATCGGGCAGGATTTCGAGGGTGCCTTCGCCGAACATGAGTCCGTTGAGGCGGGTGCGTTCCTTGAGGATCTTGAAGATCAGATCCTGTTTTTTGAGTCCGTGATATTCGGTGAGCTGATCCTGTTCGGCGATGGCGATGAGATCTTTCATGGCCATGCGCTGCAGATCAGCGATGTTGACACGGTTTTCTTCGGGGGGGGCGAACGTTTCGGCGACGGGTTTGCCAAAATCGTCGGCCGGTTCGTCTGAGGAGTTGCGGGGAGTTGTGGCGGCAGCAGAGAAATCGGCATCGGCGGGACCGGCTGGCGGAGATGAGGCCGGGGGACGGTCCTCAGACCGGCGGAGACGGGGATGGCCGATGCGGGAATCTTCGGGACGGGGATTGCGTGTGGACATGGGCGGGAAGCTTCTTGAGCGGGCAGAAAGGGGGAGTCACCGGGGGAGTTGAGAAGGGGTTGAGTTTCGGGCTGCGGCCGGTGATGGCAGCCTCGAGGGCTTACGGTGCGGGGGTGGACGTGATGGTGTGTGCAGGGAACTGTTGAAGGATCAGCCGGAGCTGGGATGAGGAATCGGCGAGAGAGCCGGAGTTATCAATGGTGTGGTGGCAGGCGGCCCGTTTGCGTTCGAGTGGCCATTGGGAACGTTCGCGGCGCTGGAGTTCCTTGTGTGACCAGCCGCGCGAGGCTGTGGCGCGCTGGCAGCGGAGTTCTTCGGGGGTGTCGATGTAAATGAGCAGATCACAGAGGGACGCGAGTCCGGATTCGAGCAGGAGCGCGGCATCGAGGAACACGGCATCGAGCGTTCGGGGGGCGAGCGACAGTTGTCGCAGAATTTCCGTGCGGATCCCCGGATGGACGATGCGGTTGAGCGTTTCGAGGGCGAGCTGCTGTGCAGGAGAATCGCCGAAGACCACCGCAGCCAGCGCCGGGCGGTGAATGTCACCATCGGGACCCAGAATGTTCTTACCGAAGTGTTCAACAAGCGCGGCCCGGATGGCCGGTTGCCGCAGTTGCTGATGGCCGATGCGATCGGCGTCGATAACCTGGACCGCGAAATCGGTGAGCCCGGAGACAAGAGACGACTTTCCGGAACCGACACCACCCACAAGACCAATGACTGGGGGGCGGGCGGAAGCGACACGGAACATCGGCGGGGACGCCGAACAGGAGGGTAGGGGGGATGCAGGAACGATGGCAGTGGCTGCGCGGAGACAGATGGGAATTGGGAGGGCGGGACTGTCAATTCCATTTGATCGGGCTGCATCCGTGCAGACAGTGATCCATATCATGCGTGTCTGGGGGGAATCTGTCAAACTCGTAACCCATCGGAATTGCGTTTTCCGGGTGGAATTCAGCAGAAGTCTGGCCAAAAGTGAGAGGATCTGCGGTCTACAGTCCCCCTGTGGCCTGGACGCCCGAGACCTGATTGGCCTGCAGATGATTGCGGTCCGCGTAGTACTCGAATCGCCGCCCGGTGAACGACTGGGGTTCACCAGCGTTGGGCACATAGGTCACGCGGGCCTGGCGGCCCTCTTCCGCCCGCAGAATATACTGCTGCCGGGCGTGATCGTATGTAATCCGATCAGCATCTCCGGAAAACAGCCGCGATTCAAGGCGACAGGGGGCTCGTGTGCCCCGTCCGGTTCCGGAGACGTTGGATTCAGCAACGAGCGAAAATGAAGATTCCTCTCCTTCCAGTCCGGGCGTCACGGAAACTGTGAGGTTTTCGCAGCCCATGGAACCGGAATTTTCGGGAAGTTCATTCACACCCAGGCCATCCACATTCAGGCGATCGTCAAGCGAAGCCACCGGGCCGAACACGCCGCGCACATGCTGACGCAGCCGCACGAAGCGGGAGTGATGGTTGCCTTCAAGATTGCCGATAAAGGTGGCCCGCACGAAGAGACAGGACTGGTCAGGGGTTCGGATGGGCGTGTTTGCACGGGCCACTGCTCGACTGGTTGTGGTCAGTCGTTGTCGCTGATCCGGCTGCACCGATTCCACCAGACCGGGTCCTGCGGCCGTGAATTCTCCGGATTCACCATGCAGGACCAGATCTGCGAATTCCGCGTGGTGTCGCCCGGTCACGCGTCCCTGAGTCATCAATTCCAGATCCACGACCACTCGACCTTCACACTCCAGCCGTTCAATACGGCTCATCTGGTGCGGGTCATCCCCGGCTCTGCTGCTGCGGGAAACCAGCCTGAAGGATTCGTTTGAGCGGTCAGTGGCCAGTCGTTCTTCACGGGCGAAATGCACTTTCATACCGGCACACGTCAGTTCGGCGTCGACGTCGGTTTCGTTATTCAGCACAGCCCGCACGCTGCCGATGAAATGAGCGGTGCGGCCGGCGAAGGTCATGCGTTCGTTCCAGTAAATATCCAGCGGAGTCGGCTGAGGCAGTTCGCTGCCGTCCGGTCCGCGCGAAACCACGATGCGCAGACGGCCACCACCCTCCACCGTGGCCTGGCCGCCCATGTCCCCCGCTGCAGAAACAGCCCCGGTCGCCGCGGCCGTCGCTCCGGGTTTGCCAGCTTCTGCAAGGTCGATGCGTGGCCCGTCAATCCGCGCGGTGCTGCGGATCACACTGGCCGGATCACCGCTCAGATGCAGGCTCCGTCGCCCTGCAGCATCGGAAGCTGCGTGGAGCAGATTACCCTGGGCTGTGAAACTGTCAGCCGCTTCCGCAGCTTCATGAGTAATCGCAACATTGCCCCTCAGCCAGAGCTGACGAAACTGCAGGCCACCACCGGCGACTGTCAGCAGACGCGTTTCCACGGTGTCACAGGAAAACTCAGTGCTGCCCCCCGCCAGTGGCCCTGCCGGTAACTCGCCACCAGTCGACTTTGACCGTCGCCCGTCTGCGTTGCCCATCGAGGCAGCCAGTGCCCCGGAAGGCCCATCCAGCGATTCAAAGTCAACGGTGAGCCGATCATGGGCGTTTCCGGAAAACCCCGGGGACTCCAGACGCACGCCCCCCGTAGCCCGCAGCTGCTGCGGCTGCAAGGCACCGAGAGTCGGATTGGAAAGTCCCGGGAGCGTGGCTCCATCCCCCCCCGGCTGATCCTGAGTCTGCGAAGGTGGCTGCGACTGGAGTGCCAGCTGAATCTGAGCGGCTGTGAGTGTGAATTTCCGCGTCAGATCCGCCACTCGAGCCGCACCGGACAGCGTCAACACATCCTGCTCACCACTGGCGAGCGTGAGCGATTCATTCCACGAGGCTTCAAGAGCCGACGCCGAGGCTGCTGCGGCATCATTGCCCGTTCCAACGGCCACACCGGGGGCGGCTGCCATCGGCGGGGCGGGCAGGAGCGTTCCGGGGCCGGAACACTTCACGAATCGCACCTGACGATTCGCATCCAGACTGATCGACACCGCCGGGGCCGTCAACCGCCGCCCGCGCTGTTCCACCTGCACAAATACGGGCTTCCCGGTCGCCGCGACCGGACGCCCGATGAGTTCCAGCAGATTGTCTTCGAGGCGATACCGCAGCTGACTCATCGAAGCCGTCAATTGCTGCTGCTCAGACCGAAACAGGACCCGCCGCCCTTCAGCGGAAATCGAGGCGAGTGTCAGACGCGGCGTCCCGCCGGCCTGCTCAGGCACAGTCACTTTCGGCTGCAGCTGCAGCACCAGACGCGAACAGTACAGGCGGTCGCTGAAACCGTCTGCCAGCGATCGCTCAGCCATGACCTGATTGTCCGGCCGCAGCTCGCGGTCCCCGAAACCTGAAAACGTCGCTTCCCGGGTCGGTACAAAGTATTCCATGCCGTTCGCTGCACTCACCCTCAGCGGAACCGGCTCGCGGCGACCACTCTGATCCATAAACAGCATGTCACATGTCACTCGCCCCAGCAGTCGAATTCGCTGCACATCCGTGACGGACAGCAGACCGCGTTCCGTCGTCTCACCCTCGCCCTGCAATTCAATCTCTGCACCACCTTCCGCCGTCGCCGTGTGTCCGTCCCAGACAATCTTCACTGACTGACTGGTCCAGATCTTCATCACGTCCGCTGAATAGTGAAAGGTTCGTCCTTCCACCCGCAGTCCCTTCGGTCCGGTGATCCGCACGAGTCCACTGAGCAGACCGCTGGTCAGACGCCCCATCGAACTTTCGCCCAGACTGATCTGCAGTTCCGCATCCAGCTGAGCCGCATCAGCGGTCGCCGTGACCGGTTCACTCCCCGCCGCACCCTCCCAGAGCATCGCAACCGGGCTCACCTGAAGAGAACGCCCCTCGTTGATCATCTGATGCTGCTGGAAAAACAGCAATCGGCCACCATCGCGAACACGTCCGTTCGCATTCCGCACCCATTCGTCCCCGGCAAACCACTTGTCAGCCGCTTCCGTAAACACCGGTGACTGCCGTTTTCGCGGAACTTCCGCAGTTGCTGCCGTTCGCCGCTGCTGCTCCTGAATCATCGCTGGCGCCGTCAGCCATGGACGGGAAAACTGAGAAATCACCAGGTACAGCGCCGCCAGACTGGCTCCAGCCAGCAGCGTTCGCAGTATTCGTGGCATTCCCTGTCCCATGCTTCCAGCCCCGGCCTTCGGCCTCCGTCTGCGGTTGTCGTTCCGTCGCCTTCTTTTCGTCTGCAACAGCTGATCGCTGTATTCCCGTTCTGACGCTCGTATTCAATCCACCCAATCTGACGATGAATCCAGGCATCAGGCAGAACGGGAAGACGTGGCAATTCGGGATATTTCCGCTGACTTTTCATGAGCTGAGGGATCCACAGCAGTCAACACATCCGTAATGTCCAGCAATCCCACCGGGCGTCGATCCGCGTCAATCACCGGCAGCTCGCTCAAATGCCGCTCCGACATCAGCCGGATCGCTTCAGGCAACAGCGCTTCCGGATGAATCGTCACCGGATTGCGCGTCATCACCCGCTCGATGGCCTGGTCCAGCTGATCGTCCCGGCGCGACTCAAACAACCGCGCCAGATCACTGTCGGTGAACAATCCGCTAAGTCGGCCGGCAGCATTGATGAGCATCACCGCACCCGTTCGCCGCCCCGGACGACTGAGCTGAATCATCACCTCCCGCACCGTCGCCAGTTCCGCTGCAATTCGCAGCTGATTCCCCTGACGCATCACGTCCCGCACCGGAGCCAGTCTGCGTCCCAGACTGCCAGCCGGATGAAACATCGCAAATCGCTCCGCCGTCAGACCACGAATGCGGCTGAGCACCAGAGCGAGCGCATCACCGAGCGCCAGCATGGCAGTGGTGGAACAGGACGGTGCCAGTCCCAGGTCACAGGCTTCCGCATGTCGGCCCAGCATGAGCACCACATCTGCGGCGCGGGCCAGAGGATTCTGGTCGTCCCGCGTCATGGCAATCAGCGGCACTCGCATCCGGCGAAGCACTGGAAGCAGACTGAGCAGTTCATCGGTTTCACCACTGTTCGACAAGGCCAGCACGACGTCCGTGGCCGAAATGCAGCCCAGATCTCCGTGACGCGCTTCCGTCGGATGCAGAAAATGGGCGCGAGTGCCCGTGCTGCAGAAGGTGGCCGTGAGCTTTCGGCCAATCAGACCAGCCTTCCCGACACCTGTCACAATCACACTGCCTGAACAGGCGTCAATCAACCGCACCGCCTCGCAGAAACGCCGATCAAGGCCCTCTGAAAGCTGCACCAGTGCGTCGGCCTCCTGACGAATCACCCGCCGCGCCTCGCGGAGCTGTTCCAGCTGAGCTGCGGGGACAACCGTCAGATCCCGTTCAGATTCGGCACCGCCGGGGGTCGTCATCATGTCTTCCTGACAATATTACGGGCTGCTTCACGGGCTGCTTTCCTGGCGACGGACTCCAGACGCACTCCGTTGCAGCTGGACAACCCCGACGTTCCCGCAGAAAATCCCCCGGAGTTTACCAGTGCAGGTGCTCACAAGTCAACGCGACTCAGGGGCCGACTTGCCCCCGGTTGTCGGAAGACGCACTTTCCAGACGGCCTGCCAGCGACCTTCACTCCCTACCAGCAATGTCTCCGAATCCCCGGCGAAACATGCCGTCTCACCCTGAGCTCGCGGTGGGAGTGTGAGTATCTGCGGGGGAGCGGTCAGCACCTCAGTCCAGGTCTGCACAGCCGATTTTTCAAACAGCAGGCCACTCAGCGGATTCACAATCGCCAGGCGCCGTCCATCCGGAGAAATATCCATTGCTGTCGCATACGGCACCGCCAGGCGACACAGCTGCCGGGCTTCACGCACCTGGACCTTCGTCTGCAGGTCCAGCGGAATCCTGTGAATCGCCGCTGCGGACGCTTTTGCCTTGGTACACAGCAGAATCTGTCCGCCCGCCACATCTACCGCCACGCTTTCACAGTCCCGAGCTCCTTCAGGCCATGTCAGGCGGACTTCAAGTGCCGGGCGCAGGGTGTGCTGGAGCGGTTGAGCATTTGCGGGGGGCAGCGGGAGTTCAGGTTCAGGGAACAGCCACAGTCGACACCCGGGACGCGCCACGCCTCGATTGGCGGAATTGTCCCCGAAATCACCGACCAGCAGCCAGTGGGTGTCGCCCGAACGGAATGCGCACATGTCTTCCCAGTCGGTTGCCTCAATGCCCTCCAGACGAAGCACTGCACGGGTGGCCCCGGAATCGCCCACCAGAAACAGGCGGGGATCGTCCCCGGAATCATTGTGCAGCCACACACACCCGCCGTGACGCCCGCTCATGGCCATTCCGCTGGCTTCACTGATATTCCAGTCCCTCACCTGCAGCCAGCGTTGAGCGGTTTCCGGTGATTCGTCCGCCACCGCGGGGATGCCGTAGAAAAAAGCGGCTGACGGCCACGGCAGCACGCCCAGCAGCCCCCAGGTGACGGCCAGCAGGAGCATTCCGGCAGCAGCCAGAGCAATCAGGCGACGGGAGAACGCTGAGGCTGGCAGGTGGATTGCGGAGGCTGACATGCGGAACACTCAATGATGATGCGGGATTGATGCGACTGCGCTGAGCACCTGCAGCAGAATATCGGCAGCGACTTCGTCGACCGTCCTTAATCGACCGTCCGGTTCCAGACCGTGCACGGTTCGCCAGTCGAGTCGGCTGTGGGACAGTGCAAGGTAGCAGCGACGAACTTTTTCGAGATAGGGCAGATTGGCTTCGTGGAGATCGGCCTGCTGCTCTGTGTAGTCGCGAACTCCCTTGCGGGCCACCAGTTCGCGACTCATCTGACTGGACATGTCAATGACAATCGTGAGCTGCGGTCTGGGCAGCTGAAACACGCCGTACTCCACCTGTTCGATCCAGTCCATCAGTTCTGCCTGCGCTGTTCCGGACAGCTTTGCAGCCTGATGGGCAAGATTGGACCCCACATAGCGGTCCAGCACGAGCACATCATTGGTGTGCAGAAGCTGCAGGAGCAGGTCGCGGGATTCAAAACGGTCGCCCGCATAGAGCACGGAGGCCAGCTGGGGATGCACGGCATCGAGGGCCCCGAAACGGCCATTCAGAAAGTCGGCAATCGACCGGCCGAAGGTGGTCGCTGAGTAGCGGGGGAACTGGAGCGAGTCAGACTGCAGTCCGCGGTCCCGCAGCGCCTGCACAAGCCGCGCCGCCTGTGTCCCCTTCCCGGCTCCGTCGATGCCCTCAATCGCGATCAGCACACCCATCAGACCGCTCCTGTTGTGGCTGTGGAGGACATTGGAGCGTCCGGAACAGCAGGCCAGTCCAGTACCGGGAGTAATCCGGGGGCTGCACCGGGGGCTGACAGTCCGCCTGCGCCACACAGCCCGCTGCCTGGCTCAGCCGCGTCCGGCGCTGCATCGTGTGCGTCGTCCGGATCGGACCACAGCGTCACCGGAAGCACTTGCCGGACTTCTGTTCGCTCAGGCTGCAGTCGCACGGCCGTGACTGAGTGCCTGTTGGCGGAGACGGCCTGACAGCGGACAAAGTGGCCCAGATCGGCGGCGGTTCCGGCACATTCCACTGGCATGTACCAGCGATCTGTTCCGCGAATTCGGTCGCTCTGGCCCTCGACGAGCCGTTCGGCCAGCACTTCGAGTTGTGAGGAGGCGGAGACATGTTCGAGGTAGTATTGGTGTGCGAGTTCTCGTTCGAGGTCTGAGAGGACGCTTACGCGTCGACGGATTTCTTCAGGAGGAATCTGGTCGGGCATCGTGGCGGCGGGAGTTCCGTCGCGGCGACTGAAGGGGAACACGTGCACTTTCATAAAGCGTGCTTTGCGGCAGGTATCGAGCGATTGCTGGAATTCGCTTTCTGTCTCTGCCGGGAACCCGACGATCACGTCGGTACTGAAGGCTGTGGCCGGCCCGAGCACTTCACGGATCTGTTCGAGGCGATCGAGGAAACGCTGGACGCGGTAGCGGCGACGCATCCGTGTGAGCACGGAGTCGCTGCCGCTTTGCAGGGCCGGGTGGAACTGGGGACAGAGATGTTCGCAGTCTCCGCAGGCGCGGATGAAGTCGTCGTTTACTTCCACGGCTTCGATGCTGGACAGACGCATCCGCCAGTTTCCCGGGATTCGGTCCAGACGTCGCAGGAGGTGCCAGAGCCGCGCGGGGGGGGCGTTGGCCGGCAGATTATTGGTGTCTACTCCGTAGTGGCCCATGTGAATGCCGCTGATGACGATTTCGCGGTAGCCATGCTCGATGAGCGCTCGGACTTCGTCTTCGATATCGCCCGCCGGGCGGCTGCGAAGTCCCGGACGCACTGCGGGAATGATGCAGTAGGAACACTTGAGAATGCAGCCGTCCTGAATTTTGATGAAGGCCCGCTGTCGACCTTCAAAGTCTGTGATGCCTGCAGGCAGGCTGGAGACTCCGAAGCGGGCGAGCACATCAGGGAGCTCGCGCTTGTCCGAAATCACCTCGATCACGTTCGGCAGCCTTGCCACTGCGGCAGGATCCCGCGTGGCATAGCAACCCATCACGATTGTCCTGCCAGCCGGATTCTGACGTGACAACTGGCGGATCACCTGGCGTGATTTGGAGTCTCCCGTGTTGGTCACGGTGCAGGTGTTCACCACACAGAGGTCCGCAGCTTCGCCTTCAACGGCTTCCCGATAGCCGCTTTGGAGGAGTGCTTCACGGACGAGCTGCGTTTCGTACTGATTGACTTTGCAGCCCAGTGTGACCAGACGGCAGGTGAGGACGGAAGACATGGGGCTGACACAGCAGAGAAAGGAAAGCGGAGAACAGATGCAGCCGCGAGGCACAGGTGCACGTCAGCGAATCGGACTGGCCGGACCACCCAGGCGGAACTGACAGAGAAAAATGCCGAGTACGTACAGGAACAGGAGCGGGAACATCATCAGCAGCATGCTCCAGGGGTCCGGTGAGGTAGTGAGCACCATGGAGGCGACTGAGATGGCGAGAACGGCGATCCGCCAGTTTTCGCGGTAGGTCTGCACCGTGCAGATGTTGATGCGTTCCAGAAACAGCATTACAAGAGGCAGCTGGAAGCTGATGCCGAAGAGCAGTGGCATGAGCATTGCGGTGCTGATGTATTCGGAAAGTCGAGGCTGCACTGTGACGCCCATCCAGTCACTGAATCCGATGAGAAAGTCCAGCATGAGCGGAAAGGCGAAGAAAAAACCACCGGCAGCACCGGCCATGAAGAGCACCACACTGAGCGGCAGATACAGGTACACATAACGTCGTTCGTGCGGATACAAACCAGCCGCCACAAACAGCCAGAGCTGATAGAAGACCCACGGGGCAGCCAGGAACAGGCCTGAGAAAAAGCAGACCTTCATGTAGACCATGAAGCCCTCTTCAGGCTTGAAGGAGGTGATTCGGGAGGTATCTTCGATCACACGCTGCAGCTGCGCGAATTCAGGGGCGGTAATCACCACTTCGACAAATTCAGGAAGCTCTGCTTCAGGGAGTTCCGGGGGGGCAGCCTGAATGTCCGCGGCGGGAGGTGTTGTGGCAGCCGGGGAGGGAGCGCTGGATTCGGGGGCTGGGGGTAACCCGAGCGCGCGCTGGAGTTCACTGCGGTCGATGCGGACGCGGAGCTGGTCTTTTTTGAGCTCTGCGGGGGGCGGAGCGGGGGCGGGGGCTGCAGCGGTTGTGCCGCTGAGCAGTCCCTGGAGGTATTCGTAGAATGACTTTTGCGGCATGTCCAGTTCGACGTTTTCGATCCCGCGGTCCCGGAGCGCCTGTTCGACAGGCTGGCGGAGCCAGAAGAAGATTGTGTCGCCGAAGAACAGGCTGGCACTGACGGTGAGCATGAGCCCGACAACGGCGCGAAATACGTGCACCCGGAGCACTTCGAGGTGCTCTCCAAAGGTCATCGTGGTGTCGTCAAACAGGTCCCAGTTCGCAGAACGGCGCATGCGGCGGGTACTTCCAGTGGGAACGGAAAACAGCGGCGAGAAACGGGCGAGGCCTGCGTTTGCAGGCGCTTCACGGGGGGGGGCGACCGTCAGTTGCCGCGGGTGAGCTGACGAAAGAGTTGCAGGAGTTGGTTTGTGATCGGGCCGGGAACGCCGGCACCGATCTGCCGCCCGTCAAGACTGGTGACAGCAATCACTTCAGCTGCAGTGCCGGTCAGAAAACATTCGTCAGCGGTGAAAATATCGTGACGGGTGAGCACACATTCGACGACCGGGATGCCGGCGGTGCGGGCAAGTCGCATAACGGCGTTCCGTGTGATGCCTTCAAGAATTCCGGCGTCGGGCTGAGGTGTCTTCAGGGTGCCGTGTTTCACGATGAAGATGTTGTCGCCTGTGCACTCAGCAACTTCCCCGTTGTGATTGAGCATTAAAGCTTCGACGGTACCGGCATCTGTGCCTTCGATCTTCGCCATGATGTTGTTGAGGTAGTTGAGCGATTTGATGCGCGGGCTGAGTGCTGCGGGGTGGTTGCGGATGGTTGCCGCTGTCACCAGTTTCATCCCGGTGCGGTACAGTTCTTCAGGGTACATCGAAATCGTGTCGGCAATAATGATCACCTGCGGGTTCGAGGTGCGGCGGATGTCCAGGCCCAGCGACCCGGCCCCCCGCGTCACCACCAGACGAACATAGCCGTCGATGATTCCATTGGCCCGAACCGTGTCCTCCACCGCCTGCACCATCTCTGGGTTGGTGATCGGAATCACCAGACGAATCGCCAGGGCGCTTTCGTAGAGCCGGTCGATGTGCTCCTGTAAGAGAAACACGCGGCCACCATAGACGCGGATGCCTTCGAAGACGCCGTCCCCGTAGAGCAGTCCATGATCGAAAACACTGACCATTGCCTGTTCGGATGGCACAAGCCTGCCAGCAACGTAAACCTGCCTTGACATGTTCGGGGTGCTTACTGCGGATGGAGATTGGGAATCTGAGTTGGGCCGACAGGTGAATTCTACAGAAAAACGGGGCAAATCCAGCGCAGAAATGGGCGCGAACTCAGGAATCACCGCGGGTGTCGGCTGGAACAGCGGAAATTCCCGAAGATTCCCACAACTCTGCAGGCCACCCGGACACGCGAATTTCCTTTCACACCCCCCAAACCCCTCTGAAAACCCCCTGTTCGACTTGCGAACCAGGTTTCTCGCGATAGAGTTCACTCTGCCGCCGGAGTGGCGAAATGGCAGACGCGCCGGATTCAAAATCCGGTAGGCCTAAAAACCTGTGTGGGTTCGAGTCCCACCTCCGGTAATTTGTGTGTTGTGGTGGTCGCATCGTGGTTCGGCAGCCAGCATAAAATCGTCACCATGCCCCCCGAACTTGCTGACAATCCCTTCGCCGCACCGCAGATGGACCCCGATCCACTGCCCGTGCTCGCCCCGGATGATCCCGCCGATTTCATCCTGCAGGGTGACATCGTGATCTGCGGTCCCCTGCTGATACTGCCCGGGGTTTGCTGGAAATCCGGATCCACTGAAGACCTCATACCCGTACAATTCCAAATCGACCAGGCCTCGTTTCGCTTCGATTCCAGACCAGTCGACGTGCTGGGCTATCTCTCAAAGTCCCGGCGACAACAGGACACCTGGCGGGCAGTCCGGCTGTGGCTGCTGCTCCTGACCGGCCTGGTCCTGTTCTCCAGCCCGTCACTTTTACGCCCGCAAACCCCTGGCCTGTCATTGGCACCACTATCTCCAACTCTGGTGATCACTGGAATCGCCATGATCTGTAAGGCTGCCGTTTTTTTCGTGCGTGGCCGTCCAGTTGTGCGTCACTACCGGCCTCCCAACCTGCACTACGTTCAGGGATTCACACCCGAACTGCTGTCGCAGCTGCAGGCCCGACAGTCAGCGCAGCGCCCGCACCGGGACGTCAGGGACGTCGCCCGCGACGCATGAAGTGCAGACCGTCTACACCACTCGCCCGAACACATCACAAAACGACGCTTTCTGGCGTGCGGCCGAAGTCAATCGGCCGGTGCCGTCTGGCATCGCTCCCGCCACGACGCGGGCCGCGCGGAGTCGCCACCTGAACGGGGGCCCGATATCCACTGCTCGCCGTGTCGCCGGGGCGAGCTGGCTATTTTGCTTTTGCTGCGTAACAGAACAGGTGCTTTTCACCACGCAGCAGGAGTCGTCCGTTGACGGGCACCGGTGAACCGATGATCGGTTCCTGCATTGTGTTCTCGGACAGCACCTGCATCCCGGATTCACTCAGCGCCGCGATGAACACCACTCCGTCTTCGCGGGGAGCGTAGAGCTTTCCGTCGGCGATGACTGGCGACGCGTAAAAATTGGTGCGATGTTTCGGAAACGCAGCCTGCCAGATGGATCGACCGGTCGCCGGATCCACACATTCAACTTCGCCACCATCCCGCACCAGATACACCTGCCCCCGATGAACCACGGGACTGGGCACAAATGTCCCGACATCGTCTCTGAGCCATGCGTGTGCTGAGTTGGTGACGTCGCCGTCTCCTGACAGCTTCACACCATGCAGCCGAGGTTTTCCGCGATCGTTGCGACCGAAGGCGATGACCGCGGTATCGCCCACGATCACGGGGGTGGAGATGGAGGGCCAGAGACGTTCGGCAGCCGGGTTGAAGTTGCCGCAGGACCAGACGAGTTCACCGGTTGTGGCATCGTGCATGGTGACATGTTCGGCGCCCCAGGTGAGGATTGTTTCGCGGCCGGCGCGGGTGATCACCAACGGAGTGGCGTAGCCATGATCGCCCTCCTGCGGCGTTTGATAGTTTCGAGCGGTTTTCCAGGTCAGATCGCCGGACTGCTTGTCGAACGCCGCCACCCACGATTCGCCATTGTGCATCCGCGCCAGAATCACGTGGCCAGCCGTGAGCACCGGTGATGTTCCGTGATCCCAGTACAGCGTATCGCTGCCGAACCGTTCCACAATGCTGGTCTTCCAGCGGACAGACCCATCAGAATTCACGGCTGCAAGAGTGCCGCTCTTGAAGTAAACAAACACCCCCTTCCCGTCTGAAACAGCCGATGCATTGCACCCAGAACCGTTGCGGTGACGCCCCGCATTCTCAGCGTCGAAAACAGCCTGCCAGAGCAGCTTGCCGGACCAGTCCAAAGCCAGCAATGCGTCCCGGCCGTCCACGGGAGCTGTGATGTAAATGGTCTGATTGACCACAATCGGCGTTGAACAGCCCTTGCCAGGGAGCGGTGTCTTCCAGACCAGCGCCCCGTCATCAAATGTCTCCGGATACCGCCCCTCGTCCGTGCTGCCACTATCCGCAGGACCACGCCACCGCGGCCAGTCTGAGGCAGCCAGCGAATCGGCAGCCACCGCCAGAAAGACGCCGGTAACACACAGGCTGAAAAGGCAGCGCACAGCGCAGGTGAGAAGCATGGCGGACGATCTCCGGATTGGTGGTGGTCAGATGTGAGCAGCCTGCTCCGCTTTATAACACGGGAGCGCTGCCCATGCGAATGACCCCAAAACGATATTCTGTCAGCGTCCGAAAAATCCATTCTTTCTACTTCTCACTTCGAAACGCACTCCGTGGTGGGGTATCCCGCTTCCTCACGGGCGCGGCTCTTGTGGGGCGTTTTGCGTCATGGCACAGATGGGACAAATGGGACCTGGGAGACTCATGAGACGGATGGCGAGCGTTCCGGAGCGGGGCTCAGTCCTGTCCCGCGTTGGCAACTCTGCGTTTCGCCCCAGCGACACCCGCATGCCGTGGCAGTGCCGTTGCCCGCGGACTGCCGTCCGGCGGCTCAGGAGCGTTTCCATCGCCCCGCAGCGCCGTGGCCCGCGGACTGCCGTCCGGCGGCTCAGAAGTCCCCGCTCCCGAGTGGTGAGCGGGGGTGAGAGATGGTGGCTGTCAGGCATCGAGCGGGTCGGGGTATCTGAAGGTCTTGCCTTCGAAGTTTTTCAGCAGCAGATCGCTGCCGTCGCGACCGACGACTGTTTCGGGGGACAGGACGATTTTCCCTCCGCCACCGGGAGCATCGATGACGTAGGTGGGTGCGGCGTAGCCTGTGGTATGTCCGCGGAGGCCCTGAATGATTTCCAGCCCTTTTGAGACGGGCGTGCGGAAGTGTGAAGAGCCGCTGATGGGGTCGCACTGGTAGAGGTAATAGGGGCGGACTCGCATGAGCAGGAGTTGGTGCACCAGTTGCTTCATGACCTGAACGTCGTCGTTGACGCCTTTGAGCAGGACGGTCTGAGCGCCGAGGGGGATACCGGCATCGGCGAGGAGACTGCAGGCGCGACTGGCTTCCGGCGTGCACTCTTCGGGGTGCAGAAAATGCACACTCATCCACAACGGATGGAACTGCCGGAGCATACTGCAGAAATCCGGCGTGATGCGTTGGGGGAGCACAGCTGGCATTTTGGTGCCGATGCGGACGAATTCGATGTGCGGGATGTCACGGAGACGTCCGAGGATCCATTCGAGTCGATCGTCGCTGAGAGCGAGGGGATCACCGCCGGAAATGAGCACATCGCGGACGGTGGGCGTTTCTTCGAGGTAGTGAAAGATGGCTTCAAGACGCTGGGTGTTTGGCAGGATTTCACCGTGGCCGACGACGCGCGAACGCGTGCAGTATCGACAGTAGGTGGAGCAGAAGTCGAGAGGCAGCAGGAGTACACGGTCGGGATAGCGGTGAACCAGACCGGGCACGGGACTGTGTCCATCTTCGCCGAGCGGGTCGTCAGCTTCACCGGGGGTGCGAACGAATTCGCGGGTGGTCGGGACGACGGTCCTGCGGAGCGGCTGCAGGGGATTCTCGGCATCCAGCAGACTCATGTAATAGGGAGTGACGGCGGTGGGCAGCAGGGTGCCACCATCAGCGAGGACGTCGCGTTCTTCGAGCGACAGATCGAGCATCCGTTCAAAGTCGACGAGAGAGCGGATGCGATGTCGCGACTGCCAGCGCCAGTCATTCCATTCGGCGTCTGAGGTGTCCGGGTAGAAGCGTTCCCGGAAGAGCGTTGTGCGAGGATTTTCGGAGGGTCCTGATGGAACACGGGGGGGCGCTGCGCTGGTTTTTTCGGGAGATCCTGCGGGTGAGCGCGGCGTGTCGGACTTTGTCGGGATGGCAGCAGCGATGGACTGCAGGAGTTGTGATCGGGGGGCTTCAGAATGGCCGGAGAGCCGGGTCAGCAGAGAGGAACTTGCCGGAGGCTCTTCCTGCTCTGGCTGAGCCACGGTGGACGATACACAATCGGATCCACCAGCAGAGATTTCAGTCACTTGGAAACACTCCACACGGATGCATCCGCCGGGGACCCTGTTGTCTGCCCATCATGGGCAGGTTCACAGCGTCGCACTTCAACCAGTTACCGGAACATAACCGGACGGTTGGAAGGGCGCGGAATGCACGACACAGGAAGTCGGCAGACTCGCGTCACACCCGGCCGACTCCATCCCAGGCAGACGATCAACAGTTGAGACTGGACACCGAGTCTTCGTCCCGGGCACACTGAATCTTTCAGCAGGGGCACCGGGGTGAGGTTCTGTCGGGACCGACGTTCCTCTGCACCTCCACGCTTTGCAAAGTCCGTTTTGAAAGTCTGGGATCAAGCGTATCGCTCTTCTCCCGGGCGCGTTATAATTGCCTGAATTCCGGACGCAAGTGACAGTGAGAAAAAATCTGCACCGAAAGTGGAATGTTTTTCCCTTGCGACCGGAGTGTTCAACGTCTTGAATACGCGTGGTACTGCTTCGGGGTCGCCGCGTGCTGGCGGATGGATGCGGACGCAACGAATTCTATGCTGCTGTGAACACGGCAGCCGGAGGCAGCGGTGAAGATTGGACTGACGTATGACCTGCGGTCAGAATACCTTGCAATGGGGTATTCGCCTGAACAGACCGCAGAATTCGACCGCGATGACACCATCGACTCCATCGCCACCGCTCTGCAGATGCTGGGCCATCAGCCGGACCGTATCGGTCACCTGCGGCAACTGGCGCGGCGTCTGGCTGCCGGAGATTCGTGGGATCTGGTCTTCAACATCTGCGAAGGCCTCTCCGGCCCCGCTCGCGAAGCTCAGGTCCCGGCTCTCCTTGAAGCGTGGAACATCCCCTGCACATTCTCTGATTCTCTGATGATGGCGGTCTGCCTGCACAAAGGTCTCACCAAAACTCTGGTGGCCCAGGCCGGACTGGCCACCGCCCGGTTTCAGCTGATCGAAACTCCCGAAGACATTGCCACAGTCACTCTGCCATATCCGCTGTTCGCCAAGCCGGTCTCCGAAGGCACCGGCAAAGGCGTCTCCGCAGCGTCGGTGATTGCCACCCCCGCTCAGCTGGACAGCGTTTGCCGCGATCTGCTCATACGCTTCGCCCAGCCGGTCCTCGTCGAAACCTACCTCCCGGGGCGCGAGTTCACCGTCGGGCTGCTTGGAAGCGGAGCGACCGCCCGCGTCCTGGGCACTCTCGAAGTCTCTCTCCGCGATGCCGCCGAACCAGGCGCCTACTCCTACACCAACAAGGAACGCTGCGAAGAACTCGTCGAATACCGCCTCGCCAACCCGCTCACGGACCCCGAAGTGGCCGCCGCCGAAACGCTCGCTCTGGCCGCCTGGAAAGTCCTCAGGGGCCGCGATGCGGGGCGTATCGATATTCGCTCCGACCACACATCCACACCGCACTTCATCGAATCCAATCCGCTCGCCGGACTTCATCCGGAACATTCAGACCTGCCAATGATTGCCACGGCCACCGGCATGCAGTACGTCGACCTGATCGCTGCGATTGTGAATTCCGCCGCCACTCGCTGCAGGAGCCTTTGATGCGGGCAGCCATCCTTTATCACCAGGTTTCCATTACGGATTCCGCCGGTGATCTCGACGTTCTTCGTCAGGTCTTCGCTGTAGAGCAATCACTCCTTCGACTCGGCTGGCAGACTGTGCGGACCCCCCTTTCACTGGATCTCGGCAAAGCCCGCTCTGCCCTCCAGGAAACCGCTCCCGATGTCGTCTTCAACCTCGTTGAAACACTCGCAGCCACCGATCGACTCATGCCTCTGGCCACCATCCTGCTGGAATCCCTCGACCTCCCCTTTACCGGCGCCAGCACCCTTGCACTGCTTGCCACCACCCACAAACTCGCCGCCAAGCTGCGCATGACAACTGCCCAGCTGCCCACGCCCGCCTGGCTGCAACGCGGCCACTCTCACTGGCAGGGGCTCCCCACGCCCGCGCATCGCCCTGGAAAGGCCGTGATCAAAGCTGTCTGCGAACATGCATCCCTGGGACTGACCGACGACAGCGTCGTCCCCCTGACCACAACCACCGCCCCGTTGCTCGAAGAACTGCTCACCGAACGCACCGAACGCTTCGGCACCCCGTTCTTCGCCGAAGAATACATCGAAGGTCGAGAATTCAACCTCAGCCTCCTCGCCGAAAATGGCCACCCCGTCGTCCTCCCGCCAGCCGAAATCCAGTTCCTCCACTTCCCCCCCGACAAGCCCCGCATTGTGGGATACGCTGCCAAATGGGACGAAACTGCCGCTGAATATCGCCAAACCCCCAGAACCTTCGACTTCCCCTCCGCTGATCGCCCACTCCTCGACGAACTCCAGGCGCTCGCACGCCGCTGCTGGACCGAATTCGACCTCCGTGGCTACGCCCGTGTCGATTTCCGTGTCGATGAAGATGGACAGCCATGGATCCTCGAAATCAACGTCAATCCCTGCCTCTCCCCGGATGCTGGTTTCGCTGCCGCACTCGCCGAACAACATCTGGCGTTCGATCACGCCGTGCAGCGAATCCTTGAAGACGCACTCCGCTGAAGCCCCCTCGAACGCATCTGCGGACGCGACATCGGCCAGCCCCCCTTCATCCCCGCGTCATCGTCAGCCGCATCTGCCGAACTCTGCTTTGAACTCAGAGCGGCCGGGCTGCGGCGTGTGTTGCCGGCATCATGGTGCCTTCTCACCCCACATCTGATGCCTCAAGGCAACATCACGCTGACAACATCTGAACAAAACTGTGCATTTTGCCTGTTCCTTGTGATTTATTTGTTTTCGGCATTGTTCGTGCAGAACAGAAAACTGCTCGCCTTTCGAAGCGATCAGCACAACACAATGTTTCAGCACGATCTCCGCAACTTCGCACAGGAACCAGCCCCAGTGACCACCGACACCGCACTCATCTGCAGTGGTTCTCCCGGTTTTCTCCGCAGCCTCGGCAGTGCCCTGACCGGTCGTGTGCGACTGATGGAATGCTACACACCAACCGAAGTTCCTCGACTCAGTCTGGCTCAGCAGGCCCGCTATGTCGTGATCGATCAGCGCGGGGCTTCACCGCAGCAGCTGGCTCGAACCTGGGCGGTGCTGGCCCAGTTCGCCTGCCCCCGCATCGTGATCGTGGTCCATCGCGGGCAACTTTCCGAATCCGCCGTTCCCCGTGAACTGGTCCAGCGCGTTGAACTTGTTGAAGTGGACAGGATCGAAGAGAACTATCCGGGACTGGCCGAACGCGTGCTGGCCAGTCGTCCCGTGCTCACACCGGCAGTCTCCGGCCAGACATCAGGCGTTTCGCAAAACCCAATCGCGCAGGCAGCCCCCATCTCTGTCTCCGGCAACGGTGCTGGCAACGGCAACGGTACTGGCAACGGCAACGGTACTGTCTCCGGCAACGGTACTGGCAACGGCAACGGCCTGGCCAGCCTCGTCAGGTCATTTCCGGGCAATGAAGCCGCCAGCACCAACGGAAATGGCAGCACCAACGGAAATGGCAGCACCAATGGAAATGGCAAAGGGACCGCAGGAACTCACTTTCTCTCAAATCCTGTCACACCCAAACCCGCATCCTCGGTCACCCCGGAGCCACCACCGCGATTTGCTGTCAGCAATATACCCTCGCCCATCGCCGTCCCCGGAAATCTCTTTGAACAGCTCTCTCTCAGTCATTCCGAATCACAGACCAATCCTGAGCGGCCCCGTGGCAGTCAGCTTGAGTACTGTCAGATTGCCGACCAGTTTCGTACGCGAACCCCCGAACTCCGGCAAATGCTGAAACGACTCGAAGTCGCAGCCCGACACTCCGTCACCATTCTGCTCATCGGTGAAACCGGCTCGGGCAAAACACACCTCGCCAACCTGATCCATTCAATGTCTCCGCGTGCCACTGAACCCTTTCTGCATGTGGCCTGCGGTGCCCTCCCCGGAGAACTCATCGAAAGTGAACTCTTCGGTCACGTGAAGGGTGCCTTCACCAGCGCCCACGCAGACAAGGATGGCAAATTCCTCGCAGCCGGCCATGGCACCATCCTGCTCGACGAAATTGACGTCCTCACGCCGGATCAGCAGGTCACGCTGCTGCGAGTGATAGAGCAGGGAGAGTTCGAGCCGGTGGGTTCCAATCGCACGCTCAAAGTCAAGGCGCGGATCATCGCCGCCAGCAATCTGCAGCTGCAGCCTCTGGTCGAACAGGGCCGCTTCCGTCCGGACCTCTACTATCGCCTCAATACACTCAGCTTCATCATTCCACCACTCCGCAAACGACTTCCGGATATCGAGCCACTGGCCCGCTACTTCGTGCACTATCACGCCGGACAACTTGGAGTTGACATTCTGGATGTTGAAGAAGATTTCATCGGACATCTGCTGCAGTACCCATGGCCCGGAAATGTCCGTGAACTGGAAAATGCCATCCGCAGTGCCGTGATCTACAGCCAGCAGGGCCGCATGACCTCCGACTGCCTGCCCACACACATCATCGCCGGCAACGCAGGTCCCGCCAATGATCCCTCCGTCTCAGGTTTCTTTGCCGTACGCCGCGGTGAATCGCTCGAAAACCGCATGGAGGTCACTGAAAAGGAAATGATCGAGCAGGCTCTGGTAAAGAACAACTTCAGTCGCACCAATACCGCTCGTCACCTCGGTATCAGCCGCGTCACGCTCTACAACAAAATGCGAAAATACGGTATGCTCGAAAAGAACAACCCCGAGTAGCCACGACTCAGCGACGACCGGACTGCGGACGAATCAACCGCACCAGCACTGCACCGTCAGCCGACACGGTGGCCACCTGACCGGGGTCCGCCTCAGCAACCGGCACCTGCTGGTCGGCCTGTCCCGGACACAGTCTTCTCAGCCTGACGCTCCACAGCGTGCCCGGTCGTACCGCCTCCGCTGACAACTCTGCCAGCGGCACAGCACACTCCACACGCCAGCTGCCCTCGTCGGCATCCGTCGCGACATACCATCGGGGATTCCACTTCGTCAGCTTCCAGCAGGCGTCGTCCGTTCTGCCGGTCTCGTCAATCGTCAGACGAAAGGCGGTCAACAGGTCCCGGTCCGTGTCCACACACACTTCCAGACGATCCCGCTCACCATGCGGCTCGTCATAATGTCGCTCTGCTGCCGCCTGCAGAAGCTCACGACCTTCGGCACGTGCCAGTCGCGCCGAGATGTACAGAAACTCGCTGTCCCACGCGAGCATTGCCAGACTTCGTGGTGCCTCGGCTGCCGCTGATCGCTCACCTGCTGCCGGCTCCAGCACTAACTCACCAGCTGCCTGCCAGATTTCATCACTCAGCTGACCATCAAGCAGAGGTCGCAGTACAGACATTTCCAGATTCACTGTTCGCAGCCACACAGACCTCAATCCCTGCTGCTGCTGGAACTCGGATTCCGCCCACCTCCCCGGCTGATCCCGCCGCTTCGCCAGTCCCGTCAGCAGACTGGCCGCCTCACCCGAACTCTGTGACCGAGCCAGACTGATGCCCCGGCGAAGTGAGGCCGTTGGGGGCAGTGCCCTGAGGACCCCGAATTCCCCCTGCGCGTGCCGCTGCAGGAGTTTCCATGCTGTCTGCGCCTGACGATCCCATGTCTCGTTGACGGCGGTCTGCTGAGCTGTTCGCGGTCCCCCAAACGGTGTCGATGTGCCCGGCTCGATCCGCGGACGCAGGACGCCGTCCCCCGCTGCCGCTGTGTCGGCAACTGCCACGGCAGCAGCGGCACCGTCCACAGCCATCTCGTCCACAGCCCGCCGTCCCGATGGCCCGGGAGCCCCTCGACCCAGCCGGTAATGCCGCACTTCCGCCGAGCTGTACATCAGCAGCAGCTCTTCAGCCGCATGCCACGCCGCTGCCGATCCCGGAAAACGCCGCACCAGCTCCTGCTGCACCGCCAGATAGCCCTCCACATTGTTTCGCTCCACACACAACGCCGCCAACTCGCTCAACTGCTGCTCCGCCAGTGCCACCGGGAGCTCAGCACCGGCCGTTTCCAGGTGGCCCACAAAAGCCTCTGCCCCGCCCTGCAGACCGTCCGTTCCACCAAGCGCTGCCGATTCGAGTCTCCCGCGACGCAGAATCGCACGCAGCTCCTCCAGATCCTCACGCGAACGCCGTGTCACAGCCCTCCTCACCGCACTCGTCAGCTGCCGCTCAAGGCCCGCCGTCAGCCGCTCCACCGCCGCCTCAGAATCCGGCCAGCTGCCATACGCCACACTGCCACCGCCGGCAGACTCAATCAGCCGACTCCGCTCCAGACCCGCGGCACTCCACACCCCCGCACACGCCAGTCCAAGCGATGTCCCGCAGCACTCCAGCAGCTCATCGCGACTGTACTGCAGCGCGGACCGCTGACGCTGTGGCAGTCGCCGCACAACCCGCAGCGGTCGCCATGACTCCAGACCGGCTGCTTCCAGCGATGTTCCGCCGGGTTCGGCCGCCAGTTCCAGCGCCCGCGGAAGAGCTTCCAGCAGCAATTCACAGACCGCATCATCGCCCGCCAACGGCTCAACAGCCACAATCAGGGGCCGAAACGCACAGAACGACCGCGCCAGACGCAGTGGCAGCAATTCACCCAAACGACCATCCGTCTGACGTTCCCAGCCACTCAGCAGCGCCTGGCGTGAGACATGCTGCAGTCGCTGTTCCCGCGGAAACATCCAGTCATGCTCAATCTCATTCACCGCCAGCAGCGTCAGAGCCTGTCGCTCGCGCTGCTGCTCTGCACGAAACGGCCCGTCGTCAGAGCCCACTCCCAACAGCCCCGAAGGCTGCACCACCGCCGCTCGCAGACCCAGCTCAGCACTCTCCCGCGCCAGGAGCTCCCACGCACACGAATCCCCTTCCGTCACCAGATTCAGCACACCACAGTGACGGCCTTCCCCGCGCACGCATGCCCACGTTGCACCAGCGTCGTCTGAACGCACGATCATTCCGAATGTGCCCACACCGACAAATCCATTTTCCCCCAGTGGACGCAGACGCTGCAGGACACCCTGCAGCGGCAAATGCCGAACCTCCCAGCTCGATCCGCCATCATCACTGCAGGCCAGCGTCGTTCCCGGAAAGCCACCAGCCAGCACCGTGCCGTTTCGATGAGCGACCGTGCGAATGTCCAGCACCTCCGAAAGTCCACGCGGAAATTCACCGGCCGCTGCTTGCCACGTGACACCGCCATCCTGTGTCTGCAGCAGGATCCCGCCATCGCCACCCAGCCAGCCACCGCCGTCACGGTCGACAGAGATTCCCCGAAAACTCCGCAAAGTTCTCCGCGGCTCCTCCAGCACCACCAGTTCCCCCGAAACCAGCGTACCGGACTGCTGTCGCAAACCACCCAGCACAGCTTCCTCAGCGCTGAAACAGCCCATCGCCAGCCATGGTGCCGCCGGCCGGTCCGACTCTATCGCCTGCCACGTTTCACCGCCATCCCGCGAACGAAAGACCGTCGCCCCGCCAAACTCTGCATCCGGCCCGCAGATCGCCAGCGCGTCTTCCAGCCCGAAAAACTGAAGTTGCTCGATGCCAGGCAAGCGCGCCACTCCACCCACCACGCCAGCCTGTGCCCCTGACGACGTCAGATCCCGCCACGTCGCACCACCATCCCGGGTCTCCAGCAGCACCGCTGCGCCACAGGGACGACCTGCCATTTCTCTTCTGCCCGCCAGCCACCCCACACGATTCGTCAGAAAACAAACCGCCGTCAGCCGACACTCAAAAGGAACCGCCAGAGTCTCCCAGGTCCGGCCACCATCCGCGGACAGGCACACGACTCCGCGTTCGCCCACGGCTGCACAAAAACTTCCCACACTGCAGACGTCCAGGAGCGTCGCATCATTCAGCTGAGCGGCGGTTCGATGCAGCGTCCCGCCACTGAAGGCCGCTGCCGCGGCGTCCTCTTCCACCAGACGCAGCAGCGGTTCCTGAGCGAACAGCGGCCCCCGGCCGGCAATCAGCAGAAGGATCAGCACACATCCCGGCACGCGCAACCACCGCCTGCCATGCGAACACAGCACCCCAGCACACGACAGCATGAGCGTCCATTCTCCGGGCAATCGTCGTGATCAGAACCCATCAGGGCCGCGCCGCAGCCACCTGCGTGCGATACAACCCTCGACCTGCGGTAATGTACAGCGTCGCGGAATCGTCGCCCATGCCAAATCCGCAGTTGGTCGGGAGCGCCGGTGTGGCGAGGAAATCCAGTTCCTTCCCGGCAGGATCATACACGGCGATGCCGAATCGCTGTTCCGATCGCACAGCAGCGAAAATGCGGCCACTGCGGTCCACCGCCATCCCGTCAATTCCGTTTTCGCTGCCGAAATCCACAAGCACCTTCGGACTGGAGAGGCGACCGGTGGGGGAAATGGAAAATGCGAGCAGCTGCATGAGTCCTTTGGGGCCGGGCACGTCGCCCGGCACACCACTGGCGCCGTTGTCGGTTTCCGCCACGTACAGCGTCTGACCGTCCGGAGACACCTCAATTCCATTCGGCTTCCTTGCCACGTCCGTCGCCACTCGCAGTGTTCGCGAGGCGGGGTCCCAGCAGTAAACGAGCATCTGCGGGTGCGTGAGCGGTTCAGGGCCGACGTAGCGCGGATCGGAAAAGTAAATCAGGCCACGTGGATGCACCACCAGATCATTCGGTGCGTTGAACGGACGCCCCTGATAGCGTCCCACAACGACTTCGGGAACCCCGGAAGCCGTGAACCGCATGAGCGCCTGGCCGCCCTCGTTGGCTCCGCAGCAGGCCAGCAGCTGTCCGGTGCCATCAAATGCCAGACCATTACTCTTGCGACTGTCCGCACAGAAGACTTCCGTTTTGCCGGACGAGCGATCATAGACGAGGATTCTGCCGGGAGTGCCTGCACCGGAGGGGATGTCGCTGAAATAAATCCGCCCGTCCGGAGCTGCCGCCACGCCTTCGGTGAATTCACCTTCATTCCAGAGCTCTTCGGGCGGCGTTCCGGGGAAGACCTGCGCGATCGCGGGCGAGGCGGAGCAGAACAGCAGCAGCAGAGCACAGGTGCGCAGGAGCATTGGAAAATCCTTTCCAGATCTTCAGGGGGCCTGATCAGGGGACGGCACGGATGACAGTCCCAGAGGCACAAGCACAGGAGCGGCCTGCGTTCGGCTGTCGGGACCGGACGAGGAGATCGGCAGAAACGGGGCTGCCGTTCGCGAATGGTCGTGCCCCGCGTACACTCCGAAATCATTGAACAGCAGCCGCTTGGCCAGGCGGTAATACCAGTTCCGCTCGGGGATCTCATGTCCCGGATGATACTGGGATGTTCGCGGCACCATCGCCTGCAGCTCCTGCATGGCCGTCTGCCTGGCAGTGGCATCCTTCGCGTGATGGGAGTCCACCAGTTTTGCGAGCAGATCGGGGCGTTCAAGCACGATGCAGCCGCGAGTGGTTTCCTGGGACAGGCGGCGGAAGTCTGCCAGAAACTCAGACTGCGTGAACTTGTCGAACAGCGAACGGGAATCGTTCGTGGAGTGAATCGATTCGCGCGAAAACTGGACGATCGGGCACGGTTCGATGTCGCCCCACGGATTGATGTGGTGACTGATGCCGTTCGCCGCCGGACAGAGCGCTCGACCTTCTCCGTCATAATAGGCATCGATGATGATAATCGGCTTCTTCGCGCGCATGTCCACCACGAACTGACGTGCTCGACGCTGCTGTTCAGGAGTCAGACACAGTTCCGTGGTGGCATCCGGCCCCATCGGCCGATACACATGAAACCACGTGTAAAGCACTCCCATCTCGATCAGCCGATCCACCCAGGCTTCGGTGAGCAGATGGTCGATGTTGCTGCGCGCCAGACTGGTGCAGACACCCGTCATGACGTTGTGCGCGAGGCAGTTCTGAATTCCCTGGAGCGTCTTGCTGTACACGCCCGCTCGCCCCCGACGCTCGTCGCTGATGATCTCGTTGCCCTCCACGCTGATGAGCGGAGTCACGTTGCCCAGCTGGAAGAGCCGCCGCGCTTTTTCTTCGGTGATAAAGTGGCCGTTCGTGAAGATCTGGAAGTAGCAGTCCGGGTGCGCTTCCAGAATCTCGAACAGCTCCGGATGCATGAACGGTTCGCCACCCACCAGCCCGAAAAACGAATTGCCCTGCGTCTTCGCTTCGCCAATCAGACGATTCATCGCCGCCACGTCGATCGTCTGCTGCCTGTGAGCAACATCCACCCAGCAACCCTGGCAGCGAAGATTGCAGCTGTTAATGATCGAAACGTACAGAAACGGAGGAAAAAACTGACCACGACGCATGCGGCGACGATGCCGCAGCACCGACAGCGAACCCTTCACTCCCAGATTCCACACCAGCTTCCAGAGCAGTCGCTTGTTGGTCTCGAAAAGCACCCGTCGGGCCATTTTCAGGGTGTACATAGGAAAATTCCGGTTCGGATTCGGGAAATCGGCGCGGATCGCTGTTGACTTCGTGGCAGTTTACCATGTGCGGGGCCGTTGTCCCAGCGCAACCCCGCAATCCCAAAGCTCCACCGCGGATTTCACCACAGTCCTTCACCCTTTGTACTTCTTAATCAGCGATTTTGCCTCGTCCAGCAGCTTCTTCTGCAACACGGTATTCTGAGGATCCACGGCCGAAAACTCCATCAGCCGATTCAAGGCCCCCAGACAGTTCTTCGCCGCCTGACGCGTGGACCCCGCTTCCGTCATCAACGCCACATACGCACCAAACTCACGCTTCATCAATTCCTGCTGCCCCTTGAACTTCACCGCCTCCGTAACCGGGCTCAGCTTCTCACACGTCTCAATCGCCAGCTCCATCCGGCTGATATAGCGGGCCTCGTCCGTCCTGAAGTAACGCATCAGCGGGGTGTACCCAAACCAGAGCGCGGCCAGCAGACCCAATCCCAACAGGGCCTGCACCGGTCCGTTGAATTCCAGGCGAATCTCAGGCAGCCACGAACCGCCACTCGACGATTTTGACTTCGGTGCCGACCGCAGCGCTGGCCGCGCTGCAGCCGCGGCCGCCGCCGAGGTGGAAGACTGCGAAGGACTCACACTGCCCCAGGTTCGAGCTGCCGCGGATGCCCCGGATGCGGGTACCGAATCCGCAGACGCAACCGCTGCCGCCGCATTGACCGCAGCCCCTGCCGGGCGAACAGGCCCGGAATCCCCTGCCGGAACGACCGCTGCAGACGCCCCGGAAGACTCGCTGTCCTCTTCCTCATCCGCGAACACCTCACTCAGAATGTTATCAACCAGTTTCTCTTCCGCCTGACGGTCCTTTTTCCTTCCACGCCCCCCCCTTGACTTGCCACTCTTCCCCGCTGATGCCGATCCGGAAGCCACACCCGAAGCCGCCCCCACAGCACTCGGCTTTGACCCCACTGCTGCCGCCACGACCGGTGCCACGCCAGCTGCCACCGGTGCGGGCGCAGGAGCAGCAGGGGTCGGAGCCACTTCCGCCACAGGTTCAGAAGCCACCACCGCGGGAGTCGCTGCAGGTGCAGCAGGCACTGCTGCGGCAGCCGCAGGTGTCTCCGGCATCCGCAGCAAAAACGCCGCCGACAACTCCGAAAACTCGCCAGCCGCCTGCCACAGAAAATCCTCTTCCCCCCGCACCAGATCTGTTTCCTGGAGTCGCCCCGCTTCCGCCATCCGAATCAATGTGTCCAGCGGAATCGGCCCCAGGGTCTGCCCGAAAAACTGATAGTAGTACTGAGCAGGGCCTGTCTGCCGATCAACAACCGCTGATCCCTGCTTTCGCGCCGCCGCAGCAGCCGGCGAAGCCCCGGACTCCTCAAACTCGAAATTCAGCTCTGACAATTCCTGCGCCACATCAGACAGGTCCTCAGAAGAATCTGTCGCAGTGCCATCATCCGCCTCGTCAATGCCGGCAGCCGACAACGGCATCCAGTCACCGGATTCCACATTTCTGACCTGATCAGAATTTCCCAAAGTCCCGTCGATGAGCAGCTGCCGCAGACTTGCTGCGGAGACCGGACCAAATTCCTCACCAAGCAACTGATAATACCACTGGGTCATGTGTGCCTCGCAACCGACTGGCTCCGGAATCTCCCCTCCATGCTCCGGTTCACCGGACCGGGACTCCTGCAGATTCTACTGGGACACGCGGCCCTCAGGACTGATCACATGGCCTGTGTTCACAGGAAATTCACAGAACGCTTCAGTGATGCAGAAACCGGTGAAACATGCCACAATTCGCGGCGGTCTCCGGATTCAGCCCCAACCCCTGTTGCGAAACCTTCCCATGCAGCGTCGTCTCCCACTCCTCATCGTGCTGCTTGTCACCCTGACCTGCTCCGGCAACAGCACCGCCCAGGACACCCCAGCCGGACACTTCGAAGCCTGGCTGCTTGCCGAATTCAACGTTCACGTCAGTCGCCGTGCTGCCGCGTTTGAAACCGCACTCAAAAGTGCAGCTGCGATGCGGGACTGGCAGCAGTCGCGGAAAGAGTTTTTACTGAAACAGATTGGCGGTCTGCCGGCACGCACCCCGCTCAACCCCCGCATCGTCGGCACCCTGGAAGGCAGCGGTTATCGGATTGAAAAGCTGCTGCTTGAAACACGCCCGAACTTTCATCTGACCGCCAATCTCTACCTGCCGGCATCGCCGGCCCCCTGGCCTGCCGTGCTCGTGCCCTGCGGACACAGCCACGACGGCAAAGCCGCCGGCCAGTATCAGCTCGTCTGCCGACTGCTCGCACGAAACGGGATGGCCGCCATCTGCTATGACCCCATCGGGCAGGGCGAACGCTATCAGGTGCTCGATACCGCCCACGAACATTCATCCTTTGAAGACGCTCCACACGTCAGCACACCGCATCCCAGCGTCCGGCTGCTCTGCACCACAGAACACACGCTGGTCGGACTCGGCAGCACCCTGGTGGGCGGCAATATCGCTCAGTTCCGCATCTGGGACGGCATGCGCGTGATTGATTATCTGCAAAGTCGCCCCGATATTCTTCCGGATCGCATTGGCTGCACGGGAAACTCCGGTGGCGGCACCGAAACCGCATATCTCATGGCTCTCGATGACCGCATTCTTGCCGCCGCCCCCGGCTGCTACCTTACCACCTTCAAAAAACTGCTCGAAACCCGGGGCCCCCAGGACGGTGAACAGAACATTGCCGGACAAATCGCCTTCGGGCTGGATCAGGCCGACTACTGCATCATGCGGGCTCCAAAGCCCACGCTGATCTGCGCCGCCACACGCGACGCCACCTTCGATTTCAACGGAACCATGGACGTCTTTCGCGATGCCAAACGGTTTTATTCCCGCATGGGATATCCGGAACGCATGGACATCGCCGCCCCCGATGCCCCGCACGGCTTCACGCTCCAGCTGCGGGAAGCCGCCACACAGTTCATGAGCCGCTGGCTGCTGGGAAAAGATGTCGTCGTCCGCGAAATTCCTGAACTCCCCGACCATTTCACCGATGAAGAACTCCGCAACCTCACACTGCCCGACTGGACCCCAGCCCAGCTCCAGTGCACTCCCCGCGGTCAGGTGCTCCTGCTGCCCGGTGAACAAACCGCCTTCCAGATCAACACCGCCACCGCCGCAGCACTCCGTCAAACCCGCGCTGCCACATGGAATGCCCTCAGCCCCGATGCCAAACGACACACAATTCGCTCCACCATCGCCGCCGAAACGCCCTCGGCAAACGCACCAGCATCCGCAACAGTCCGGACTGTCACACGTGGTCAAAGCCAGCAGCAGGGAGACGTCAGCATCCAGCGACTCTCCATGCAGGTCACTGACACCGTAAGCATCGCTGCCATCGCCTGGATGCCCGCAAAGCCCACCGGAACCCCTGTGCTCTATCTCCACGGAACCGGCATGCAGGAAGATTCCGCGGCGGACGGCCCCATCCGGCAACTTGTCCGCGCAGGACGACTCGTACTCACCGCTGAACTGCGTGGCATCGGTGAAACCGAAACCGGTCACAACAAACGCGCCTTCGGTGCCGGACGCTTCGGACCGGATAATCTCGAAATCTTCACCGCCTTTCTGATGGGCCGCAGCTTCCCAGGCCTGCGCACAGACGATGCCCTCGCCTGGCTCCAATACCTCGCCAACAGCTCCGGCAACAGCAGTCCTGAGGCCGTCGAAATCATCGCCATCGGCGAAGCTGCCATCCCGGCACTCCACGCCGCCGCACTCACCAGCGTCCCCCTCAAAAGCATCACCCTCCGACACATGCTGCCCTCCTGGGAAGCACTCGTACAGGCTGACGATTCATTCAATCAGTCCGTCAACATCGTCCACGGCGCTCTGCAGCACTATGACCTGCCCGAACTGATCGACTTCGTCGGACGTGATCGCGTCAACCTGCAGAATCCTCTGGCACCCGCGGAACTCGTCGGGCGCGCGACCGATGTCCATCGGCCGGTGCGGCCCTGAATCGCTCCCCCTGCACCGTCACGCGATCCTCGCCGATGCAACCTGCAAACA
>JBJTOM010000288.1:0-7094 GCA_046074585.1 Planctomycetota bacterium | reverse complement strand
CGGAGCCGCCGACCGTGTCGACCTCTGCCGCTGGGCCATTCGTGAAGGATTGATCGAAGCATAACGTCTCCCCTCTCCCCTCCCAGGGGAGAGGGGTCGGGGGTGAGGGGTCAAACACCCAGCAACGCCCCACTTCTCACTTCTCACTTCGCTGCACACCGTCCCGGCGCCACGCATTGCTCTGGCCCGCGGACTGCCGTCCGGCGGCTGAGACGGCGTCACCCGCCACAGCCGCCACAGCCGCCGCACCCGCCACAGCCGCCACAGCCTGCGCTCCCACCGCTGTCGTCAGACGAGGTTTTCGTGGATAATCCCAGCTCACGCAGGCAAGCCGACTGAATTTCACGGGCATCTCCCAGCCGCTCGAAAGCCGTAAACCCTTGGAGTGCCACACCGACGAGAACGTTGTCGGGTTCTTTCTGCAGAAGCCCCTCAAATCGACGGCCACCAGCCCCAAACAGCTTCCTGCCTGTCGCTGTGTGCCTGAACAGGCGCTTGATCAGCTGATACACAGGCCACAACGCAATCAGCGAAAGCATACCGAGCAGAAAAGTGATCGGATTTCCGATGGCGATCAGCAGGCAGGTGACAGCAGCGTGGACCACAAGAATCACAATCGGCTGGTCACCGCGTCGAATGAGTCCTCGTGTGGCCATTTCCTTTTCGATGGCCACGCGATGCCGGTCAAAGATCACCTGCCACTCCGCCGCCGGTTTTCCGCTCCCGATCGATCCGTAAAGCTCGGCGTCGAGTGAGGGGCCCAGTGGAGCCCGACCGGGTACGGCGACGATCGTCCGCCGGGACGCCTCTGCCGGGTCCGGCACCGCCTCAATTCGCCCTTCCTGCAGCAGGCGGGCAAACGAGAGCGCTGCGAGGTGATTTGTTCCCTCCATCAGCACCGCAAGGTATTCGAGCTTTGCATGGGTCTGAGTCAGCAGATCGCCGGTCGTGTCTGAGGGGGATTCGTCCGGCACGCGATCCGGAGAAATCTGATCAGTCGCCTGAACAGAAAGGGAGTCTGCCATCAAATCGAGTAAAAAAAAGCCGAGAATCAAAATCACGACGGTGATTTGAAAAACACCTATGAAAGAAATGTCCTGAAAGCGGCTCAACCACCCGGACACCCCCAGCGAAATCAGCATGCCGATCGACAGAAAGTCAATCGACCACAGCGCTGCAGCTGGACGTGGCAGGATCCAGACGCGGCTCCGATTGACCCAGCACCAGTCACCGGCATGGGCGAACCGCTGCTGAGCAGACGGCCAGATGTCTGTCGGTGGACACTCCCCGAAAAGTCGCCCATAGCTTTCCAGAGTCTTTCCATACCAGTGCTGAAATTTAATGCCCTCCGCTGCACCGCCGGCGGTGGGGTCATGATGCAGCGGTCTGTGCAGCACGTCCGGGCAGAAGTGATTCCAGTAGGAACGCGAATACGTGAGGTGCAGATGCCACACCTGATCCACCTCTTCACTGGGCGTCACCGGATGGCCACAGCAGACGGCCAGCACACAGAATCGGCGATATTCCCGAATGACGCGTTCGGCAAACGGCAGACTCCAGCGGTTTTCCCGGGCCAGACGCTGCTGAAATGTCAGAGTTCGCGGCTCGGAATCAAACTGAAACGCCTCCACCCGCGTCAAAACCTCTGCAAATGTTTCCGGCATGGTCCGTCTCCTGGTGATGTGGCCACTCCGCGGTCTGTCCCTGCAGAACGCAGACTCAGCAGCCGCTGCAGGACTCACACGCGACACCATCCGGCCGGAGAAAAAATGACGAAAAAATGTTTTGGCTCGATGAACCGACTGGGGAGCCACCCCGATCCCGCCACGACCGCTGCCAGGTACAACGCGTACTGGTCAGACGGAACTCAGAGTTTGGCCTGTGGCGAGATATTGAAAAAAGGGGGGAAGATTTTGGGGTCGCTGTCTGGAGGGATGCTGAGGACCAGCCTGGGATGACGAAACGGTGTTAAGTACACCGGAGGTCGCCCTTCGGACTCACGCCCCACGTGACAAGGCGTGCGGGAGATGTCAATCCCCCGGTAACGCTGCTCCGGTTTCTCTGTCCCAGCTTTGACCTCACGCAAAGGCGCCAAGGCGGAAGTGATGAACTCCGGAAATCCGCACCACCTGTTCTTCCCTGGCGCCTTTGCGTGAGACCCGGAATCCTTTCGGTACTCGGCAGGGGCATTGTCTCTCGCGAAGGCGCAAAGGCGCCAGCGAAAGCACACTTGAGTTTCACATCTCTGTCAAGCTTCAACCTTTGCGCCTTTGCGTGTGACCAACAGTCCTTGCTGCGGCCGACAAAGCTCTGCAGGGCTGCACCGGCCGATTGACATCGGCCGCACGCCACACAGCGTTTTTGCAGCTCGATCCGGCCGCGGGATGTCAACTGGCGGGCGGAACTGAAATACCCCAGTGTGCCCGTGTTCACGCCGTTTCGTCATCCCAGGGCCAGCCCCCAGACCCGCGGGAGGCCATCAGCAGGTTTGGGCTGCTCGCCCGGGCTGTTGGTTGTCGTGGCGCTAATGGAAACACGAGTGGCTGCCGAAGGCAACCACAGTGCCGGGCCGGAGCCCGGCACTGTTCGGTTCAGAGAACCTGTCAACGGCATCTCTCAGGCGCTCGGGTTGCTTCCCGGCAGAGCCCTGTCCTCCTGTGAGACGTTTGAGGGTACGTCAGAGTCCGGCGGTTGTCGCGAGGCTTCTCGGGGCATCGCAGATTTTTCCTGCCTTCTGCGTTCCGCTCGTGCCTGTCGGGCCTCTTCGAGCTTTCGATCACGCTCATCCGGAATCGCCTTCTGACGGCCCTCGATCGAGTCCAGCGGCGTCACGCAGCCGATTGCCGATCGCAGTCGCTGAGTGTTGCAGCACTCCGCGAAACTGCCGACCGCCCTCTTCGTGTCGTCGATGATCTTCACAAACTGTTTGAAGTCGTTCGCGATGAACTGCGGGCCGTTGTCAGAGCTGATCCGCGGATGAGCATGCGGGAAACGCTCACGCCCCTGCTGCAGCAGGATCTCGATTTCCTCTTCACCCATTTTTGCCGCGATGTCCCAGGCGACAACCCGTCGCGAACAGCCATCAATGACTGTGCAGCCAATGACATCCGAGGAGGCGGTCACCGGTTACAAGAGTCTTTCCAGCGTCGAGCGGGCATTTCGAAGTCTGTCGAAACACGGTTCGCTTCAACGGCACGAAGGCTGTCTTTATACAGCTGACTGAGACAAACCCACTGCAGCGCCGTGCCTTTGAGCTGCTGCGAGGGGCTCCGCCGGAGCCGGGTGCCGCGTCCTGAGCGAGCGGCGAACCGGGAGCGGAAGCGCGGTCACGATGCATCGGCCGGAAACGCATCAGCAGGATTGCCGCCTGTAAGGCCAGTTCCTTCAACCCCGGGGTGAAAGGATGCGTAACGCCGCCCAGCCCCACCCCAAAACTGCCGCTCAGTACCGGACGTGCCAGGTTCCAAAACTGCATTCCTGCTGCCGTCAGAGTGCGGTCAAGTCTCACTGGAACTGACACGCCTGTCCGCTGAATTGGCCGGCGGATTTTCAGCCCTGCCGAATCACTTCTGCGGGTTCGCTGGTGGAGTCACAGCCGCCTGGGGTTCAGGGGGCCACCAGTCTTCGACTCCCAGAAGTTGCAGCATTTGCGTGCGGAGTTGCTGCATCGTGGGATCGGCATCGCGTGAGCGGCGGCCGACTTCCACGGGAATGGCCGCTCCGATGCGAAACTCAACTTTCCATTCCGGTCGGAGCGTGATGCGGTCGGTCAGGTCTTCCTCCAGCCGATGCACCGTTTCGGCGATGCGTTCGGGGGTGAGTGAACCGCGGGCGCCGTCGTCGTCGAGGTAATGTTCGGGGTAGAGCGACAGCGTCTGCACGTAGTAGCAGTTGGTGAGACATCGCCAGCGTTCGGCGACCTCCTCGGGAGACAGTTTCTGCTGCAGGAGTTCGGCGAGGATGACCGTCCGCAGGTCCTTCACGCGTCCCACGGCATCACCCTGTCTGGGGCCACCCAGCCAGCGTTCCTCGCAGGGGTGCAGGACCGCATCCATGAGGTGCTGGATTCGAGCACGCATGGGGCCCGTGCGGGAATCGCCAAGAATTTCCACTTCACGGCTGGCCAGCAGAGCGCGGGCCAGCAGGCGGATACGCTGGAGCAGTGGCAGATGCTCGTTGGTCTTCCAGAACGTCCGCTCTTCCAGCTGTGTGAGTACGGGGCCGACGGATTGCTGCAGGTCACCGACAAGCCGGTAGCGAATCGCGACAGGATGAATGACGACCTGTCCCGGGGGATTGAGCGCGGCTCTGCGACGAGCGGCTGTGCGGGCGATAAACGAAACGCCGTCCATAAGCCCCAGCAGACGATCATTGGACCGCGAAATGACACCCTCGGGAAAGATCACGAGCGGCCGTTCAGCCGTGGCCACGATGTCAACAGCAGCGTTCAGAGCCTCGCGATCCAGCCCCTCCCGAAAAATACTGAAGCCACCGAGCAGCCGAATGACAAGACTTTCAAGACGGCTTTGCCGAAACAGGTGCCAGCTGGCGAGCGAGAATACGTGGCAGGGAACTTTGCGGCAGAGCATGCCGATGAGCATGGGATCGGAATCCCGCGCATGATTGGGGCAGAGCAGAATTCCGTGGCCGGCTTTGAGGCTGCTGCGGAGCTGATCAAGGCCTTCGTAGTGAAACTGAATCAGCCCGTAGCGACGACGGAGAAAAGGGCGCAGCCAGAGTCTAAAGAGCCACGAGAACCAGCGTTTGCGGTATGGAGGCACAAACTTGTATGGCTCATCCACTACCACCCTGTGCATGTCTGCTGACCTGTGCAGTTGCGGCTGCGTGCGAGGGAATCAGGAGCACTGAAGACGCCGGCTGGAAAAGTTCAGGCAGGCCAGATTTGCGAGCCACCGTCGACTCGCAGTACCTGACCGGTGACGAAAGCGCCCAGTGGCCCCGCGAAGAATTCGACGACGCGAGTCACTTCGTCCACGAGCCCGATACGGTCGAGTGTTCCGTCGGTGGCCAGACGAGCGTCTTCCACCTTGCGGGTTCCAAGAAAACGACCGGTGCGCGTATCGCCGGGAGCCAGCGTGTTGACATTGATGTTGAAGCTGCGGAGCTGTTCGGCAAGGCATCGCGTGTATTCCACGACACCGGCTTTGGCGGTGGCATAGATGGAGCTGGAAGGAATGCCGCGGAAGGCGGAAATGGAGCTGAGCGTGAGGATCCGCCCGGTCTTGCGGGGCATCATGATCTTTGCCGTTTCCTGGCACATGAGGATGGTGCTGAGCAGGTTGCGATCGAGCACGGCACGGACGTCTTCCAGCTTGATGTGCACACAGTCGTTGGGGTTCGGCTTCCCACCGGCGGCCGCAATGTCGCCACCCGCGTTGTGTACCAGGATGTCGATCGGTCCCAGCTCGCTGCAGGTTTCAGCCACGACACGCTGCACATCTGCCGGGTTCGTGAGATCCCCCAGCAGCCGACAGGTGCGGGTGTTGTGGGCGGTGGCGATGTCGAGAGCGGTCTGGGTGAGCGTTGTGCCTTCACCATATTCGGCCGGACCGTTTTCCCGCATCCCATGCACGCCCACTTTGCAGCCCAGCGCCGCCAGATGTTCAGCGAACCCACGCCCCAGGCCCCGGCCTGCGCCCGTGACCAATGCCACCCTGCCTTCAAGCAGCCGTTCTGTCATGGTGTTCCGTTCCTGTCTGCCCCAAAATCCGAGCTCCGGATGCGGACAGCCTTTTGTCTGAAGAGTCTTGTGACGCGTTTGTCTCCGTCAGGCGGCAGGCAGACGCCCCAGCCTGCAGACCCGTAGTGTAGCGGGTCAACAGCTACATCCCAGCATTCCCGGGCTGTGGGAAACCCGAAATTCCCGCCACAACGGAATTTCGCCGCAAAACACCAGAACTCCCAGGAATCCCTCCGGCATCCCCTGTCTCACTCCCCCACACAAACAATAGAATCCATTCTCCCCTCTCCCCTCCCAGGGGAGAGGGGGCGGGGGTGAGGGGTCCAGCGCCCTCCAACGTCCCCACCAAGGAACTTATCTCCCCCACTTCCCATTTCTCACTTCGCCATTCGCCATTCGCCCCCCCCCTCCTCGAAGCATGACCCAGCCTCGGGTGGCCCGCTTCCTCACGGGCGCGGCTCGGTTATTATCTTTCGCACCGTTGCCCGCGGACTGCCGTCCGGCGGCTCAGCACCCACCTTCCACCGATACACTCAACTGGAGTTCATCCCCCGATGTCTGACGTCAACGCCATTCTTGCCGGCGGCGCGCTGCCTCCCGAATGCCGCAATGTGGACCAGCCCCGCATCCAGCGGGCTGTTCGCGAGATTCTGCTGGCAGTGGGCGAGGACCCGGACCGGGACGGGCTTCGTGAAACGCCCGAACGAGTGGCCCGGATGTATGCCGAAATTTTCGGGGGTCTGCACATGGAACCGGGACGACATCTGCAGAAGGTTTTCGACGAGCAGTACGACGAACTGGTGCTGGTTCGCGATATTTCCTTCAACAGCATGTGCGAACATCACCTGCTCCCGTTCATGGGCCGGGCTCACGTCGGCTATATCCCCCGTGGACGTGTGACCGGCCTGAGTAAGCTGGCCCGCGTGGTTGACGAAGTGGCCCGCCGTCCCCAGGTTCAGGAACGCATGACTCACACGATCGCGGATCTGATCGAACATGAGTGCCCCCCGCCGCGCGGCTGTGTCGCCCTTCATGGCCACGAGCGGGTAGGTGGCGAGCGTCAGCGCTTCGTAACAGAGAAACAGGGTAAACAGATTGGCGGCAAAGGCGATGCCCATGCTGCTGCCGATCGCGACGGCGGCGAACGCGAAGAACGTGGTTTGTCGCGGTTCATCGTTGCCGCGCAGATAACCAATCGCATAAACGGTGGTAACGACCCACAGTATCGAGGCGATGCTGGCGAAGAGCAGGCCGAGTGGCTCTGCCGCGAAGGCGATATCGAGCCCGGGCAAAACCTGAAGAACCTGGGTCACCCCGCCCGCATCAGTGGTTGCGCCGAGCACTCGAGCACCGATGGTGATCACGGTCGCGCAGAGGCCGAGACCCGCACCGA
>JBJTOM010000287.1:0-4664 GCA_046074585.1 Planctomycetota bacterium | reverse complement strand
CACAGCCGGGGGCTTCCGCCCATCCGCTGACAGTGCAGAGCCGCAGGACGGCAGTCCGCGGGCGAAGAGTGCTGCAGACGCGGTGGCAGAGTCCATGGCAGTGCGCGCACCTTCGGTGCGAAACACAGCCGGGGGCTTCCGCCCGTCCGCTGACAGTGCAGAGCCGCAGGACGGCAGTCCGCGGGCGAAGAGTGCTGCAAACGCGATTGGGCAGAAACGGCCGGTCGGGAAACAGTTGGAAACACGTGCGCAGTGTAATACACCATGTTTCAGCATTCTTAACAATTCCGGTCGCAGTGACTTTGATGTTTTTGACGAATATCCGGCGTGATCTTCATCGAACCTTCATTGGATATCCATCGGACATCCCTATGTTTATGAATCGTCGGCACTGGGCTGCATTTTTCCTTGCTCTGACCGCCACCGGTGTTCTGAGGGCTGACGACCTGAGTTCATTGCAGGGTCGTCTTGAGCAGATCGAGGCGGATAACCGGCAGCTGCGTGAAGAGTTGGCGGAGCTTCAGGCTCGCGACAGCCTGCTGGCGACACCGATTTCTGCCGTGGAGGAGCCTGCAGTG
Organism: Planctomycetota bacterium; assembly: GCA_046074585.1. Classification (GTDB taxonomy): domain Bacteria; phylum Planctomycetota; class Planctomycetia; order Planctomycetales; family Planctomycetaceae; genus SXXK01. The sequence goes on along the minus strand of JBJTOM010000287.1, from coordinate 4,086 downwards.
CCCGCACCCGCGCCCGCAGCTCCGGCGGCAAAGGAAGACCCGAAAGCTTTTTCTGCCAGGTGGAATCACGGTTTTGAAGCGGTGTCGAAGGACAAGCGTTTCAAGTACCATGTTGGAGGCCGCGTGCAGTTTGACAGTGTCTTTCTGTCTGACGACCGGCAGGCGCTGGCGGGCAGCGGAGTGTTCACGGATCAGGACGCGATTGGGTTTCGTCGAGCGCGTCTGCGAGCGGACGGAACGATGTACGAGGTCATCGACTGGTGTGCGGAATTCGACTTTGTGAATTCGGTGAATGACAATCTTCCAGCACCACCGTCGGAATCCACGGTGATCGGTGTGCCGGCGCCGACGGATTTATGGGTCACGTTCCGGGAAGTGCCGTTCGTCGAAAATGTCCGCGTTGGTGATGTGAAGGAGCCGATGGGTTTCGAGCATTTGACGAGCAGTCGGTATCTGGACTTCATGGAACGCTCATACAACCAGGACATCTTCTACGGGGCATTCAACAACGGTTTCACACCGGGAATTGTGGTTTACGACACGTGGGCGGATGAGCAGGGAACGTGGTCCACGGGATTCTTCAAGAACAACACCAACGTGTTTGGCTATGGAATCGGCGAGGGGGAATATGCATGGACAAGTCGCCTGACGGCACTGCTGTGGTATGAAGACGAAGGCCGCTATCTGACTCATGTCGGTGTTTCAGGGAGCTTCCGTGATCCGAACAACGGGCAGGCTCAGTATCGCGCCCGCGGTTCGCTCAGGAATGGACTGGGCGGAGTGAATCCGACGCTGGCCACGACGGGACTCTTCAGCACAACCGACGTGCAGTACGGGGGTCTGGAATTTGTCCAGCAGCTGGATTCGCTGCTGTTTCAGGCGGAGTACACCGGGGCATGGAATCGCAATGTGGTGGGGAATGGAGTGACCGCACCGGTGGCGGATCTGGGTGACGTGTACTTTTACGGGTGGTACGCTGAGGTGCTCTGGTTTCTGACGGGCGAGCACCGGGAGTATGAACGGAAGACGGGCGTGTTCGGGCGTGTGTCTCCGCACGAGAATTTCGGGGAGGCGGGGGCTCTGGGAGGCTTTCAGCTGGGTGCTCGATACAACCAGCTGTGCCTTGTGGATTCCGGGTTAAACGGAGGCCGACTGCAGGACGTCACAGTCGGCCTGAACTGGTTCCTCAATCCCAGCATGAAGATCCAAAGCAATTACACACACACGATTCGCGATACCGTGTTCACACCGGGTGGCAGCAGTTATGACGGATTCGGGATGCGACTGGCGTGGGACTTCTAACGCTGAAAGTTCAATTCCACGGTCTGGCTGGTTCCGGGGAAGTGGAGAGTGACTTTATATGTCTGTACTCCCAGTTCGTCGAAGTCATTTGCGCTGAGATATTCATCGCCGTCGAAGCGCCCGCCGGTAAAGCTGAAATAGCGGGACTCGGACCGAAACAAACCCTGTGCCGTGACTGTTGCGCCGCTGGCCGGATGTCGGCTGCCGTCAGATGTTTTCAGCTGCACACCGCTGTCGAAGAAAAAGTGATCTTCCGGATACTCATACCACAGCGCAGTGATTTCGCGATCCTTGATATAGGCCATCAGGTCAGAGCTGTACGCGGCTTCTGAGTAGTCAAAGGACTCTGTCTGCGCCACCTGATCGGAATACAGGCGAACGTCAACTGTATGAATGAAGTCCACCGACTCATTGGATGCGATGCCTTCGATGGCTGTTGACAGATACCGCATGACGCGGGTTTCATCAGCTTTCCATTCCCGGATGAAGTGCATGTGGTCATCGGTGCCATCATCGGCTCCGTGCCGGCCTTTCAGGTGGACAAACAGAAACACATTTGTCAGATCCTGACCGGACTGGTTGGTGAGGTAGAGTTCATCGGACGAGTACCAGGCACCGGCTGAACCATCGATGTTGGCCCGCATGACGGACTTCGGGACGGGGAGAGTGCGGCTGACCGCTGCGGACACCCGGGTTCCCTGGCGGTCGATTTCCAGCTTGAGCGGCGTGGTGGAAGGAGTGGGGCTGAGTCCCATAGTGGTGGCAACGTTTTCAGAATTCAGGGACGTTCCGTCCACGGACACGAGGCGATCGCCGGCCTGCAGACCGGCTGACTCTGCGGGTGATCCCGACATCACTTCGTCGACGATGCAGTGCTGGCCGTCGTTTTCAAACCGGACCACCACACCGATCCCGTAGTGATTCTTCGGGCCGGCTTTGCAGGCATCGCGAACGATCGGTTCCAGTTCCAGCGCATTTCTGCGGGCCGCCCGGTAGAGTCGTCGGTAATTGTCACGTTCTTCGCTGGCTTCCCAGGCATTCAGGCCGGCACGAATCAGCTCTTCTGCAGCCTTCGCTCCCAGTTCAGCCAGCGAAATCTGATCGTTGGTCGTGAGCGCTGCATCTGTTTCATTCAGCGACGCTTCGGCCGTCTTGTAGAGTGCCGGGGATGCCTGGAGGGTTGCCACGGCCAGACCGGCGATGTCCGGCACATTGGAATCGAGTGCGCGAATCCGCAGCAGCGAATCATGACAGGCCCCGTAATCCTGGAGCCGTGCCTGGCGGAAGTCATTCAGTCGCGCGTTGGTGGAGGAGCTGACCGCGAGCACCTGCCAGGCGATTTCCTGACGCAGCATCACCACTTCATCCCGAAAAGCCTCTCGAGAGGCCTCCTGAGAGGAAAATACGGGCGATCCAACCGCCTCTGCAATCCGCCGCAGCTCCTCCTGCCCCTGAACCGCCGTGGCCAGCACCAGCCATGCGACCACACACCCATTGACACCCCGCAGCCAGCCACCACAAGCGCGCATCATGACACTGCCCTCACTCTAAACCAGCCTCCTGCCGCCCACGACTCCTTCTCCCCAGAGACCGACTCCGGGCGCCTCCATTCCTGTTACGACAGGGCTCCACACACCAATCCCTAAACCGTTGCCGACACCCGGCAAACAGCCCTGCCGAGCCGCGACAGTGAGGGAGTGTTCCCGCCATCAAAACGCCCCAAAGGTGCACTCGAGGTGCATGGCACCTGATCAGGCACTTTCTCACTCGCTCGCTCCAGCCCCTGCCCCGCTTCCCACGAAGGCCGTGGCTGTGCTGTTGCCCGCGGACTGCCGTCCGACGGCTCAGCAGCGCGTCCCACTGTTCACTTCTCACTTCTCACTTCGCCATTCGCCACCTCCAACTTCAGAACGTCATCTGTTTCCACTGGGTACCCCGCTTCCTCACGGGCGCGGCTCGGTGATTGCGTTGTGGCGTGACGTGGCGGGGATGCGGCTCAGCAGGAGCTTCGCCCTCCCGGCTGGACGCCAGGCACAAAACGAGCCGCGACCGTGAGGGAGTGGTCTCACCACCAAAACGCCCCAAAAGGGGCACTCAAGGTGCATGGCACCTGATTGCGAAAACACAATCCAGCACAGGCTTTGCGTCAAGGGATGCAACCGACTCCACGCGCTCGTTTTTTCCGGAAGTCGCCGGCCGATGGACGGCAGCGAACGTGCGACAGTTGAGGGTTGTCGGCGGGGAGAGGGGGGATGGGGGGCACTCTTTCCCGAAAGTGAACGCTCGGGGGGCGGTTTCGCCGAGGGAACCGTGACTTTCGGGAGGGAATCGGCGCTTCCGTGGCCCGGTTTTTATGGCGAACCCGCCCGTCAGCCGGTATCCTTCGCTGCTTCCTTCTTTCTGCGGTCACTTCGGAACCAGTCATGTTGTTTCTGCTCATTGCCGCTGGTGGCGTTTCTTCAGGGCTCTGGCACCAGACATTCAGTGCCAGCGACCTGGGTGTCGTCGGGCTGCTGGTGCTGCTTGAAGGCGTGTTGTCGATCGACAATGCACTGGTGCTGGGTCTGCTGGCCCGCCGGGTTCCCAAACACCTGCAGAAACGAGCCTTGACCTACGGCCTTGTCGGGGCGTTTGTGTTTCGGATTCTGGCCGTCGCCACCGCCAGCTTCCTCCTGCAGTGGCGGATCGTCAAACTGCTCGGTGGCGCCTACCTGATCTATATTGCTGTCAAACACCTCTTCTTTGAATCTCAGGAGCAGCAGGAAGAAGTGATCTCGGTGGATG
>JBJTOM010000286.1:0-4412 GCA_046074585.1 Planctomycetota bacterium | reverse complement strand
TGTCGCCTTCGGCAGGTTGATAAGACGGGTCCACCAGCACTTTGAGACGCCCATCCAGTGTCGCCTGGCCGGCGATTTGAACGCGGTCGAAACTGGTGGTCGAGTTGATTTCGATCTCCAGAGTTCCGCCGTCTTCCTGCGTGTAGTTATCGACCTGATCCACGTCGATCCGGCTACGCACGCCATACACGTCGCCGAAACCCACAACCACGTCGTTGGACAGCAACACCCGCTCTTCCAGCGCCTCGATCCGGGTGCGTCGGTGACTGCGGGAGGGCTTCACGACGTGCAGTCTGGATTGCAGCCGATTTTTCGACTTCCGCCGAAACCAGCCACGAGCCTTTTGAATCCATGACTGCACGGGGACAGGTTCGCTGCCACGATCGACCGGGGAAACACCATGCTGATCCTGAACCGTGCGGAGACTGAATGGCATCAAAGTGACCCTGAGAGAGCAAAAAAATTGACGGCAACCGCGCAGAATGCGGGTAAGCCAGCATTTGGTGGACCTGATCGCGACAGAGTGTGGAACAGAACCCGCAGATTCCGCCGTTCCCGAATTCCGATTCCCGGAAAACGGTTTCCCACGGGCGGTTCTCGTTGCTTCGGCGGAGCTGGGTGCAACTGCGTAGAGTGCGAAATGCGGGCGAGGTTTTCCGTCCCAGGAGCCGCATGGCGGCAACCTGCGGGCGAACGACGCTGCAGACGCAGCTGCAGACGCCTTTCGGCGGCGCGCACCTGCGGTGCGAATCGCAGCCGGGGGCTGCCGCCCAACCGCTCAACGGACTGCTCAACCGGCGCTGACATCGGCCGATTCTGCTGATTCACTGCCGGTCGTCAGATCCTCGCCTGCAAAACCTGGCGAACCAGAAAAACTGGGCAGGCTTGTCAGCGGAACCCGCCGCCACTGCTTGAATTCCGGCGGTTTGGATTTCGGCGGTCCGCCGGGCGGACCGATTTAACCGCCGGAATCCAACGGGACGGTGCAGTCCGCTTCGGCGTGGCTGCGTCTTCATGTGATGATGAGTTGAAGGAGTCAGAAGATGTCACAGCATCTGCAGATGGACGAGGCGGACGATTACGAGGAAATCCGCAGCGAGGAAGTGGATCGCATTGTTGAGGCTCTGGATCGCCTGATCGAGGGTGCTCAGAGCGAGAACGTGAAACACTACCTGGAGGAGGCCGCCAGCAATATCTATTACCTTGTCTATGAAGACGAGGATGAATCTGCGGATGGAGGTCTGGAGCAGGCTGCCTGAGTTCAGGTTCAGGTCGTCCGGCATTGAAAACCAACAGCCCGCCTCGCAAGCTGCCGGCGGGCTGTTTTGAGTTTGTCTGCAGTGGTGCCTGGCCGTCAGTGCTGGAAGAGGAATTCCTTGCTGTTGATGACGGCCCAGGCGACGTCTTCGAGGGCGCGGGTACGGTCTTCTGACGCCTTCACGTGGGCGGCTGCGATTTCGACTTCCTGGGGTGTTGCGGGACGACTGAGGGCGAGTGAGTAGAGCAGGTTGACGATGTCGGCGTCGGTTTTGCCTTCCGTGATCCAGCGATGAATATTGCCGGCGTCGGCGCGGAGTTTGTTGTGGACAGTGGGACCATTGATCAGTTGCAGGGCCTGTGAGAGGTTGCTGTCGGTGGAGCGTTCGCATTCGCAGGGGAGCTCGCGCTGGGGCTGTCCGAACACCTGCAGAAATTTATGGCCTTCCGGCGGATCGACCAGATCGATGGCTTTTGTGCCCGGGGGCATGCCTGGGAATTCTTCGGGCTGACCGGTGACGGCACAGATGGCATCCAGCAGCTGTTCGGCCGTGAGCATTCGTGTGGAAGCATGGCTGAAGTAGGTTTCGTCGTCGGCATTGTACTTGTTGCGCTGGGAGCTGAGTTGGTAGACGCGGCTGTTCATGATGGTGCGAATGAGATGTCGACCGCTGAAGCCGCTGGAGACGAGTTCTGAGGCGAGGTAGTCGAGCAGTTCCGGGTTGGAGGCGGGGTTGGAATCGCGGAAGTCATCGACGGGATCAACGATGCCTTTGCCGACCACGTGGCCCCAGATGCGGTTCGCGAGTGACCGGGCGAAGAAGGGGTTGCTGTTGCTGGTGAGCCAGTCTGCGAAGACGGCGCGGCGATCCTGATCGGCCGGAACATCGACATCACCGGAAAGCAGGAGTCGGACTTTCATGGTGCGACCGGTGCGTGGCTGAGTGACATCGCCGCCGGATTTGACGAAGATCATTTCGTCGTCGGGGAGTCCGGTTTCCTTGCGGCCGACGCGGCTGAAGGCGGCCGCCGTGCCGTAATAGTCATCCTGGGTCCATTTCTCGAACGGATGATTGTGGCACTTGGCGCACTGGATGCGGATGCCGAGGAAGAGCTGTGCGGTGGTTTCCGTGGCATCAATTTCGTCGCGGCTGGCTTTCCAGTAGGCAGCAGCGGGGTGTTGCTGAGTGGAGCCGGTGGCGGTGAGCAGTTCCTGGGTGAAGGAGTTGAGTGGCACGTCGTTTTTCACGACTTCAAACAGCCAGCGGCGGAACTTGTGGACACCGGAGCGGGTGAGTCGTTTGCTGTTGACTCGGAGCAGGTCGGACCATTTGAGTGACCAGAAGCGTGCGTGGTCATCGCTGAGCAGCAGTCGGTCGACGAGAGCCGCGCGTTTGCCGGGACTGGCGTCGGAATGGAACTGTTGTGTTTCTTCAAGTGTGGGGAGGCGTCCGGTGAGATCGAGAGTGGCGCGGCGGAGGAAATCGGAATCACTGCAGAGTTCGGAGGGCTGAATCTGGAGCTGGCGAAGTTTACCGAACACGAGCTGATCAATGCGGGTGTCTTCAGGGGGAGCGGGCCACTGGAAATCGGGGCGTTCGGTCAGAAAGGTAATTTGTGTGGTGGACATTTTTTCGAGGTAGCGGGCGAGGATGGTGGCTTCGCCGCGGCCTTCGCGAGTGACGACGCCGGTGGGCGTGATGCGGGCGATGCTCTCGTCGGAGGTATCGAAGGCGGTGAGTGCGGTGATGTCGCGAATGGAGCCGTCGCTGAAGTGTCCGTTGACAAACAGCTGCTGCTGGTCGGCGCCGTCCCGCAGCACGCGGGGTTTGGGAAAGACTTCGATCTGCACCAGCTGGGGCGCGTCGGCAGCCTGGACCTTCATGCCTTCAGCGATCCATTGCCGCAGCACTTCATGGCAGGGGTCGTTATAGCCAAGGCGACGTCCGCCACCGTGGGCGACTTCCATGAGTGGCTTTTGCAGGAGGAGGCTGTCGTCGGGGTTGAGCACGTTGGAGCGTCGGTTGAAGTATTCGCCGCGCAGCGTCACTAGGTCCAGCGGCGGATCGTAACCGCGGAGCGACAGACGAAATCCGCCTTTGCCTGAGGGAGAGCCGTGACAGGCTCCCATGTTGCAGCCGGATTTGGTGAGTGCTGCGAGCACTTCGGTGTGGAAGGCGACGGGTACGGGAGTTTCGAAGCCGGTGACAGTGACCTTGATGGAGACTTTCTGGGTGCCGGCGGACGTGTGAATCATTGTCTCGCCATTTCCTGCTGCCCGGATCACTCCGTTGACCACTGTGGCGACGCCAGGATTCTCAACCTGGTACTGGGCGGTCGCGGTGACGTCGTGAATGGCCGGTGTGTCAGCGTTGGCGGTGACCACCAGCTGCTGCACGGCGCGCGATCCGTGGAGTTGCACGTTGGCCGGAAGGACCTGCAGGGCATTGACGGGCAAGTCGGCCAGAACGCTGCTGACGGCCAGTTTCCAGGCAGCGATGCAGAGCAGCAGGATACGGGAGTTCATGGCAACACCTTTGAGGGGGATCAACCGGAAAAAATCAATTGAGCATGTTATTTGGCGAGCACATCCACACGAATGGGGGGAACCGGTCGCACCGGCTCCGCTTTGTCTTTTTTTGATTTGCCCTGGAGGAACAGAGTGCAGGGCCCGACAGCAGCGTCGGCGGCGGCAGTGATGGTGACGGCCAGTTCGCCGGCGGCCATGGCCCCCCCTGTGACGGTGAGTCCCGGCGGGAGCTGGTCGGCGGGGGTGGCGAGGGCGATTTCGATGGGGACGGTCCAGTCTGCGGCGCGGACGGAACGGATGGTGACGCTGGCGGTGGCCCCCTGGGTGACACTGACGGAGACGGGGTCTGGGGCGAGTGAGAATTCGGCGACCGGCGTGACCGAGGCGAACAGATCGGAGCGGGAGCGGTGGCTGCGGAAGAGTTCGTTATCCTGTTTTTTTGGGGGTGGCGGGTTGAGCTGGACGAGTGCGGGGGGAACAGAGCCGTCGGGGGCGGAGATTTTAATCAGGATGGGGCCCCAGTCGGCATCGGAGGGAGCGGCCGCCGGATCAACGGCTGTGAGCGTGACCGGAACAACAGCCTGTCTGGCCTGCACCGTGAAGGGCTCCATGCGGAGCGTTGCGG
>JBJTOM010000285.1:0-2901 GCA_046074585.1 Planctomycetota bacterium | reverse complement strand
CAAGTTCCTCACCTTCACGATCGTCGGGCTGAGCACGGGCGCGATCTACGCGATCATCGCCAGCGGTCTCGTCCTCACCTACACGACGACGGGGATCTTCAACTTCGCTCAGGGCGCGATCGGCATGGTCTGTGATGTTGGTCTCACGCAAAGGCGCAAAGACGCAAAGGAAGGACAGAAGGTTCAAATTTCAAACAATTCCAGCTTTGCGCCTTGGCGCCTTTGCGTGAGGTAAGAGTTGGTACAGCAAGATGCCCGCCGGCGCGTCTGCATGAAATCCGACAGACGATCTCAATTGTCCTTACCCCCGTTTCACCACCCCAGGGCGAGGCTCACGCCGATCCGCCGTTTGCTGGTTCGCGCTGTGAACCTTTGCCAGTGTTCCAGCGGAGGCACGCGACGTTGTGCAGTGCTCGCAGCAGGGATGCGGCTCAGCAGGAGCTTCACCCTCCCGCTGTCGGCCTGAACACATCGCGAAATGGCCCAAGGTATCGGCGTTCACGAGACCAGTCTGTGATTGCAAACACGACATGCGAGAAGACCTGGCGGAATTCGTGTTCGATCGCGGAACGGAAGTCCTTCGCAGTGCGGCAAGGATCGTTCTCGAAGGCACCGCAACCCCACGCGCCCAGGATCAGACTGGAGTAGCCCCAGGCATTCGCAATTTGAAGGACGCGACGAATTCGGTTTTGCAGCAGGTCTCCGGATTCAGGCTGCCCCACGTCCGGGGCGTAGGGGGCAGCACAGGAGATCACGCTGAGCAGCCAGGGGGATTCCAGTTCCGTGCCATCGTCAGATCGAAACACGGGTACATCCGGTGAAAGGATCGCCCAGTCGGTGGAATCTGCACGTTCACGCTTGCGATGCTCAGAATACATCCGATCGCCGACCAGAGTCTGAAACAGCGCGCTGGACCGACAAAGTGTTTCCTCCTGCGCTCGGGCACCCGTCAGAAAGCCGCCACCGGGCTGAATTCCGTTGGCGAAATTGAGCGCCAGAGGTTTCATGCCTTGCCGGATCAGTCGCTGAGCAGCCCCGAGTGTGGTTTCGTTCGTCACCTGGATTAGGGTTTCATTCGAGGCGGCAGTGGGTGGTTGGGGAAGGGGAGCGTCCGGAGGAAGACTGACCCTGGCCTGCTTCGCGGCCTGCACCAGCTGTCGCCAGTCGACCGTCCTGTTGATGCCAGAAACATAATGTCCCAGCCGCGCGGCCTCAACGGCCGATTCACCAAGCGCTGCCGCTTTGCTGCGCGGCAGATCCAGCTCGCGCCGGCGGCATTCGGCCATCTCATCCGAATCCAGACACGGGAGGATCCGAAGCCAGGGCTGGTCAGGTGCAGGCATTCAGTCACTCCTGAAACTGATGAAAAAATGAAGTGTCGACGTCATAGGTGGTGCGGGGGAGCAGACCAAATTCGAGGGACTCGAACAGCCGCACGAGGGCTTCACCATCCACGAGTTCAATGGGAGGAGCTCCGTCCCTGCGCGCTTCGCGCTTTGCCTCGACCGTGAATGTGCCCGTCGTAATCACAAGGCCCTTGTCAGCACGCCCAACCATGGCCCCGCGAAAATCCCGGATCTGCGATGGCGTGACCAACCCGGCGTAGCGCTTGCACTGGAACAGCACGTTGAAACTGACGAATGCATTCACCTGGAGGATCCCGATGCCGTCGATACCACCGTCACCTGACTTGCCTGTCACAGTGACCTGCTGAAACCCGGACTCACGCAACAGATTCTGACAGAGCTTTTCAAATCCGGAGGGTGGTAATCGACGGAGAATGGTAAGCACTTCCGATCGGTAGTCGTCCGCTGGTGCGATGCCGTCGTCAGTATCGTCTTCCGGAGTCTCATCAGATTCCTCCCGTTGCTTTCGCTCGTCAAGGTATGTCTTTTGGACAGACCTAAACATCGCGCGCCAGTCATGGACGCTGGGGTCGACGGAATTGCCAGCCTCCGTGAGCCGCCAGATACCACGTTTTGAGGAATCCAGAATCCCGCCACGTGCCATGTAGAGCCGAGCCCACTGGGCCTGATTGCGAATCCGCGATGACCCGCTGGCAAGTTCGCTGCTCTGTTCATTTTCCGTGACGCCCAGCAACTCAATGCTGCGATCAATGACTTCTGACGTCGTGCCGGACCCACCCATTTCCCGCAGAGCCTTCACGATGGCAGGAAAGAAGCGAGTGAACTCCGGGCCGTACGTAGTGGTCATCAAATAGCCTCCGCATCCGCAGATGCATGCCTGCAATGGAACTGCCCGGGTCGATTTCGCTCCAAAATTCTGCCCGTCCAATGATTTGGTGTCAAGCACCGCATTCGCGTTTCACACCAGCCAATAGACTTCGGCCGCACGCAGGCTGCCCCCCCCTCTCCTTCCACGGGAGAGAAGATTTGAGCCGCCGGACGGCAGTCCGCGGGCAAAGATTTCTGCGAGCCGTCCGTGGGATGTGGCCGGGGCGTGCGAGAGATGTCAATCCCCCAGTGACGGACGGCCGAGCGCCGACGGTCGCGCGCGGGCGAGGGGCCCTGACATTGGTCCCATGGGTCCCATTGCGGCGCAGCGGGGCGGTGTGGGGGTTTTTGACCCCTCACCCCCGACCCCTCTCCCCTGGCAGGCTGTCGACTTAGTCAACATTTATCCTAAGTACCACTACACATATCACTCGTAGTGCGTTACACTGAGGAAAACGGCGCCAGCCGAAGCCCTCGTAAGTCACGGACGCAGCCAAATGTCACAGAAAGCGGTCAACGGAAGCTACTGGCAGAAGCCGCCCGGCACCAGAAACCAGATCGTGCTGATCCCTGCCAGCCTCGAAGAAAAAATCCCCGACGGTCATCCCGTACGGATGGTCGACGAGATTCTCGACACCTTCGACTGGTCGGCATGGGAAAATAAGTA
>JBJTOM010000284.1:0-19758 GCA_046074585.1 Planctomycetota bacterium | reverse complement strand
GACTACGCCGAAAGCTGGGAAATCGCAGACCATGCCGATGGCACCAGCCGCGTCGCCGATGGACCCCTCGCGGGTCTTACGCTCCCCGAAATCCTCCAACGCCACCCCCGCGAACTTCTGGGACAACACCAGCACCTCACTCAGTTCCCGCTGCTCGTAAAGTTCCTCGATGCCAACGACTGGCTCTCACTTCAGGTGCATCCGGACGACCAGCTGGCCAAAGCGTTCAACCCGGTCGAAAACGGCAAGACGGAAGCCTGGGTCATTCTGCAGGCTGAACCAGGCGCCCGGATCTGCTGCGGACTCCAACCCGGTGTCACCCCCGAAATGCTCCGCCAGGCTCTGGGTGGCTGCGATCTGGAAGATCTGCTGCACATCTATGAAGTGCACGCCGGCGACTGCATCTACGTGCCAGCGGGCACCGTCCATGCTCTGGGGCCCGGCATGGTCCTCGCCGAAATCCAGCAGCAGAGCAATCTGACCTTTCGCCTGCACGACTGGGGGCGCACCGACGCCCATGGCAATCCTCGACCTGTCCACATCCCCGAATCGCTCGCCTGTACCAATTTTCAGCAGGGCCCTGTCGCACCCGTGATTCCCCACTCATGCTGCGACAATGATCACGCCTTTGAACAGCTCGTCGACTGCAGCTGCTTCACCATCTTCCGCCATCAGTCCCCCAAGTCGTTCTCACTCCCCAGCGATCATCGCTTTCACATCCTGATTTCCCTCGCCGGCTCAGCCCACATCGAAACGGAAACCGGCCACACAGAGCTGCGCTTCGGCCAGACACGGCTGCTCCCAGCCTGCTCCGGCCACGTCCGCATCACGCCCGAAACAGAAATCACCCTCCTCGACGTCACCTGCCCACCTCTGCCCTGAAGGGGAGAGACGTGTGTGCGGCCGGTGGCGGCATGATTCCGGAATCGCACACGTGCCTCTGCCTTTGTCTGCGGGTTACTGAGGTGGTCTCGGGTCTGCGCGGCGCGGGAGCTGCGGATTAGCGAGAAGGAACCTCTGATTGGCGTGCAGTTTGCTCCCGCCAGTCTGACTTCCTGGAGCCAGGTTGAAGGAGGGTGTGATGCTGCGCGTACGGACACCGAAGGTGACGTTGTATGTGGATCGATCACGGCATCAGTGGGTGGTGCTGGATCAGTCGGGGAGATTCTGGGTGCTTCCAAATGTGGAGAATCCGTGGAACCAGCGGCAGCCGATTGACCCGACGGCGGAGACGGATCTGGAGCCGATCCCGGGGCATTACAAGTATCTGCTGGGTCTGCCGTCCGGCATTGAAGAGAGGGATGCATGAACAGTGAGCAGGTTCGGCTGAGGGAGGCACAGGAGCAGGGCATGGCATGGAAACGCTGGGGGCCGTATCTGAGTGAACGGCAGTGGGGCACGGTGCGTGAGGACTACAGTGAAGAGGGCAATGCATGGAACTATTTCACTCACGACCAGGCACGTTCCCGCGCTTATCGCTGGGGAGAGGATGGTCTGGCGGGAATTTCGGATGACCAGCAGCGCCTGTGTTTTGCACTGGCGTTGTGGAACGGTCGGGATCCGATTCTGAAGGAGCGGCTGTTTGGTTTGACGAACAGTGAGAGCAATCATGGGGAAGACGTGAAGGAATACTACTTTTATCTGGACAGCACCCCTGTGCACTCATGGATGAAGTATTTGTACAAGTATCCGCAGGCGGCCTTTCCGTATGCACAGCTGGTGGAGACCAGTCGCGGGCGGGGGCCTGGAGAGTTCGAGTACGAGCTTCTGGATACAGGGGTGTTCGATGAGGACCGGTATTTCGACGTGTTTGTGGAGTACGCGAAGGCCGCACCCGACGATCTGCTGATTCGGATTACAGTGCACAACCGTGGACCGGAGCCTGCAGAGCTGCATGTGCTGCCTGCATTATGGTTTCGCAATCAGTGGTCGTGGCACAGCGATGCTGAGCGACCGGAGCTGAAGCAGGTTGAGGGGCCTGTCGGCTGCAGTGTGGTCCGCGCGCGGGAGGCTCACCTCGGCGAACGCTGGCTCTGTTGCGAGGGGGACGTCCCGCTGTTGTTCACAGAGAACGAGACGAACATGCAGCGGGTGTTTGGCATGCCGAATCGCAGCCCGTACGTGAAGGACAGCATCAATCATGCGGTGGTGAATGGCGACAGCTCAGCCGTCAATCCGGACAAACGCGGGACAAAGGCTGCAGCCCATTACCACCTGCGTGTGGATGCTGGCGGGAGCTGTGTGATGCGGCTGCGACTGAGCGATCGTGGGCCGCAGGGCGGGAGCTGCAGGGAGTGTGATGCCGGAGTGTTTGAGTCCTTTGACGGGCTGATGAACCTGCGCCGGGAGGAGGCGGACGAGTTTTATCGGGACGTGATTCCGCAGTCTCTGAGTGCAGATGAAGCCAATGTCATGCGACAGGCTCTTGCGGGAATGCTCTGGAGCAAGCAATTCTATTACTACGATGTGGACAGGTGGCTTGAGGAGCGGGGTTCGGATCCGTTCAAGGCCACGCGTAAGGTGTCACCCCGAAATGATCACTGGCATCATATGTACAACGGCGATGTGATTTCGATGCCGGACAAATGGGAGTATCCGTGGTATGCGGCATGGGATCTGGCTTTTCACGTGCTTTCGCTGACGCTGGTCGACATGGAGTTTGGCAAGCAGCAGCTGAAACTGATGCTGCGGGAACGGTACATGCACCCGAACGGCCAGATTCCGGCTTACGAGTGGAATTTCGGGGACGTCAATCCGCCAGTGCATGCGTGGTCGACGATCTTTACGTATCGGCTGGAACAGGGTGAGAAGGGTGAGGGCGATCGGGAGTGGCTGAAGAGCAACTTTCAGAAGCTGCTGCTGAATTTCACCTGGTGGGTCAATCGCAAGGATCGCGCAGGAAGGAACGTGTTCGAGGGTGGCTTTCTGGGACTGGACAACATCGGGGTGTTCGACAGGAGCGCACCGCTGCCAACGGGTGGCTATCTGGAACAGGCGGACGGAACCGCGTGGATGGCTCTGTTCTGCCAGAACATGCTTGAGATCGCGGCGGAGTTATCCAAAACCGATTCCGATTATGTGGATATGGCAGTGAAGTTCATTGAGCATTATGTCTGGATCGCCTCGTCCATGACACATCTGGGCGGAGGTAGCGGTATGTGGGACGAGGAGGATGGGTTCTTTTATGACGTACTGCGGATGCCAAATGGCGATTCTCAGCGTCTGAAAGTGCGGTCGATGGTCGGGCTGCTGCCACTGTGTGCGACCACGGTCTTTGATGGAGTGGCGATGAAGAAGTATCCGGAAGTGGGAGAGCGTTTTGTGCGATTTCTTGAATCACGACCGGAAATCCGCGCGGCGATTCATGATCCGCTCCGGCCTGGTGTTGCAGGCCGGCTACTGGCGTCGATTCTGGATGAAAATCGGCTGCGACGCGTGCTGGCAAGGATGCTGGATGAAAACGAATTCCTCAGCGAGTTCGGCATTCGGTCGTTGTCCCGCTGTCATGCAGAGCAGCCCTACGTGTTTCAGGCGGGCGGGCGGGAATATCGAGTTGGCTATCTGCCTGCTGAATCTGACAGCGGGATGTTTGGTGGCAACTCAAATTGGCGCGGGCCAATCTGGATGCCTGTGAATTCTCTGATCATCCGGGCATTACTTCAGTATTTCCTGTATTACGGCACAGATTTTACGGTGGAGTGTCCGACCGGTTCCGGCCGGCAAATGACGCTGTATGAGGTGGCAGCCGAGATCTCGCGGCGTCTCGCTCGAATCTTCCTCAGAGATCCGGATGGTCGCCGGCCTGTGTACGGAGGCTGCAGAAAGTTTCAGGATGACCCGCACTGGCGCGATCTGCTGTTGTTCTTCGAGTACTTCCATGGGGACAACGGGGCGGGGCTTGGTGCCAGCCATCAGACCTGCTGGACTGGCGGAATCGCACGGCTGATGCATCTGTTCGCCACTGTGGACCAGGAGATGGCGCTGAAGGGCGGAAAAAAGGTGTATTTCGAGGCTGAGGAGAAACGTTCTGACGAAAGAGTACATAGGTTCAGTGAGCAATCGGCGACTGATCTGCAGGAGATGCGGCATGCAGGGCCCTGACACCCGATCGGGGGCCAGGTCGAGACTGGCTGGCCCGGGCTGGGGATTTCAGCAGGCGGCAGCTTCCAGCGGGGTGGTGTTTGCAGCGCTGTATGCAACCAGTCTGGCGCTGCTGCGGATCGCAGTCCCCGCAGACCCGCGAGATCCCGGTGAGTGGCTTGCGGATCCGACACGCTGCAGTCAGGTGCACATGGCACTCAACCTCGTGCCATTCACCGGGATCGCGTTTTTGTGGTTTATGGCGCTGATTGATGTCCGTCTGCAGCTGGCGCAGAACCGAATTGCCGCTACCGTTTTTCTGGGCAGCGGACTCCTGTTTGTGGCCATGCTTTTTTCGTCCGCAGCGGGGGCTCAGGGATTGTTGAACGCGTTTGCCCAGGAACTCCTGCAGAGGTCAGAAAATGATGCCTGGAAGGTCAGCCGAGGAACCGTCTATGCGCTGATGAATCCCTTTGCCATTCGGATGGCAGCCGTCTTTACATTTGTGACATCTTCGGCGGGATTGCGATCGGGCCTGCTGCACCGCTGGGTGGCAATGGCCGGTTTTCCGTGCGGTGCTGTACTGCTGCTGATTATCACTGACTTTGCGTGGGTGGCCCTGCTGTTTCCATGCTGGGTGTTGCTTGTGACTATTTCGTTCCCTGATTCACGTACAGCCTGACGTTTCCTGTCGCGCGGCCACCGGCAAGGATATCAGGATGTCCATCTCCGGTCAGGTCCGCGACGGTCAGATCCTCGGTCGCCATACCACCGGCGTCCAGAATCTGCTGACGCCACTGCTGGCCGCTGCCGTCCGTGTTCCACCAGACCTCAACACCAAACTTTTCAGGTGTGTCACTGTGGCCAAAGATCAGCTCGTCTGTGCCATCCCCGTTAAGATCCGCGGCCCCGAGTGCATGTCCGCGACGGAATCCTTCATGGATGACTTTGCGGGGCCAGGGAGAACTCCTGTCGTCGCCCGCAGTTGAGCCCGGTTCCGGATAGACGGCCAGCTGATCCCCGTGCATGGGTTCCACCGCCGCCAGCCAGCGACGGCCGTTTTTCAGGCGTCCGGTACGCACTTCACCGGCACCGTTGAGGTTGATGTCGGACTGACCCGTTTTGCCTGGGCTGAGCAGACGGCTGGTCCAGTTGTCGCCGTGCTTTTGAATGAGTGTCAGGCCTTCGCGGCTGGCGGTGATGGTGTCAATCGGGGCGGTGCCGTCGAAGTCGAGGTGCAGGTGGTTGTGCATCCGGTTCAGCTGGGCGTTGAGCACTGTGGCAGGCCAGCGTTCCACCGCGGGATCTTTGGGAATTTCAACGGCCAGCAGCCGCACGCCATTTCCGCTGCTGGCATTCAGCGGTGAAACAACCAGCTGAGGGCGACCAGTTCCCAGCACATCAGCCCAGCGCATGCGATGAACGGAGGTCTCTTCACCGATGGCGTGCACCTGCCAGAGCCCTGCACCGCTGGCAGAACGGCTGATCCAGTGCAGCGTCCCGGTCTTTGTCCAGCCGGCGCCGATGGCAAAGTCGATATGGCTGTCGCCATCGATGTCGTGTGCGGCAATGCAGACATTGTCCGGCGGAGTCTGGTCCTGAAGAATGACATGCGGTGTCCACGATGGCTGTTCGTACCAGACCACGCGATTATTGGTGAGTGCCACAGCGTCAGTGTCGCCGTCGCCATCAACATCGGCTGTGGTCACAGCATACACAACACGACCGGCAGCCGGATCCAGTTCCTGCATGCGAAAAGTGGCGGGATATTCGTCGGCGCAGCGGCATGAGTTGACGACGGTGATGAACAGGATTGCAGCGAACAGGGGGCGTTTCGGGAGCATGCGGAGACCTTGATGGGGAGTCGGCGGAGCCGCACAGAGGAATTGTGGTGGGCGAATATCTGCTGGTGCAGCATCACAAAATCACCTGCAGGCAACATCCTGAAGTGATGTTGCAGAGCTTATCAGATTTCCACCGGTTCTCCCTGCAGAATGATCTGCCGGATCTGCAGATCCTGATCAAGAATCAGAATATCTGCAACTTTTCCGGCTTCGAGGCTGCCGTGTGTGTGCTGGATGCCGGTGCGTTCGGCGGGTGTGAGTGTGGCCATACGGATGACGGCTGGGAGCCCGGCTGTGGTGGAGTGATGCATCTGTCGCACCATATGGTCCATCCCGGTGACGGCGCTGGCGAGGCTGCCGGATGGAGCCCAGCCGACTTTTCCGTCACTGTGAAAGGGGGTGCCGCAATCCTGACGGCCGAAGATGTATGGGCCCGGGGGCAGATCGAGTGCGCGGTTGCAGTCGGTGACGAGACAGAGTCGTTCGGGGCCGAGCATGCGCGTGGCAAATTCGAGGAGTTCGGGGGCGAGGTGGCAGCCATCGGCAATCACTTCGGTGCTCATTTCGCGATTCATCAGCACGAATTCTGCCATGCTGGCCTGCATGGGTGTCCCGAACCGCTGGCGGAGCGACGGCACACTGCTCATGGCACACCAGAAGTGATCAACGTGCCGCATGCCGTGATCAAAGGCGTGAGCCATTTCTGACCAGGAGGCATTGGAGTGTCCGCAGGTGATGAGGCAGTTGTGCTTGCGGGCGACATTCCAGAAGACCTCGGCGCCTGGCAGTTCTGCAGCGCAGGTGGCAATTCGAATCATCTTTGTCCGGAAGTACTGGCGGATTTCCGTTAATTCCGGCGGGCGACATTCCCTGCTGTCATGGCAGCCGGCCTTGTCTGCAGCGAACCATGGGCCGTAGAGGTGGATTCCGGCGATGGCAGCGCCGGTCTGGCGACCGGACTGGAGCCGCTTTGCTGCGGACCTGCAGGCGGCCATCATTTCGAGGATGTGCGGGAGAGAGCCGGTGGTGGTGGTGGGGAAAAGCGTGGTGGTGCCGTGTCGGAGGTGGGCGAGGCAGGCGGTGAGAACGGCCTGAACGGAGCCGTCCATGAAATCAGCTCCGCCACCGCCATGGACGTGCAGGTCAATAAATCCGGGAACGATAAAACCTCCGCCAGCGTCAAGCTCGGTGACCCCGCGACCAGGACGGCGACGGCGTGAAACGGCGCTGATGCGGTTGCCGCTGGTGAGCACCATGCCGTCGTGCAGGAGCCGATCGGGGAGGACAACGGTGCCGTTGAGGATTGCTGGCATGAAAGGAGTGCCTGAATGATTCAGCAATCAGTCAATCAGTCAAACAGATAACTCACGGATTCGTTCCGGTGAACGCGACGAATGGCTTCACCGAGCAGTTCGGCGACGGAGACGCGGGTCAGGTTCGACAATCGTGCTGCGTGAGGGACAGGACAGGTGTTGGTGACAACGATTCCGTCCACGCGGGCTTTTTCGAGCCGTTCGGCGGCGGGACCGCAAAGGACGGCGTGCGTGGCGCCAAGGTAGATTCGCCTGGCCCCATGAGCGCGAACTGTTTCCACCGCACCACAGATGGAACCTGCGGTGGTGATCATGTCGTCAAAGATCAATGCCGTTTTGCCTTCGATGGGACCGCCGATAAGGTTGGCCTGTCGCGTTTCCATGGCGTTGGCACGACGCTTGTCGACGATTGCCAGGGCGCCTCCGAGGTGGTCCTGGTGCTGCAGCGTGCGTTTGATACTGCCTTCATCGGGACTGATGATGACGAGTTCGTCCTGAGGAATGGCAAGCGATGCAAAGTGACGATCGAGAATCGGGGCGGCGTACAGGTGATCCACGGGAACATCAAAGAACCCCTGAATCTGGGCCGCGTGCAGGTCCATGGCGAGCACGCGGTGGGCACCGGCCTGCACGATGAGGTTGGCGACGAGTTTTGAGGTGATGGGGACGCGACCGGAGTCTTTGCGATCCTGGCGGGCATAGCCGAAATACGGCATGACGGCAGTAATGCGGGCTGCGCTGGCGCGGCGGCAGGCGTCGATGAGGACAAGCAGTTCGACAAGGTTTTCGTTGACGGGCGGGCAGGTTGGCTGGACCAGAAACACATCGCAACCGCGGATGTTCTGGTTCAGCTTGACGCTGATTTCACCGTCAGGGAAGTTGCCGACTTCGATGTGCCCCAGTCCGATGCCAAGGTAAGCCGCAATTTCCCGGGACAATTCGGGGTTGGCACGGCCGCTGAGGATGGTCAGATGTTCGTGCATACGGAGTTATTGGCCGGAACTCGGCAGGCTGTCGGCAGAAAGGATTTGATGCGGCCCGGCTGTCCATCAGCAGGGCTTGGCAGCAACCGTCCCTGGCGTCTTACGGACAGGCCGCCTGCCTGATCCAGAGACGAATCCTGACAACCTCAGGCCAGCATGTCAATCCGCGGAGGCTGCGGAATTCAGGGGGATCTGTGAGTAGAGCGGAGGAACAATCGCTGCCGTAAGCGACGGGCCGACAGGTGTGGCCGTCAGCCGACGCTCGAAGAGATGGTGCACATCGCACCCACCTGTTCGCAGCCGGTCGCGATAACTGGCGGTGTACGTCAGCAGCTGAGCAGCTCCGGTGTCTTCCAGCACCGAAAACTGCACTGCGTGCGGGCCCGTGCCCTGGGGCACAATGGTCAGCTCTTCCGGATACAACTCCTCGGGAACAGTCGGGAAATTGACATTCCAGAAGTGGCCCGCGGGAAGCCTGAAGCGGGGACTGAGCAGCAGCTGAATGACGCGTGTCGCATGCCGGGACAGGATTTCCCAGTCAATTGGAAAGTCCGGATGAATCAGACGTGAAAGTGCGATGGCGGGAATACCCAGCAGGGCAGCTTCCCGGGCGGCTGCGGCGGTTCCGGAGTAGAACAGGTCCACGCCCAGATTCGCTCCAGGGTTAATACCGGCGACGACATAATCCGGGGGATCCTTGAGCACATGCCGCAGCCCCACGCGAATACAGTCCGCAGGAGATGCGTGGACCACCTTGAAATCCCCGAACGGCTGCTGCTGACGGTGCTCAAGCCGAATCGGGTTTTTCGTGTCCACTGCATGTCCGCGGGAACTGTGACAGATTGCAGGCGCGACCACAGTGATTCGTCCCAGAGGCTGAAGGGCCGTGTGCAGAGCGGCCAGTCCGGGAGCATCAAAGCCGTCGTCGTTGGTGATGAGGAAGTGCATGGAAGAGGAGCAATTCAGTTTGAGGAAGGAAAAAAATTCGCGAGTCGAACAGCGACCGTCTGGGTGTTAGTGCATCTGAAAATCGGTCCTGAAAACATCAATCCAGTCCTGCCGGATCAGAGCTCGGATCCATGCCCGTCAGAATGCTGCGTCTGGCTCCACAGAGCGCTGCGGTGATTCCGGGCTTGCTGAATGGTCCATACCACAGCCAGCGCCCCATGGCGACCGGAGTGACGCGAAGAGCCGAGTTTCCCGGTTGACGAAGCGGCATGAAGATGTCCGTGTCTGATCTGCAGACGATGGCTCAGCAGCAGCGTCGTCCTGCAGAAAACTTCAGTTCCCCAGACGAATATCAACGCTGGCGCTGTGTGCCGTGAGGCCCTCTCTTTCGGCCAGGAGTCGGAGGTCATCGGCGTCTGCGGCCAGAGCTGCAGCGTTGTAGGCGATGATGGAGGAGCGTTTGAGGAAGTCGGAGGCGGCAAGACCGTTGGCGAAGCGGGCTGTGCCACCTGTGGGGAGCACATGTGAGGGGCCGGCGATGTAGTCTCCCAGGGCCACCGGGGTGTGATGCCCAAGAAAGATGGCGCCAGCGTTCTGAATTTGCCGGAGCATGCGTTCGGGGTCATCCATGGAGATGTGCAGGTGTTCCGGGGCGAGCAGATCTGTGAGTTCCGCGGCTTCCGCTTCATCCCGTGCGACGATCAGGGCGCCGTAGTCTTCCAGAGACTGTCGGGCAAGGTCACCTCGCGGGAGCCGCTGCAGCTGGGTTTCGAGGGCGTTTTGAACGGCTGCGATAAGCGACGGATGCCACGTGATGAGCACTCCGGAACCCGGACTGTGCTCGGCCTGGGAAATCAGATCAGCCGCCACGAAATCGGGGCGTGCTGTGGCGTCAGCCAGCACGATGACTTCGCTGGGACCGGCTATGCTGTCGATGTCCACATCTCCGAACACGTGCTGTTTGGCCAGTGCCACGAACAGGTTGCCCGGGCCGACAATTTTGTCGACGCGGGGAATCCCGCTGACACCATAGGCCAGAGCCGCCACAGCCTGAGCCCCGCCCATGCGATAGACTTCACGAATGCCGATTTCGTGGCACGTGGCCAGCAGATCGACGTTATAGCCACCGAAGGGTGTGGGCGGCACCACCACAGCAATTTCGCGGACACCGGCTGTTTGCGCTGGCACGGCCGTCATGAGCACTGTTGACGGGTAGGCGGCGGCACCGCCGGGAACACAGATCCCCACCCGTTTCATGGGCAGGTGACGCTGGCGAAGTTCAATGGAACCGGAACCGGCCGGCCGCACCACGCGGGCATCCGCCGGAAGTACTGCCCGTTGAAATTCTGAGACGTTGTCGCGAATGCGGCGGATGGCCGCAAGGAACCGGGGGGAAGCCTGAGCAGCGGCGGCAGCCAGTTCCGCAGGGGAGACTCGGAGCGTTTCCGGGGTGAGTTCGCGACGATCCAGACGTGCGGTGTAGCGGAGGACAGCATCGAGTCCCTGCAGGCGCACATCTTCACAGATGCGGCGGACCACTTCGCGGGGGCTGAGCGGCTCGCCGAAGAGTTCGATCGTGCGCTGGCGGCCAGCCTCTGAGACCACATCGCCGCGGGGACTGAGCTTTTCGCGGAGCTGGCGGAACAGGAGCCGAGCGTCGCTGCTGCGGCAGTCAATGACAGGGATCGACAGTGGCTCAGGCATGGCTTCGGGCGTATGGAAAGGGGAAAAGGCGGTGCAGTGCAGGCTATCGTGGCGAACTGCTGTGAGAAGGTCGACCATACCACGGCAAATTTCCGTAAAATGGAGAAGTGCTGAGGTGGGGTCATGCCATCCAGTCGGCAGGCGGATCCGGCTGCTGCCAGATACTCATGCCACCGTCCACAAGCAGCATTTGTCCCTGCACATGTTCTGCGGCATCGCTGAGCAGAAAGACGGCGGTGCCACCGCAGGCTTCCGGGCCAGGCACAACACCATTGGGAGTGTGCAGTTCCATCCAGCGGCGGAACCGGGGGTCGGCGAGAGCCGGTTCCGTCAGCGGTGTGCGGAAGAGTCCAGGGGCCATGCCGTTGACACGAATGCCAAGTGGTGCGAGCGACACGCAGAGGGATCGCACCATGGCATCGACGGCGCCTTTCGAGGTGTCGTAGGCGACGTGCACGGGTTCGGAGAGTCGGCCATTGATGGACCCGGTGAGCAGAATTCGGCCACGGATGCCAAGTTCCACCCAGCGTCGCGCGAAGTGCTGGATCAGAACAAACTGGGAACAAACGTTCAGCCGGAGAGTGCGGTCAAAGATTTCATAGGGCATTTCAAGGAACGGGGCATCAATGAAAGTGCCGGCGTTGCAGACGAGCAGATCGGGGAGGGAACCGCAGTGCAGCGCGTCTTCGGCGATGGCCAGAGGTCCGGCAGGCATCGGTTCTGCAAGGTCGCCGATGATGAGCGTTGCCGGACCTGCGCCGCTACCACAGCGGTCCGCAGCGGCGAGTGCTGCAGAGTCACGTTTCAGGCCGTGCAGAATGACTTCGGAACCGGCGTTGCGCAGCGCTTCAGCGATGGCCAGACCAACTCCCTGCGTGCTGCCGGTGATAAAAGCGCGATGGCCTTTCAGGATTTCCATGGGCTGGTCTTTCTGAATTCAAAGGCCTGCCTGGAGCGGTCGCAGGTGTCGACTGAAGTGATCCGCGAGCACCTCTGTATAAGTGTCCGGGTGTGACTGAAGAATGGCTTTCAGTTCGGCCCCGAGCTGTGGATGCCGCAGGGTTGAGCCGAACGTGCAGTGCAGGATCTGTCGGCCAGGTTTTGTGAAACCACGGCCTTCGGGAACTTCATCCCAGAGTTCAAGGTACTCGCGTTCCAGCTCCGTGACGGAGGTGATGAGTTCCTGCGGGGGCGCGGACGCCAGCGTGGCTGAGACGTGATAGGTGGCCTTATCCCGGTCATAAACGCTGCGGGCAAAATCAATGATCCGGCGGAAGAGTGTTTCGTCGCAGCGAGCGGCCACCCGCAGCGCCTCCAGATAGCTGGTACCGGCAGTCTTCACGTGGAACAGCCCGGATGTGGCCTGGCTGAGCAGCGCGTACATGGAAAGTTTATCAGAGCCGGAGTGCAGGCTGAGCTTGTAGGGCCCGGCCAGACGGGCGATCGCAGCGTGGTCTGCGAGCGATCGTTCAAGGGCCTCAAGGTCGCCGATGAAGTCCACCCCTTTTTCGAAGTCGCCAATGAACCTCGGGGCGAGGCTGACAAGACGCATGCCTGCTGAGCGACACTGGTCGGCGATGATCCAGTGTTCGGCGAGCGTGGTGGGCTGGTCCGTCTCGTCAACGGACAATTCAATTTCATGATCCCGGCCTGCCGCTTCCTGGACGCGGCAGATATGGCGGGAGAGGGAGATGGCCTGAGCAATGGCGGCGCCGTATTTGACAGCTGCCCGCATGCAGGCCTGTTCGTCGAGCACCACCGTGGTTCCCGTCGGCAGCCGAATGCTGCGACCGAGATAGGTGTTGTACCAGCTGATGTCCCCCTGAACACCCGCGAACTTTGCCCGCAGTTCAGACTCTGAGTAGCTGTCGGCTCGCTGATCCACAGCACCGGATGGGTCGATCGTAAAGAACACAAAACCTGCAGCGGCCGTGATGTCCACGTCCTCGGGGGTTTTGAGATGATCAGCGTCTGCCCCGGTGATGCCCGTCCAGCCGGCAACAGCAGCAGCTGTCAGCGCGTCACCCATGACCTCGCCTGGAGTCCGACCGGTCCGTGCCATTTCGCGAATGGATTGCTGCGGGAAGATCGGCTGAATTCCGCCACCGTCCCTGCGCATGGCAGCCACGTGGCCGACCGTCGCAAGGCCCGTGCGGTCACCAAAACCAAAGCTCGGATTCAGACCCAGAGTACTCACCGCGGGAACAACCACTGCAAATGTCCTTTGTGACAGGTTTCGTGACAGATTTGACAGGCGACAGATGAGTGCGTGCGGCAGGGAACGACAGTGCGAATTATTCAGGACCGCTGGTCGCTGAGCAGACATGAATGATCGCACGGCAGAAATCCGGCAGATCGTCAGGACGTCGGCTGCTGACGAAGTGGCGATCCACCACGACCGAGGCATCCTCGAAAATCGCTCCCGCATTCACCAGATCGTCGCGAATGCCCGGTGAACCGGTGACTTTCACACCGTGATAAACGCCGGCTGAAATTGGCATCCAGCCACCGTGGCAGACAGCAGCCACAAGACGCCCGGTCTCGGAAAATTCACGGATAATTCGCAGCACCTCCGGATCGCGTCGAAGCTTGTCGGGCATCCAGCCACCGGCGCAGATCAGACCGTTGTATTCGCCCGTTGAAAGACCTCGATAGGTCCTGTCAGACGTGCAGGGGTAGCCGTTCTTGCCGATGTATTTTTTGCCCGCAGTGTCCCCGGCGAGATGGAATTCTGCGCCCGCTTCAATCAGCCGCAGTTTGGGATACCAGACTTCCAGATCTTCGTAGTCATCACCCACAAAACACAAGAATCGCTGGCCAGCCAGTTCGTTCATGACTGTGGTCCTTCCCTGATTGCCTGATGGCAGTGAATTGTTTGCTGCGCGCCTGTCTGGCGGATTGTGGCAGGGGAACCAAAGATTTGCCATAACACGCCCGGGGGACGCAGAGGAAATGCTCTTTTTTCAGAGAATCGGATTCGCAATCCCGCACCGAACACACATCATTCCAGTGCCACTGACGTTCCGTGAAAGTGCCCCCCCTACTCCTCTCAGAGATCGGCCAGCTTTCAGACCGCTGTTCTGGCTGAGTGTTCTGCAGCTCGCTGGAGTCGATCAGGGGCACGCGACAAGGCGTGGCCAACTGCTGCCCGCGGAGGGACCGAAGAGAGAAAAGAGGAGACCGCAGGAGCATGAAGAAAGTCGAGAGTCTCCTCTCTCCTCTTTCCATGCTCCTGCTCTCTTTTTTGACGGCGGGTGCCGTCAAAAAACGGATGTCAATCCCCCGGTGACAGTGCCAGTCCGCGCGGCCAGCGTCGCAGCAAGAGCGAACCCATGCCGCGCGGAGCAGAATTGCCGCAAATTCGCCCGTTCTCCGTCGGTTTCTCTGTCCCGGCTTTGACCTCACGCAAAGGCGCAAAGGCGCCAGGGAAAGCACATTGAATTTCACATCCCCATCAACTTTCAACCTTTGCGTTTTTGCGCCTTTGCGTGAGACCAACAGTTCTGACAGCAACCGGCAGCGGAAGAGATGTCAATTGGCAGGAAGAACGAAAATGTCCCAAACTGCCTGTTCTCGCATCATTTCAGCATCCCATCTTCGTTCACCCGGGCCTGCCCTTTGCCGGACAGTTAACGCAATTGGGCGACAACCCGGTTGTCGTTACATCTCGGATCTGTTTTGCAGCGTGGGGACGGGTGGTACGGCCTTTTGCCTTTGCTCACCTCGCTAAGACTCACAGCGACCTCCGTGTTTGCGTGTGGGTTCTGTTGGACGTGGGTTTCAGCGGGCGAAGTTCAGGCCCATGGCTTTGAGACAGGAAAGGGATTTGTGGCTGTCCATGCGGGGTTTCTGAGTGCTGGTGAGGGGGAGTGGTGCGTGGAGGGTGAGCGGGGTGCGGGAGGTGGCGGGGGTTGCGGGATCGCGCTGCTGCAGCATGGTGAGCACTCGTGCGGTGGCGGCAGCATCGATCAGAGCACTGTGCAGATGACGGCTGGAGGGAATGCCGAGTGCATGCATGACGGTCGCCAGTCGGGCATTGGCGGCCACCTGCTGTCGACGGGCCAGTTTCATGGTGCAGACGGGCTGGAGTTCATCGAGGACGTCGACACCTGCGTCTTCGAGTTCTGCGGTGAGAAATCGGCGGTCGAAGGGCAGGTTATGGGCGACGAAATGGGTGGTACCGCTGAGACAGGCCAGGAATTCCGGGAGCAGATCGCGAAATGCCGGCGCTGTCCGGACATCGGCATTTGTGATGCCGTGAACAGCAGTGGCAGCGGACGGAATGGGGCGGCCGGGATTGATGAGGGAGTTAAGCAGGCGGGTGACACGGAAGTGCTCATCAAGCACGACCACTCCCAGTTCGACGATGGCATCACCCATGCGAGGTGACAAGCCGGTGGTTTCGACGTCGATAACAGCATAAGCATCCATGCGGGGTGTGTTTCTGAAGCAGCGCGATTGGGGACGGCGGGAGCATGTCTGTGATGCTGGCAGATCATGGGTGGAGTGCACCGGGATGTCAATCCTGCCAACGGGCGCAAACACGGGCGATGCCATAAAACAGCCGGGATTGCCTCGCTGAGAAGTTTTCACCATCCCAGCCTCGCCCTACCGGTTTTCGCCAGTCCGTGGCGTGGGTTTGACTCCAGCGACTGCAGTGCTGAGAATTCGCGGGCTGAAATTCTGAATTTCTGTTTGTCCCGGACGCGTGCATGTTTCATTTGCAACTGATCTGGCTGCTGGCCCGCAATTCGCTCATTCGCGAAATGATGTTTCCTGCGAATTTTGCCATTCAGGTGGTCACGCGTCTGTTCTGGTTTGCGGCGCGGGTGGTGCTGTTTCATTTGATTTTCGAACAGACGGACAGCATTCGCGAATGGTCTCGCGAGCAGTACTTCGCATTTATGGCCACAGGAATGCTCATCAATTCCCTGGTCGAGGCGTTTTTTATGCCGAACTGTGCGGCGTTCTGTGACAGCATTCGTACGGGGCGTCTGGACCAGGTGCTCACGCGCCCAGTGGATACGCAGTTCCTCGTTTCGCTGCAGCGAATCAACCCTGCAATGGTCACGCAGACTCTGCTGGCACTGGTGCTGCTGCTGATCTCTCTGGGCCATCTGCAGTGGCCTGTGACGCTCCTGACATTTTCCGTCTACATTTTTTACGTGCTGACAGCGGTCGCTTTTTTTTATTCCCTGATGATCACAACAGCCTGCACCAGCATCTGGTTCGGGCGTAATCAGGGACTCTATGATTTCTGGTTTTACATCACGATTTTTGCTCAGTATCCGCGCAGCATTTACGACGGAGTGGACAGTTCTCGGTTTGAAGCCGGTGAGGTGCTCCAGTTTGCCTTTTCCTGGGTGATCCCGATTCTGCTGGTCGTCACGATTCCTGCTCAGACCATCACCGGGATCGCTTTTGACCCGCGTTTCGCGGTGGCTCTGGTGGTGCTGACAGCAGCCTGCATGGTGGGTTCGCGGCGAGTGTTTTTGTGGTCGCTGAATGCCTACCGGGGTGCCAGCAGCTGAACACCTGACAATTCACCCGTTTTCACACGGTTTGGCTGTCCCGGATTCTGCCTCACGCAAAGTCGCCAGGGGAAGCAGATTTGAATTGCGCATCCCTGTCAACTTTCAACCTTTGCGTCTTTGTACCTTTGCGTGAGACCAACAGTCCTGGCAGCGGCTGACAGAGCATTGAACTGAGATGGCGAAACGATGCAGGGAACCCGAATGTCGTCTTTCGGATCCCGGCCCAACACGCCGCGTGCTCGCCTGTGTGCCGTAACCGGACTGACGGGCAGACACACCGGCGATGCTATGCCGACAGCCAATACGGCCCCGCCGATACCTTTTCAGCATCCCACGACGAGGCTTTTGGCAAGCCGTCGAACGCCAGTCCTCGGCGAGGACTGAGCCTACGGCGTCGTCGCCACCTTTCCTGTCGCCCAGCTGGCTTTCGGAGTCTCTTCGGAAAACGCATGACTTTGCAGGGTTCCAGCTTCGAGATCGATAGTGAGGGAATCAATGATCCGATCGTTGACTGTAATGACACGGCCGGGCTGCACCAGAACCCACCGCTGAGGCATCACCTGACCACTGGCGGTGATCACCTGCCCATTGTCTGCGAAGCGGAAATCTTCGGGCCAGCCACCGCGGATCCCTTGCCATGTCACGGCTTTCAGGGCTGTTGAAAATGACGTGGCAGATGAGTCATCAGGCGTTTCGTCGAGGGCGGTGCCGTCCGGCTGGCTGGCCGCAGTACGTGCGGCTGCATCGGAATATTCCCAGTGTCCGCGACCGGCAGTGACGAAATCGCCTTTTCCTTTCTTTTCGTCACGAAACAGATCCCGGTCATCATAGAGGCGGTGGATCGGCTGACCGGATTCGTGTGTCAACTCGATGTATTCGGGTGTTTCTGCGGTGAGTCGGTACGAGTAAGCCATGCTGGATCGTCGACTGACAACGCGTTCGATCCATTCCCCATCGGGACAGCGAATAAAGTAAGCGCGTTCGCCGCGACTGGTGTTGCGCACGAAAAGGGTGCGCAATTGCGATGCCGCGGTCTGAGATTCCACGCGTTGAATGTCCGCGTTGAGCAGATTGGCCTGATCAAGATTTAATGCCTTCATGGCAGTTGCCTGTCGGGCCTTGAGCGCTGCTGTTTCTGTTTTCTGGAGGGCAAGAAAGTCTGCGTCGTACTGCTTGCGGAGGGCTGCGAGTTGTTCGAGGTATTTTTGATTCAGTTCTTCACGCTGAACATCGAAGGTGTTCCGGGATTTGGACGCTTTTTCGTCAGCTGCGACCGTGAGTGACAGGAGCAGCAGCAGCAGGACACGGACGTATTTCATTGGAAACCCCGGGCAGAGAATATGATCATGAAGTCGGCAAAGTGAGCAAATGTCTGGAGAGTCAAGTTTGCGTGAGGAATGCTTGTATGATTGTTGAGAAAATGCAAGCGTGAGTGCAATTGCTCTCCTGGGTGAAATTGAGGGGTCTGGTGGCGGAGGGGTAGAGCTTTGGCGATGCTGCCCTGGAATTTCATGATCACGCCCCAGGGCTTCACCCTCAGCACCACAGGCATCACACTGCTGCAACGGGTTCCCTGGCATTTTTCGACGCAGACCATTCAGCTCAGGGTAAACCTTGAATTTCAGGATTTCAAAGCTGTTCGTCATCGACCATGCCCGGATCCAGAGGGGGCAGTTTCAGTAACACTTGATCGCACTATTACGGCATCAGGGATGCAGTTTTGGAACCTCACACTTCCGGTGTTGAGCGGCCGTTTTGGGGTAGGTGTGGGCGACGTGACGCATCCGGAATGTTTCACCCCGGGGTTGAGGGAACTGGCCTGACAGGCGGCAATCCTGCTGATGCGTTTCCGGCCTGTAAGGCCAGCTCTGCCAGCCTGGCATGAAATGCCAGGTCAATGCTCCTCCTGCGTTCTTCGCCCTGTCAGAGCAGTTCTCAGTTGATTCCGCCTTATTCCCGGGGGACACGCGGGGGGCGGATCCGTGCGTGGGCATCGGCCGATGCAGCGTGACCGCGGGGCCGCTCCCGGTTCGCCGCTCTCTCAGGGCGTGAAACCCGCCCCTGCCAGCGCTCGAACGCACTCATGCACCGCGTTGCCTGGCCGTGGCTGAGAACTGCACGGACAGGGCGACCTGGAGGCCAGCCCGCAGACCCCCGGGATTTTTTCAGGCATGGCGCCGCGGTTCAATCGTTCATGGTGCGATTGTGGCCAGAAGGCAGGGCCCGTGCGGTTCGTATCTGCAGTGAACATCTCGCCGTGGCGCTGCCGGCCACTGGGGCCAGCACGGTTACGCAGCGCACTGCGTCCCGCTCGGTGAACCCTTCCTTCGACCTGGATCAACGGGCGGGCGAAGCTGGGGTGACGAAACGGTGTTAAGAACACCGGAAGTCGTCTTACAGACTCCGCCTCACATGACAAGGCGTGCAGTGGATGTCAATCCCCCGGTAACGCGCTGCTGAGCCGCCGGACGGCAGTCCGCGGGCAACGGCGCTGCCACAGCATTCGCGAGATCCTCGCGTGCTGAGCCGCCGGACGGCAGTCCGCGGGCAACAGCGCTGCCACGGCCTTCGTGGCAAGCCCCGAGGGACTGGGTACCCTTCGACGAGGAACCCGGAACTCACCCCTGTTTCGTCACGCGGGCCATCCGTCTCATGAGCCCCCTGCGTCCCATGTGGCCCATCACACAACTCGCCCAAAACGCAACCTCCAGGCCGCGCTCCTGAGGAAGCGGGGAGGGACTGACGCGCGCGAGTTCCGGGGCTGGCGAATGCGTTTCGGTGCCATGCACCTTTGCCTGTGGTTGGAACCGCGTTTCGGTGCCATGCACCCTTGCCTGCACCATGCACCCTTGCCTGCACCTTCGCCAGGTTCCTTGCCTGCCGGGGACAGTCCCCGCAGCCTGCGGACGGAAACGTTCTGCCGGTCGTGGAGTGGGCCTGAAGACCCTGGAGCCCTGCGTTGCGCGGACAGTCCCTGGGGTAAGAGCGAGGCGGAGCGTCTGATTGGAACGCCCGGTTGGGGCGACTTTTCGGTTTGCGGTGATCTGGGCGGTTGCAGCGATCACCGCGATTGCAGAGCCAGTGGGGGGGCGGCCGGAATCCGGCTCACAAGGCCACCGGGGACAGTCCCTGCAGAACCGACGGCGCCGCCTCTGTGGCGTTCCATCTCCGGCGAAGGCCGTTGCCGGGAGGGCGAAGCTCCTGCTGAGCCCCCCCGCTGTTCCGCCCACAAGCCTGCACGGCACACCGGACCAAAAACAGCGCCGCGACAGCAGCGACTCCGGAACCCAGCCGCCGTCGGAAAGCGTATTCAGTAAACACCTTCGGCGTTTGGGTGCCATGCACCTTTTGC
>JBJTOM010000283.1:0-1944 GCA_046074585.1 Planctomycetota bacterium | reverse complement strand
TGATGCCAGCGACGTTGTTGGGGCCGCACTCTCCGTGATTCTACGGGCCCAGGACGAACAGGTGGAACTGCCGCTTCGGGGGGGGGCAGAGAATGGTATCGCTGTGTTCCGACCTGCAATCGCATCTGGCAGATCCAGTTTGCTTCAGAGATTTCGCGGTTGTTTCACCTACCGTGGGGATGCAGGTGTGGTGGTCAGCGCTGCAGTCAAGGCCGCCTGGGCGACAGGAAACATTGCGGCCGTACTGCTGATCATCACATGTGGCTGGCAGTTTGCAAGGTCGCTCGCGTAGTAAATTTGTCACCACTCCAAAGGCTATTGGTGCTGATTGAAGACTGATCCTGCTGAACACGCGGTGCTTGCTCTCTTCTGCTCTGCTTTTGTCTGGATGTGCGCTGCCCAGTGGCCAGGGCTGCATTGGGATGCAGCCTGCTACGCTCCGCCAATTCTCTCTGCAGCCCGGGGGGAAGGATTTGCTGCGGCAGCGTATCCCAGCTGGAACATCCGTCTGGAAGGCACCCAGACCCACCACGGACTGCTGGCATGTCTGCTGTACGGTCAAGTGCTGGAATGCTCCGACTGGGAGCGATTGCTCTTTTGTTACGGGTTTGTAAATGCCGGCACGTGCTTTGTGTGGTGGTGGATCTTTAGCCGGCAAAAGTATTTGGGGGTATGGAATGGATGGAAGCCGGCAGCGATCATGGCTGGTGTTGCGGCGGGCTGTCTGGGTGTTGGGTTGCAGGGGAGACCAGAACACCCGGCGATCGTCATCGCAGGGATTCCATTTTTGCTCACCTCTGGAAGTCTAATCGTGCGACTGTGCGTCCTCGGGGTGACCACAGGACTGCTGTTTTGCTGCTCGCCTTCGGCGGGTGTCCTGGGTGCTGCAGGCGTGTGTCTGTTTCTGGCCCTGAGGCCTGATTTTTCGGAACAATTGTTCTGGAAAAGGTTCTGTCTGACGGGTTTGCTTGGAATTTCCACATTCGGCTGCACGACCTTGCTGATGCCCATCAGTCTTACGGAGTGGCTGGTGTCTTTTGCTCGGGCGAGTCAGTCAACGCTTGACTTTTCGTCGCATCTTGTGCGCTTTCAGAATGGCGGTCTTTGGGGAACCTCGATTCTCGCTCCCTTCTGGAACGTGGCAGTGATCTTTTATTTCTCTGCAATCTCCGGTCTTATGTTCCTCCGCCGACGCTGGTCTCCCCTCATCGTATTCTGGATCATTGCCTTAAAACACTATCACGTATTCACGGACTACGGATATGCGTGTGGACTGCTTCCGCTGCTGCGTATTTTCCTTGCACTGGCAGCCGCGACTCCGCTGCGCAGTACGCCGCCGCAATATCCCCGCATCATACGCGTCGCATCGTTCGTCTGGCTGGGCTCGTTCTTAATGGTATTTGTTCAATACTTCACAGAAGCCATAGCGTATTGCCAACTTCCGGCTGTCCGACCGCAGATCATACAATTGTTTGAGCAAAGCAGTCCCGACGAAGGCACGCCAGTACCCGTGATCGCGTTCGTTGCATCCACTCAGCAATCCTATGTGGCCGTCGGGCAGGGCAGGACAGATTTCGTTCCGGTGGCGGAAAATGCCGTTGATGGAAACTGGACCGCTGATGAAAAAATCTACTTTGAGAAAAGAAAGGCAGTGCCAGTCTTTCTGATGGCACCACCGGAGCTGGTGAGGGACCGGGAGGAATTGTCAATCGATGGAGTCGCCTATCGAAAATACTGCCAGGACGTGTCCTCTGCACACGGTCTGGCCTTTTTCCGCCCTCGCCGAGTTGGCTATGGCTTCATCGCGTATCGTAAAACTGCACAATGAATCCCCGGGTTAGCGTTGTGACACCACACATCCCGCAAATAACACTTCTCACTTCTCACTTCTCTGCACACCGAACCGGCCCCCCGCACTGCTCTCGCCCGCGGACTGCCGTCCGG
>JBJTOM010000282.1:0-3676 GCA_046074585.1 Planctomycetota bacterium | reverse complement strand
AGCACCTTCAACGCCACCTCGCGGCCCGTCTCTGTGTACGTGGCCCGATACACAACCCCCATTCCTCCGGACCCAAGCTGCCCGCCGATGATAAACGGTCCAATTCTGCGCTCCGTCATAATCCCCGCCCACATCAATCTCTGCTGTCGGAATCGGACTGAACCTGTCAAAGACCTCATTCTGACAGGCCGGAACGCAGCGGGCAAACCTGCAAACCAGCAATTCACCATGCTTCATCGCTTGCTGATCTGACTTTTTATTCTTCTTCAGCTATCCTCCGCATATAGTCCCCGACCCGACGCCCCTCTGCGGATGCTCCCATGAAAATCCAACTCCGCCCGTTCACACTCCTTCTCTGCCTGTGCCTCGTCGCCGGTTGCTTCGATCCTCCCCAGACACCCCCGGAACCCGCCACACCCCAGCCCGTCGCGGCCGCCAAACCCACAGAAGTTCAACAGTTCGATCCGGCCGCCGGAAAAACCATCGTCGATCCCACGCGACCCATCACCGACCCCATCACCGGGCCACTCGTCGCACTCCAGAACGCCCGGGAAAAAATTCCTCAACTCGCCATTCAGCACGCCATCAACCTGTTCCACGCCTCCGAAGGTCGCTACCCCGCCTCGCTCGAAGAATTCATGTCCCGCATCATCCAGGAAAATCGCATCAACCTCCCGCAACTGGCCCAGGGACTCACCTGGGAATACGACGTCGATGCACACCAATTGGTCGTCGTCCAGTCCCCCGCAAAACCCTGATTAACCAGGCCACCCCTCACCCAACAGCCTGTCATGCGGGAAGAACACGCGTCCAATCCCGAAGCAGTAAAAAAAGCTCGTCAGACACCATTTACCCATACAACCCCAGTTACCAAAACTCTTCAGAATCCCGGCCGAGGACGATCATGGCAGTCGAGCAGATCCTTGTGATTCCAACTCCCGTCTTTCATCAGGTTGGCCACTTTCAGGGCTTTTGCAGTGATATGGATCGCTACCTGCCCGTGATTCTGGACCCGCAGCACGCCAGCTATCGGCCCCGACCGGACATGGAACAGGATCCCTCCTTCAAACAACTGATTCCCTATTGCATTTTTCGCTGCAATGACCTCATATTCCACTACCAGCGCGGCACCGCTCAGGGTGAAGCACGGCTTCACGCCAAACGCTCCATCGGAGTCGGTGGTCACGTGTCATCCGCAGACCTGAACGGCACTCAGATCCCCTACCTCGAAGGCATGCGGCGGGAAATTGAAGAGGAAGTGGATATCGAAAGTGGCTGGACAGAAGACTGCGTGGGACTCATCAACGACGACGAAACCGACGTCGGACGAGTGCATCTGGGTATCGTCCACATTTTCGATCTTGACAATCCGCAAGTTCAGCCGCGTGAAAAGTCGATGATCAACGCAGGATTCGCACCAGCGGCAGAACTGTTCGGCCGCATCGACGAATTTGAAACATGGTCACAGATTTGTCTGAAGTATCTGGCTGCCACTGAATCGCCCTGATCATTCACGGAATGATCAGCATCGATTCAGGGGCAGAGCAGCAGCCTGGATGGCCGCTGTTGACGGCAGTTTTTGCCGAAGTGATTCAAGGGAGTGGATCATGAAGAAATGGATGTTCCTGTTCCTGTTCGCAGTCGTCCCCGGCAGCCTCTGGTCCGTCTCTGCTCAGGACAGCCCACCGGCTGCCGCCGCAGCTCCGCAACCCGGCCGGTTGTCCGAAGAACAGCTCGGCGAAATGCTCGCTGCCGTTGGTCTGCAGCCCAAAAAGACCGAACAACGCTACGACTTCGCCTTCAAAATGAATTACCGCGGCGAAGAATGGAAGTTCTCCATGTCCGCTGTGCTGAGCCGCAACGGCGAATCTGTGTGGGTCATGGCGTGGCTTGATCAGATTCCTCAGACCTCCGCCGAAGTCCCCCGCACCGCACTCCTGCGACTGCTCGCTGCCAATGACCGACTCGGAGAAGGTAAGTTCTTTGCCTATATTCCCACCAACAAACGCTTCGTCATGCAGCGCGTCATCCCCAATCGCGACCTGACCAACAAGAAGATGATGGAAGTCCTTCAGGACCTGGCCTCCAGCGTTGCAGACGAATACCCCACGTGGTCCGTGGCCAACTGGGCCCCGAAAAGTGATCAGGCCGTCGCCGATGATGCTGCGAGCAACCGCGGAGTGCCTGCCAATCCCACAGCCGCCAGTCGATCCCCCTCAGCCCCGGCCGCCGGTGGTCAGCCCATCCGCTCCTCAGACTCCAAAGGCAAATTCGACAAGACCAGCGTGAACTAGGTACCCGGCTGCATGCCAATCCGATCGGCTGCCATTGAACCTTCCAGGGGCCACGTCGCAGGACGTGGCCCCTGTTGTGTTTGACAGAACAGTCATGGCGGGTCGTAACCGCCCGGGTGCCACGGATGGCAGCGACAAATCCGCAGCGTCCCCCGGACGACGCCACGGATCGCCCCGTATTTCTCTATCGCCAGGATCATGTACTGGCTGCAGCTGGGGTGAAACCGACAGTTTCGACCCAGCCAGGGACTGATCACCATCTGGTACAGACGCACCAGACCTATCAGCAGCCGGGACGGCAATCGAAGGATCCGGCGGGTGACCCGGAATGGCCCGTCACTCGTCCCGAAGCTCCAGATCAATGGTGGCATCGGTTTCACCTACGGTCAGCTGTTGAGGTGTCTTCAGCACCTGAGCATCAGGCACAGTGGGAGCGGGCGCTACGGAGCCCATGCTGGTGACCACGATGTCATAGTCCCCGGCGAGTGGACCTGATGCGGCCGGGATACTGAATTTGCCCGAATTCACCATCGCCCAGGCTGTGGGCAGCCGGGATGAACGCGGCTGCAGTGCGATGGAACCCCAGCGAAGCGGCGTGCCATTCAGCTGCACCGTGCCCTTCACCGCCTGACGTTTGCCCGACGCGAGCAGCGCATTCTGACGCAGCCAGGTGGTGGCCGTGTCCAGCCATGACTGGAGCGCCGGGTGGCCGGGAGCCAGTCCCACGCCGTGCTGCCCCTGCTGAAACACATGCAGCTCCGCCGCAACCCCCACGCGCCGGCAGGCCGTGAAAAACGCAATGCTGTTTTCCGGCGGCACGCCAGTGTCTTCTGCCGTGTGAAACAGGAAAGTCGGCGGCGTGTCCTTTGTAACGTTGCGATCACTCGACAGGGCGACCAGCTGTTCAGCTGATGCGTCCGGGCCGAGCAGATTGCGGGCGGAACCCCGGTGAGCGAAGTCGGCCGAGAAGCTGATGACCGGGTAGCCCAGAATCCCGAAACTCGGCCGCGAACTCTGACGCTCCACAAGATCCGTCGCTGACGCATCTCCGGCCGTGAAGAGCGTCAGCGCTGTGCTGGCCAGATGCCCGCCTGCCGAAAATCCCATTATCCCGATTCGCTCAGGGTCCAGCTGAAACTCAGCGGCATGAGCCCTTACAAAACGGATCGCTCGGAGCGCGTCATTAAGCGGAATCGGGTGGCGATACGGAGCCAGGCGGTACCGCAGAACAAACGCGGTGATCCCGAGTCGATTGAAGAAGCGGGCCGGCTGAGTGCCTTCGTGGTCCACCGCATGGATCCCATAGCCGCCTCCCGGACAAATCACCACAGCAGTGCCGCTGGGCGGCTGACCCGGCAGACTGGTGGCAGGGTAGATCCAGA
>JBJTOM010000281.1:0-16516 GCA_046074585.1 Planctomycetota bacterium | reverse complement strand
GTGACGCCGGTGGAATTGCTGGAGAGTTTCGACCGCTGCGCGGCGCTCCGCGCGACAGCGACCGGTGCCGCAAAGCGTCTGGAATCGCGTGTGCTGTATGGGCTGCTGATCGCGCTGGGCAGCTATCCGCTGGAGCAGATTCCGGAAGGCGAGCGCGAGGCTGTTTTCACAAAGCTGCAGACGCTTTATGAAAGCGACCCCAGCGCCGCGGTGCACAGCGCGAGCGGCTGGCTGCTGCGGACGTGGGGGCGTGAAGCAGAGGTGTCGAAGCGGGATGAAGTGGATGTGCCGTATGATGCGAGCGGTAAGCGGGACTGGTTTCGGCTGCGGGTGGGTCTGCCCGGCCCGCTGCAGCACTATTCGCTGACGTTTGTCGCATTTCCGTCGGGGGAATATCGTCTGGGTTCGCCGGAGTTTGATGGCGGTGAGCTGGATCGTCAGGCCGATGAAACGCCGCGCGTCGTGAAGCTGACGCGAGCGTTTGCGTTGTGTGACCGTGAAGTGACGTGGGGGTTGTATGAGGCGTTTGCGGGCAATGCTCGGCGTGGCGCTGTGAACAAGCAATCTGGCTGGGACTTGAACGCGGCTGGTGCGGCGTGCGCGGTGGACTGGTATGAATGGATGAATTTTTGTCGCTGGCTGACGAGTGAGTACCGTGGAGACGACGAGAGCTGGCAGTGCTATCGGGATCCCGCGCAACTGGAGCAGGATGGAAACGGAAACCCTCGTGTGGGTCGTCTGCTGGTGGAACGAGGTGGTTTCCGGATGCCGACGGAATCGGAATGGGAGGTTGGCGCGCGGTCTGGGCAGCGTACGGCGTACACATTTGGCAGCAACGTGAGCCTCCTGTCAGGTTATGGTTGGTTTGTGGACAACTCCACGGGCAAGCGTCCGCAGGTTTCGGCGGCGAAGCCGCCGGGAGTCGGAGGTCTGCACGACATGCAGGGGAACCTGTTTGAGTGGGTGCACGACTGGTACGGTCCGATCGAATGCGGCAGCGTCTTAGTGAATCCTCAGGGCGCGCTCAGCGGCCAGGGCCGGGTGCTCCGTGGCGGCGGCTGGAACTACGGTGCTGCGTGCTGCCGGGCGGCGAGCCGCAACGCCGGCGTCCCCGCAGACCGCCCCTCCGACGGCTTCCGGCTGGCCCTGAGTCCGTCTGGGAACACGTCGCCGGAGGCGGGACAGAAAGAACAGCAGCAGGAAAGCAATTGAGCGGAGCCTTGCGGCGGAGGCTTGGAGGGGGCGTGGCGGAGCCCGCCCCCGGAGGGGCCGGAGCGGCAAGGCGGAGCGGCGATGTGAGTGGGCCGTGAAATTAAAAGAAAAAAAACGGGGGTGCAGGGGGGAACCTCCTGCTCGCGCAAAAATTTTGAAGTTAGCATGGGGGAGGCTTGGGAAAGCACAAAAGTGCGATGCACCAGCCGCACGCATCGCAACAAAATCCGCCCCCCACCGCCCCTGCAAACACCCCCACAGAGCTGCGCCCGTCAGGAAGCGGAATCCCGCCAAACCACCGCGACAAAAATCCCTGGATCCACAGCCCCCAACCGGTCCCCATCGCGGTACGACGGACTTCCAGTCCGTCGCCCCCGGCATGCCGCCGATGTCAATCGGCCGGTCACATCCCCGCCACAGCCCCCATTCACCGCGGCAAACACAACCGCGTTGCCCGCATCCGCATTCGACACCCAACACGCCCGTGCGTTTGCCGGACCGTGACCGGGGGATTCACATCCCCCGCGCGCCATGGGAGCGCGATTCGACGCAGCAGCAATCAAGTGGTTGTGGACTGATCATCGCCGCAATCGATTCCTCGCGATTTCCGGAGCCGTGGGGATTGACGGAGTGCTCGCGGGAGGGATGCGGCTCAGCCGGAGCTTCGCCCTTGCGGCGGTGCCACGGCCCTTTGCCCGCGGACTGCCGTCCTGCGGCTGAACGCTCGCCCATCCCATGAACATTTTGCTTTGCACGGAATCAAATCAGCATCCTTCCATCCTGACAATTCCTTGTCACAACATAAATTCCCGGAATGACCATCACATCAAAGCTCACGTCAAAGAACCAGACAACCATCCCGAAGGCCGTCGTGCAGGCTTTGCAGATCAAGCCCGCGTCACTGCTCATGTACCAGATTGAACCCGGGGGACGGGTTGTGCTGACGGCCAAATCGGCCACGTTTCAGGAACTGGCTGATACGTTTCCGGCAAAACGCCCGCGCACGCCGGTGACTGATCAGCAGATCCAGGCGGCCGCGCGATCCGGGGCCGCTCAAAGTTTCCGGAAATCGCCTCGATGATCGGACTCGACACCAATGTCCTCGTCCGCTGCCTCACACGCGATGATGACGCTCAATACCGGGCGACCATGAAGCTGCTGACTCGCCGATCGGCCACGTTCTTCATCGCCGACCTGGTGCTTGTCGAAGCCGCCTGGGTGCTGTCCAGCCTTTATCACTGGACCCGCATCGAAATCGCAGAGACGTTCGCGCGACTTCTGCTGATTCATAACCTGCGGTTTCAGGATGAAGATCGCCTGCGTCAGGCTCTGAGTGCCCTGCGTGGTGGTGCGGATCTGTCCGACGAGCTGCTGATGATCACAAGCCACGAACAGGGATGCCGCCAGTTCGCCACTTTCGATATTGCCATCGCCAGACGCCACACGAAATTTGCATTCGTGCCGAAAGAATAGCCCGCGAACCGCCGTCCGGCGGCCGAGCGGCCGGGCGGACGGGGGGACGGGGGGCTGAGCGGACGGGGCAGCAGGCCGTTTACTGCCAGTAGTTGCGATCGAGGGTTCTGTAGTTGATGGCTTCGCTGAGGTGTGCGACGGAGATTTGGTCGCTGTCGGCGAGGTCAGCGATGGTGCGGCTGATGCGGAGGATTTTATCGTGGGCGCGGGCGGACAGGCCCATGTCTTCCATGGCTTGTTTGAGGAGTGATTCGGCGTCGCGTTCGAGTTTGCAGTGGCGGCGAATCTGGGGAGGTTTCATTTTGCCGTTGACGCGAGTTTTTTCGGTGAGGAAGCGGCGTGTCTGCCGCTGTCGGGCGTGGACCACCTGTTCGCGGATTTCGGCGCTGGAGGTACCGGCGGTGCGGTCGGCCAGTTCGCGGAAGGGGACGGGGGGCACTTCGATGTGGATATCGATGCGATCAGGAGCGGGCCGCTGATGCGGCTGAGGTAGCGTTCGATCTGGGGTTTGGAACAGTTGCAGTTGCGGCGCGGATCCCCGCGGAATCCGCAGGGGCAGGGATTCATGGCGGCCACCAGCATCACATTGGCGGGAAAGGTGACGCTGCCCAGCGCGCGGGAAATGGTGACGGTCTGGTCTTCCAGGGGTTGTCGGAGCACTTCGAGGGTGCGGCGGTTGAATTCCGGGAGTTCGTCGAGGAAGAGGATGCCGTTGTGAGCCAGGCTGATTTCGCCCGGTTGCGGAACGCTGCCACCACCGACAAGTCCCGCTTCGCTGATGGTGTGATGGGGGGAGCGGAAGGGGCGGCGGAGCATCAGTGGGGTGCCGGCTTCGAGCTGGGCGACGGCGCTGTAGATGCGAGTGGTTTCGAGGCTTTCTTCGGCTTCGAGTTCCGGGAGGATGGTGCAGAGTCGTTGGGAGAGGAGCGTTTTTCCGGTGCCGGGGGACCCGATCATGAGCAGATGATGGCAGCCGGCCGCCGCCACCATGGCTGCGCGTTTGGCCATTTCCTGGCCTTTGACGTCCACGTAGTCAATATCGTAAACGCCGTAATCGTGCCGGGCGGACTGCCAGCTGAAGACGACGGGGTCCAGTGGGAGCTGTCCGGTGAGGAAACCGACAGCTTCGGCGAGTGTGCCCACAGCGATGACATCGATGCCTTCGACGACCGCGGCTTCCCGGGCGTTGGAGGCGGGGACAACAAGATGAGAAAATCCGGCGTCGCGGGCTGTTAAGGCCATGGAAAGAATGCCGCGAACGGCGCGGAGTGAGCCGTCGAGTGCCAGTTCGCCCACGTAGACCGTACGGCGACCGCTTTCTTCCTGAATCTGACTGTCGGCCACGAGCAGTCCCAGGGCGATGGGCAGATCGAGTGAGGCGGCGTCTTTGGGGAGATCGGCCGGGGACAGGTTGATGACGATGTGATCGGACGGGCGGGCATAGCCGCTGTTGACGAGTGCACGTTCGATGCGGTGAATGCTTTCCTTGACCGCAGCTTCGGCCAGTCCGACCATGGTGGTGCGCGGCAGAGCGCCGGGAGAGATGTCGACTTCGACCTGCACAGAGCGGGCTTCGATGCCGAAGAGTGTAAAGGTGTTGAGGCTGGAAAGCATGGGAATACAAAATTCTGAAGTCGTTTTGCAGCGGAAGTGGTTGATTTCCGTAGTGTGTCAATGTTAGACTTACTATGCAAGGTTTCTATCCAATCCCATGCCTGAATCCGCAAAGGTGCTCGGGATTCTGCGGATTGTAGGGATTGGGGTGTGTTCAGTGGTGGCAGACTATTGTGTGCCATGTTTGGGTGATTGTGTCTGCAGACACCGTAGAATGCTGTTCGTTGAAAAATCTGGATCTTCGAAAAACGTGCGGTTTGTCCGGCTGTCATTGACGTCTGCCACAAAAGGTGATTGTTTCTGCTTTTCTGACGGCGGCGACAAAGGGGTCTGAACATGAACGACAGCAATCCTGCTCCTGAAAGTAACCACAGCGACGCACAGCTGGATCTTGTCATTGCGGCGTGGCTGCAGCAGCGTGAGCGCGGTGACGCTCCGGATCCGCAGGCATTACTGAAACAGCATCCGCATCTGGCGGCGGCTCTGCAGTCTTTTTTTGCGGCTGATGCGCGCCTGCAGCAGCTTGCTCCGGCCGATCATCAGATGAGTCCCACGATTGTGCCGGCGGGAGAGCATCGTGCGGGCGAAGAGATTCTGGGCAAATACCGACTGCTGGAGCTCATCGGTGAAGGCGGCATGGGTGCTGTGTGGCTGGCACAACAGCGGCATCCTGTCAGGCGTCAGGTGGCGATCAAGCTGATTCGAGCGGGCATGGATTCCCGTCAGGTGCTGGCGCGGTTCGACGCGGAGCGGCAGGCATTGGCGCTCATGGATCATCCGCACATTGCGCGGGTACTGGACGGGGGTGTCACGGATCGTGGGCGACCATTTTTTGTGATGGAATACATCAAGGGTTTGCCGCTCACAGAATACTGTGACAAGGCCCAGCTGTCGCTCAGAGAACGTCTGCAGCTGTTCATTCCGGTATGCCAGGCTGTGCAGCATGCCCATCTGAAGGGGATCGTGCACCGCGATCTGAAGCCATCCAACATTCTTGTGTGTCTGTACGACGGCCGTGCGGTTCCCAGGGTGATTGACTTTGGCCTGGCGCGTGCTCTGCACCACGATCTCACGAATCTGACTCTCCACACCGCGCACGGTCAGATGGTGGGGACACCGGTTTACATGTCTCCGGAGCAGGCGGAGTTCAATAATCTGGACATCGACACGCGGTCTGACGTGTACTCGCTTGGTGTCGTGCTCTACGAACTGCTCACCGGACACACGCCGCTCGACAGGCAGCGTCTGCAGAAAGCGGCCTGGGACGAAATGCTCCGGCTGATTCGTGAAGAAGACCCGCTGCCTCCCAGCACTCGAGTCAGCGGCAGCGAGCGTCTGCCGGGCCTGGCCGCTCAGCGTCGCATGGATCCTCGCCTGCTCCAGCGATCGCTCACCGGTGAGCTCGACTGGATCGTCATGCGGGCGCTCGAAAAAGAGCGTTCCCGGCGGTACGAAACCAGCAGTGGTCTGGCGCGGGACATCGAGCGGTATCTGGCGGACGAAGCGGTCGAAGCCTGCCCGCCCAGCCAGCTTTATCGCTGGCGCAAATTCTTCCGCCGTCATCGCCCGCAGGTGCTCGCCTCAGCCACGCTCATGCTGGGGCTGTTGGCCGCGATGGCGGGGCTTGCCTGGGGCTGGCAGCAGTCACGTCTGGCAGAAGCCCGCGTCAGCCAGACGCTCCGTGAACTGCTCGCAGAGCGCTCTGCAAAGGAACAGGCGGTGGCAGAGGGCCAGCGAGAACGTGACCTGTCCCGAACAAAGCGCGCCGACGCCATTCTTGCATCGATCACCGGAATCATCGGAAACTCCGCGTCCGCTTCGGCTCCTCCCTCAGGTGCCCAAAAGTCGCTCCGACAAAGTTTTCAGGCATGGTCAGACATCCAGGAGGACGCAGAACGGGTCGCGGTTCTGGA
Organism: Planctomycetota bacterium; assembly: GCA_046074585.1. GTDB lineage: Bacteria > Planctomycetota > Planctomycetia > Planctomycetales > Planctomycetaceae > SXXK01. The sequence continues at coordinate 10,304 of JBJTOM010000281.1, read as the reverse complement.
AGCCGGCCTGGCGGATTCCGCGAAAGCGCTCACACTGGCCAGTCAGTATCCGGCGGTACTGCAGGCCACGGTTGGCATCAGCCCCCATCGGCGGCAGCTGGCACTGCAGCTGCTGCAGGACAAACAGCGTTCCCGCGACTGTGCGCCTGAAATCCGGGCTGTCAGCTGTCTTTTCACACTGGCACTCGGGTCAACGGACGTCCCGGCACTATCCGAAGCAGCGCAGGTGCTGGGCCCTGGCACGGCTCTTCGGGACATGTTTGAGCGGAATTTGTGGCGTCGGTTGCCGGATTTTTCGGACGTCGACCGCGAGGCTCCATTCAGGCTGCTCTTAAGCAGTCGCGTCAAGTACGAAAACGCTCTGGATCGCCAGGTGGACGTCCCCGAAGAGGTTCGCCGACTGTTTCTGCTCAGACGGATTCCCTCGGCAGCCGACTGGTATGCGTGCCTTGAGCCGCCCGTCACGGAAAGTTCGCCCCCAGAACTGGCCAGCTGGTACTGGAAGCGACTCATTCAGGACCTCAAGTCCGGATCCGCGGTCGTGCCGGCCGATGCTGCAGGCGGGGAACTGGCATTGCGTGGCAGTCATTTTCTGTATCGACTGGTACCAGCCCTGCCAGAAGCGGCACTGGCCGACGCTGCCAGTGACATGCTGGACATTCTTGAGGCATCGATCGCCGGAAATTCCGGCCCCTCGGCAGGCTGGGATGTTCCCGGAGACTGGATGAGGGCACTGCTCAAACGTCTGTCCCCGGGGGACCTGCCTGCAGTTGCTCTGCGGCTGGACGATTTGCTGAAGCGTCATTCCGATCAGCGATCCTTTCAGACACTGTCTCCGATACTCGAACCTTTACTGCCGCATCTGCATCCTCAGCAGCGCAGCGCACTTGCCGGGCGACTCATGACATTGATCACCCGGGCCGAAACCTGGGACGATCACGCACGACAGTCGCTGCGCTGGTGGATCGGAACCGCAAGTCAGGATTTCAGCGCTGCGGAGACGGAACAGAGCCTGCAGCCATTCCTGGGCATATTGGAGCCTGAAGCCGGGGCCACAGCAGCTGAAGTTCTGGCGAACGTCCTCTTCCGGCATGCCCCGCAGATGTCAGCAGAGGAAGCCGCTCTCTGGACCGAACGGCTCTGGAAGGCTCAGCTCAGTGCAGCCCCAGAGGCACTGGCTGCAGTGGATGCCCGGTTATCCCCCGTTCCAGCGACCCTCGGCGTTCTAACGCCCCGACTGTCTGCGGCCGACCGCTCTGCCCTCCCCCAGCGATTTGCGGCACTCACAGCGGCAACCGGACGCCCACTGGTTCAGGACCCGTTTTTCCTGCAGACGGTGTTCTGCACTGCCTCGTCGCTCCCCCCGGAACTGCTGCGGCAGGTCCGCACAGAGCTGTTGGCAGCGGCGGCCGCTCCGATTCCCTCCGGCGAGGCATCCCATTCAGCCATGGAGTCTGCAGAACTCCGCAGCGATGTGCTGCGGGCGGTTGTCCGGCATGCGGATCCTGCAGACGACGATGCACTTCTGGGGGAACTGGAGGCAGTGCTTGAAACGTCAGCAGATTCAGGGCACGCGGCTGCGACCGTCGCCGCAGCGTTCAGCGAACTTGTCTCCCGCGGGGACACGCAGCGAGTTCAACGCGTCTGGAAAACTACGCTGGCAATGCTCAACAGGCAGAAGTGGGGCATCGAATACAACAAGGCCGAGGGTTTCACGAAGATGTTCGAAGTCGCGAGAGGGGAGGTCGAGACATGGCAGCATCAAACGGCATTTTTCTCGAAGCAGCTGGCTCCCCTGCTCGATTTCCTTGCCGGAAAGCTGGCGACGGCCGATACAGCAGCGGCCTGGAATGATCTGCTGGGACTGTTGCAGATATCAGCTCCTGCAGGGATGTTCAGCGAGTGGGACTACACCCGCGCCGAGATCTGCTCCAGTGCCCTGACAACGCTCGCAGCACGTCTGCCCGCAGCCGAATGCCCACAGAGACTGCAGGAACTCATGATCGCGACCCATGCCGAAATCGGGGATAACGCTCCGCTGCCTGTCGCAGGCATTTCTCGGGGGTTCATTCTGTTTCATTCGATCGTTCACGCCCTGTTGCCTCGCTGCCCTTCTCAGTCCGCTTATGAAGCGGCCAACTCGCTGACTCACAACGCCTCAAAGCACCACGCTGTCATGCTCAGCCTGGCCTGGCAATCCGTCATTCCGCAACTGGATGTTCAGCATTTGGCAGAGTTTGAAGAGCATCTGTTTCAGTCGGCAATTGTGACGGACGAGCACAACATGGGACCCCAGCCGTGGCTCAGACTGTCGTTGCGGCTGGGCCTCGATCCCGTCCGCAAACGCTGGCAGGATGTGCTGCGAATGCTCCAGGCGACCGACGATCGAAAAACGACAGAGCGACTCTGCGAGTTCCTGATCGCCTGCGTGGACCATGTCACGCCCGCCGAACACCAGTCGGCTGTACAGCCGCTGCTGGCTCGTCTGGAACCATCATTGCGGCTCCCGAATGCTTCAGAAAAGCAGATCGCCCAATTCGGGATCGAGACTTTCCGGTTTATCGTGCAGCTCAGACCTGAGGCCAGCATACAGGACGCCATAGTCAGGATCGCCAGGGCCCTGGATCCTGATCAGCGAAGGAAGCTTGCCGACCAATGCCTGCAGGTGGCGTTGAATTGTGATGCTGACGAGGACTGGTGGCTTCCGTTTCGTGTAGAGAATTTTCCGGGTGCGGTCTGTGGCGATGCGGCTCAGCTGCTGAATTCACTGGGGCATGTCAATTGCAAAGGCTGGATCGGCGAGTCACTCCTGCGACGCTTCGAGGAACTCACACTGCATGGAGGCGCACCCGTGCTGAAGGATGCGGAAGCGGGCAGTCAAGTGTTCGTGATGGGCCCCGAATTACTCTCCGCCGGTGGCAGATTCAAAGCGAGCAAACCACCAGAACCCTGGCCTGAAGTGCTGCCACGACGATTTCGCAGCGTCGCTGCCGCTGCCCGCTGGGTTGAAAGCAACCAACCCGCATGGACTCAGGGGAGGGTGCAGCAATGAGTGAGCGCGAAATGGAACGGCTGAGCCAAGCCAACCAGCTCCCCCACCCTCCCACCGAATTACTCAGCCAGCTTTCCGATCGGTACCGCGGTTACCTCTGGGCCCTGGCGTATGCGGGTCTTGGGGCGGGTTTTCGCAATCAGCTGGATCCTGCCGACATCGTACAGGCTGCACTCACGCGTGCCATCGAATCGCTGGATCAGCTGAGGTCACCGGACGAGCGATCGATGCTGGCGTGGCTTCGGCAGATTCTCGCTGCTGTTCTTGTGGACGAGTATCGTCGGCTGCATCGCGACCGGCGAGATATTGCGCGTGAGCAACAGGACATTGTGGCTGGTATCGACAATTCGGCGGCCGGACTGGAAGCGTGGCTGGCGGCAGATCAGACGTCCCCCAGCCGCGCCGCTGCCCGCAACGAACAGCTCCTGCGGCTGGCCGATGCATTGCTGGAGCTGCCGGAGGACCAGCGCGAGGCTGTGGTCCTCAAATATCTGCGGGGCAGGGATCTGCCGCAGATCGCTCAGACACTGGGAAGAAGTGTGCCCTCCGTGGCCGGGCTGCTCCGCAGAGGCCTCGCCCGACTCCGGGAATTGCTCCCTGCAGAATGCTGATCGTTCCAGAGTATGCTTTGAATTCCCCGACTGGTACACTCCATGCGTCTCCTCCAACGCTCTTCCTTCCCTGTCTTCCCGGCGACATTCATGATGCCACACTCCGTCCCCGCGAAACTGCTGGCGCTGTCCGCACTGCTCCTGCTCACCCTTTCTCCCGCGATCGCTCAGGACCTGCAGCCGCTGCGGACGGTCGAAGGGATTACAGAGTATCGTCTGGAAAACGGCCTGCAGGTGCTCCTGTTCCCCGACATTTCTGCACCAAAGGTCACTGTCAATCTGACAGTCTTTGTCGGTTCAAGGCATGAAGGCTACGGCGAAGCAGGCATGGCGCATCTGCTGGAGCACATGCTCTTCAAGGGCACGCCATCGATTCCCGGTATCCCGCAAGAGCTCAAGCAGCGCGGAGCGGACTTCAACGGAACCACCTGGCTGGACCGCACCAACTATTACCAGACATTGTCGGCGGGCGATCAGAATCTGGAGTTCGCGATTCGACTGGAGGCCGACAGGATGGTGAACAGTCTGATTCGTCCTGAAGATCTGGCGTCAGAAATGACGGTGGTCCGAAACGAATTTGAGCAGGGAGAGAACAGTCCTGACGGGGTGTTGATGGAACGCATGATGGCGGCTGCGTGGGAATGGCACAATTACGGGCGTTCAACGATTGGCAACCGGGCCGACATCGAACGCGTTCCCGTGCAGAACCTGCGGCGGTTCTACGAAAGATTTTATCAGCCTGACAACGCGATGCTGGTGATTGCCGGAGCATTCCAGCCCGAACAGGCGCTGGACCTTGTACAGAAGCACTTCGGGGCCATCCCGCGTCCCACGCGTGAACTGGACCGCACCTGGACCGAAGAACCCGCGCAGGATGGGGAACGTCTGGTGACGGTTCGTCGCGTGGGCGATGTGCCTCTGGCCGGCCTGCTGTATCACATTCCATCCGGTGCCCATCCCGACTACGCGGCGCTCGAAGTGCTTGCGTCGGTGCTGTCTGACGAGCCTTCGGGCCGCATTTACAACGCGCTCGTTCGTCGGCGTCTGGCATCTTCGGTGTACGGGTTCCCGTTTGGCCTGCACGACCCTGGTGCCCTGCTCTTCGGGGCTCAGGCAGCCGAAGGAACCGAAGGCCCGGCGCTCCTGCAGGCTCTTGTGGAATCCGTTGAGTCGGCGGCCGAAACGCCATTCACGGCCGAAGAAGTCGAACGCGCCAAGTCTGAACTGCTGAAGAACCGCGAACTGCAGATGGCCAATTCTCAGGCGGTGGCCGTCGAGTTAAGCGAGTGGGCTGCGCAGGGCGACTGGCGGCTCTTCTTCCTCCACCGTGACCGTCTCGAAACAATCACTCCTGCCGACATCACCCGCGTGGCCACTGCATATCTGGATCGCAACAACCGCACCGCCGGAATCTTTGACCCGGCGCGCGAACCTGAGCGAGTTTCGATTCCGGCAACTCCGGACCTGGCGACTCTGCTGGACGGCTACACAGGTCGCTCCGCAGTGGCTCAGGGTGAAGTCTTCGACGCTGCGCCGCTCGCCATCGAAAGCCGGCTCAAACGATCCCGGCTGTCCTCCGGCATCAGGCTCACACAACTGCCTCGCCGCACTCGGGGAAACAGTGTCACCTTCCGGCTCAATCTGCGGTACGGCAGCCTGCAATCGCTCCAGGGACTCGGTGTTGCCGCAGAACTGCTGCCAGCTGTGATTGACCGCGGCACGGGCACTCAGAATCGCCAGCAGATCGCCGATGCCTTCAACCAGTACCGTGCTCGGGTGTCCTTCAGCGGCAATCCTGGGAATCTGTCCGTCTCCGTGCAGACAACGCGGGAAAACCTGCTCCCGGTGCTCGCCATTCTTCAGGACGTGCTCCGCAATCCCATCTTCCCCACTGAAGAGCTGGATCTGGTTCGTGAGGAGCAGGTGGCGGCCTTGAATCAGCAGGGATCCGAACCTGAGTTTCTGGCGTTCACCCAGGCCACTCGTCAGATTTCCCCGTTTGATCCCCAGGATCCGCGTTACGAGGCGTTGCCGGACGAACAGATTCAGCGGCTCAGGGCCGTCACCGCTGAGCAGCTGCGGGGCATTCATTCGCAGCTGATTTCGGCGGCTGTGGGCGAGGCGACGGTGATCGGCGATTTCGACCCCGAAAGCCTCCAGCCCGCCCTCGAAAAACTCACTGAAAACTGGAAGTCCCCCGTGCCGTTCGTGAGAATTCCGCGTGTGCATGTGGCAAACCCGAAAGGCAGCACTGAAGTTCTCAGCACCCCGGACAAGGCCAACGCTGCCACGGTCGCACTCATGACTCTGCCCATTCGCGATGATCACCCGGATTACACCGCGCTGGCGATCGGCAATTTTATTCTGGGAAGCGGGGGACTCAGTTCGCGTCTGGGCGATCGGATTCGCCAGCAGGACGGTTTGTCGTATGCCATTCAGTCCAGCCTGCAGACATCCGCGGCAGACGAGCGATCTGCATTCCTCATTTTTGCGATCTCCAACCCTGACAATTCCCCCAAAGTGCTTGCTGCGATCCGCGAAGAACTCCAGCGACTGCTCCGGGACGGCATTACTCAGGCCGAACTTGACGCTGCCATCTCCGGGTATCTTCAGGAACAGCAGGTGGCACGTTCAAGCGACACACAGCTCGCCGGAATGCTGGAGGCATTTGCCTTTTTGTCGCGCGATCTGACGTTTGTGGATCGTCAGGAGCGCTCGATTTCCGCGTTGACGGTGGACCAGGTCAACGCGGCGCTCCGCAAACACCTGAATCCGGATCGACTGTTTGTGGTTCAGGCGGGAGATTTCCCTGTAGTTCCCGTCAGTCCCGGCTCAGCCATGTAATCAGTCAGCGAGGATCCATGTCCGGCCCGGCCGCAGCATTCGAGGCTTCCAATCAGCACTCCACCAGCAACGCATTTCTGCTGGTGTGGGATGGTGCTGCATGGAGCGATGTGATTCGGCTGCGTCCTGGTCAGGCGGTGACGATTGGCCGATCCACGAACAACCGGGTGGTGCTGGAGGACGAATCCTGCAGCCGCAATCACTGCGAAGTCTTCTCTGCCGCCGCAGAATGGCGCGTGCGGGATCTTGGCAGTCGCAATGGTACGGTGCTGCGGGGCCAGAAGATTACCGGCGACGTTTCGCTGTCGGGTGGTGATCTGATCTGCATCGGCGACTGCTGGCTCGGATTCACCCTTGACCTGGACCATGTGCCACAGTTGCCTTCCCAGGCGCGCGCTGCGGCGCTGGACCGCGCCACTGCAATCGCAGCGGGGGCTGGTGCGGCGAGCCCGGCGCCCCCCCGGCCGACGGCTGGGATCCTCTACAGCAGTCGCACACCGGAATTTCTGCAGAGCGGAATTCAGGGGACGGCGGCTTCTGCCGTGCTGGCCAGGCTCTACCGGCTGGGACTGCAGATGGGGGCTGCAGCCAGTCGTCAGGAGCTTGCCGAAACAGTGCTCGGGGCGCTCACGCGGGAAACCGTGGCGGAAATTGCTGCCGTGCTCCTCGTGCCTGTTCAGGTCAGCGGGATCCCATCACCAGCCGATCTGCAGCTGACGGCATGGCACAGTCGCGACGATCTGCCGTACCGGCGGGTATCCGATCGTCTGTCACAGATTGTGCTCTCGTCTCAGGAAGCCATTCTGGCTCGTGATTTGTCCGGGCATGCACAGCTGCAGCAGTCGGACAGTCTGGGGCAGATTCGGGCAGCCAGCGTGATCTGTGCGCCTGTGCGATCGAATGAGCACCTGCTGGGACTCATTCACCTTTACACCCGCAACCCGGATAATCCGCTCGATCGCAGCGACCTCGAATTTGTGCTTGCGGCAGCCGGTCAGCTGGCAGTGGCTCTGGTAGGTTTACAGGAGCGGGCCAGTCTGGAGCAGGGGCTGGCGCGGGCCAGGCAGATGAATCAGCAGCTGCGAGCCCAGCTGGGCCACCATCAGCCGCTCATCGGCGACAGTGTCCCCATGCTGCAGCTCCGCGAACAGCTGCAGCTCATCGCCCGGACCGATGTGAGTGTTCTGATTCGTGGCGAGAGTGGCTGTGGCAAGGAGTTGATTGCAAGGCAGCTGCACGATTTCAGCGGTCGGTCTGAAGGGCCGTTTGTGTGCATGAACTGCGCGGCGCTCAGCGAAAGCCTCCTGGAGAGTGAACTCTTCGGTCACGAAAAGGGGGCCTTTACGGGGGCTGTGGATCGTCGCGCCGGACGATTTGAACAGGCTGATGGCGGCACCTTATTCCTGGACGAAGTGGGTGAAATGAGTCCTGCGATTCAGGCCAAGTTTCTGCGGGTTCTGGAAGGGCACCCGTTCGAGCGTCTGGGGGGCCGCAAGCCGATTCAGGTGAACGTACGGATTGTGGCGGCCACCAACCGTCACCTCGAACAGGCTGTTCGTGAAGGGCTCTTCCGTCAGGATCTCTATTTCCGCCTGCAGGTGGCCGAAATCCACGCCGCACCGCTCCGGGATCGGCGGGAGGACATCCCGTTGCTGGCTGCCGCCTTCCTGCAGAAATTCGCCCGGAAAATCGGTCGCCGGATCACGGGCTTTACCGAAGACGCCCTGCAGAAGCTCAGCCGCTATTCCTGGCCGGGCAACGTCCGTGAGCTGCAGAACACGATTGAACGCACAGTCATCCTCTGCCCCCACGAAATGATTGACGCGCCCGACATCCAGCTTTCGCAGCTGGGGACTTCAACAGCCCCCGCGGCTGTGCCCGAAACCCACCAACCCGAAAACCACACACCCGTCCCCGGTCAGCTCAGTCCCCGCCAGCAGACAGACGACATCGCTCGCATGTCTCTGGCCGAAGTTGAATATGCCCACATTCTGCGAGTGCTGGAACTCACCGGCGGCAACAAATCCCGCGCGGCACAGATACTGGGCATTGAACGTTCCACAATCGATCGGCGTCTGAAACGTGCCGGTTCAGGCGACGCAGCCGATCTCGCCGGACTCTGACTCACGCCGCATCCGAAATCCGATTGTGGGGAATGAAGGGCACTGTGGAGTCCTGGTCCAGACTGAATCGCATGTAATAGGCGTCTTCTGCGGTGTCGTCGTAATGCCGCCGCAGGACGGTGATGGCACGAAAGCCGCTGGCAGCAAAGAACAGCTGGGCCGGGACGTTCGTTTCGCGAACTTCAAGGACAATTTCGCGGCGACGCTGCTGTGACAGTTTGTCGATCAGTCGCTGAACCATCTGTCGACCGATGCCATGACGACGCAGATCCGGGCAGACAGCAAAGTTCAGAATTCGCAGCATGGATTTGTGGAGTTCATAAATCATGAAGCCCACAACGCGGTGGTCGAGTTCGGCGACCGTACCGATGCAGTTCCGCTGCCGCAGGCAGCTGAGAAATTCTTCTTCGGACCAGGCGCGTTGAAAGCTGCCGCGTTCGATTCCCAGAACTTCGTCCATATCGCGGCGAATGAGCCAGCGGATTTGGGTCCGAGACGCATCAACACCTTCGGGAAAAGGTGTACCAGATGCTGGGAAATTGGGCTGCCTGACTCCCATGCGCGGCCTCCGTGCCGAGTTGCATTGAGCGAAAATCGAGTGTTTTGCCGCGAAAGCAACCGCGTGGGTGCTGCGGATCCTTCCGCACGGCAAACGGACTGTAGCTCAGAGATTTGTTCGAGTCTACCCTGAGTCGCCCGGGGGAGGCGACCTGAGCCAAAAATTGCCGGCGACGCCAGGAATGCGGCGGGTTTGCGGCATTTCCTGCCAAAGGCTGCCCTGAACTGCAACGACATGATAGCATCCCCGCAGGAGCGGTTTTCGCCGAGTGTGTGGTGTGAATTTGCACAGCGTTCACAGGAGCAGAGAGCATGACACGTGTGTTTCTTGCGGCCATTGGACTCCTGTATGTCTGGCTGGCCGCGTGGTGTTCGTTTCAGCCCGAGGAAACATCAAGGCTGGTGGGCTTTCAGCTGCTGCCCGGTTCCGGGCAATCCGAGTTTCTGACAGTCTACGGTGGTCTGGAGCTGGGCCTGGCACTGATACTGCTCTGGCCAGTCCTGCAGGCGTCGGCCGCGCGACAGGGACTTGTGAACTGCACACTGATTCACGGCTGCCTGGTGGCCTTTCGGGGAGCCTCGTTTGTGCTTTTCCAGGGGATTGAGCCGATGACGTGGAAACTGGCTGCCGGTGAATGGGTGATTTTTCTTCTCGGCGGTGCAATTCTGATCTGGTCCCGGCCTGGCAAAGCCGACCGGAATATGGCATTCTGAGAGTGCGTTTCCAAAAGGAATGATTTCTCCGGGGCGTCCCATGCTTCACCTGCAGTCCTCTTCATCCCAACGCTGGCTCCGCCAGGTCTCTGAATGTCTCCCGCAGATGCTCATTGATCACGCCCACTGTGAACAGAAGGCGGCGTCGACGGCCATGGACCTGATGTTTGACTATGTGGTGCACGACGAGCTGTGTGACTGCATGTCGGAAATCGTGCGCGAGGAACTGGAGCACTTCGCGCAGGTTCGCGGTCTGCTGAAACGCCGGGGCATTCGCTTTGTGGGACTGAAACCGGGAAGTTATGGGCGCCAGCTGAAGGCGCTGGTGCGGCGTCAGGAACCGCACCGGGCTGTGGATCGACTGATTGTGGCGGCGCTGATTGAAGCCCGCAGCTGCGAGCG
>JBJTOM010000280.1:0-6066 GCA_046074585.1 Planctomycetota bacterium | reverse complement strand
AAGCCTTGTAGCTGATGAAGCCGGAGGTGCTGTAGCTCTGGTCGACGTTGCCGAGAGCGCTGGAGAGGTCGCTGAGTTCGCCGATGATGGAGCACTGGAGTTCAACCAGGCCGACGATCATTCCGAGAACCAGGATCGTGCCGACGAGCACGAGTTCTGCGGACAGGATAACACCGGATTCGTCATTGATGAAATTCTTCATGGTCGTCAATCTTTTCTGTTCTGTGTGTGTCTGTGAGAGAGATGAATAAGATTTGCCTTTCAACCACTTCGTCAATTTTCCTTCGACGTCGCCTTTCGGGGCCGAAAACAGACTGAACCATTTCGACACGGTTCATCCTGATCCCGAAGACAGCAAAGCGGGGTTTCCGTTGAAGGTGCCTTCTGCAGAAGTCACTTTCTTCGGTTGTCCGCAGGTTGTCAGACGTTTCGGGGGAAGGGCGAAAGCCGGACCAATCCCTTTTACGATGCATTCGGAAGTCGTTTTTGAGGTGTTGGTTTGAGTCGTAAGTCGTTTCTGGTAAGGTGTTTATGGAATTTTATAAATTTCTGGCGGGGTTGCAGGCTGAGGAATTTCAGGTCCCTCAGTGTTCATTGAGAGAATCATGTTGTAAAGCTGCAGCGCCACCGCCGTTAATGGTTGACATTTGGCAGCGTGTCCTATTTTTAAAAGTGCACAAACATGTCCATTTCTGGGTTGGGGGCTGCATCCGGCGGTCAAGTTTTCTGGTGGAATTGCGACTGCGGGGGCCTGTCGAGTAGGATTTGGCCTGTGGTGACGCGTTGTCGGCTGAGCGTGTTGGTCACCTATTAAATCCATAACCCATCAGGTGTTGTCACTCGTGTCTTCTCAACCCGTCGACTTTGCCTCGTTGTGGCACGATCGTGCTCTGCTTGAGCAGCATCAGTTGCAGCGTCTGCAGGAGTTGCTGCAGACCATCATCCCGCGTAATCGCTTCTGGACCACACGTCTGCAGGCTGCGGGATTTTCAGTAAGTTCGCTGCAGAATCTCAGCGATCTGCAGCGATTGCCGTTCTGCACGAAGCAGGATCTGGTGGCCGACCAGGATGCGCAGCCGCCGTATGGTTCCAACCTGACGTATCCCTCCACTCGGTACCGCCGAGTTCACCAGACATCGGGGACGACAGGCCGTCCGCTCCGCTGGATGGATACTCAGAACAGCTGGGACTGGCTGCTTTCGTGCTGGCAGCAGATTTACACGCTGGCGGGGCTGAATTCGTGGGACCGACTGTTCTTTCCGTTTTCGTTTGGCCCGTTTCTGGGTTTTTGGGCGGCATTTGAGGGAGGTCTGCGGTTTGGAAACTTCTGTATCTCAGGTGGCGGGATGTCAACATCGCTGCGTTTGAAGGCGCTCCTGGAGAACGAGGCAACGATTATCTGCTGCACGCCGACTTATGCGTTGAGAATGGCTGAGGTGGCAGCCAGTGAGGGGATTGACCTGACGGAGTCTTCCGTGCGAATGCTCATCGTGGCCGGCGAGCCTGGTGGCGCGATTACGACGACCCGGCAGCGAATTTCCGACCTCTGGGACGCTCGCGTGATTGACCATTGGGGGATGACTGAAGCGGGATCGCTGGCGGCTGAGAGCGAGGACCGTCCGGGGGGGATGTATCTGCTTGAAACGGAGTGTATCGTCGAGGTCCTGCGTCCGGGGAGTGGGGACGCCGTTTCCGCAGGAGAAACGGGGGAGCTGGTTGTGACGACTCTGGGGAGGACTGGCAGCCCGCTGCTGCGTTACCGTACAGGAGATCTGGTGTGCTGCAGTCAGCAGCCGGATCCTGCCGGGCGTCAGTTGCGGTGGCTTGAGGGGGGCATTTTGGGGCGGGTTGACGAAATGGTGATTGTCCGGGGTAACAACGTCTATCCGTCAAGTATTGAGGCGGTGGTTCGTGGAATTCCGGAGATCGCAGAGTTTCAGATTGAGCTGACGACGGTTCGGGAGATGCGGGAGTTATGTGTGGTGATTGAGCCAGTGGAGGCCGCCATGACTGCCCCAGGTGAACTACTGGAGCGTGTTCGCACGGAACTCAGACTGCGACTGGGCTTTGCAGTGGACGTGCGGGTTGTGAATCCGGGTGAGCTGCCGAGGTTTGAAATGAAGAGCCGGCGCGTGGTGGAGCGGGGAAACGACTGACAGCATTTGGGGTGTCTGCAGGTGGCACGATCGGGGCACGGGATTCAGCCAGGCATGTGGAGCTGAAATCGTCCCAATCCGCCCCGTTCTGCCACGGTTTCTCTCTTCCAGCATTGACCTCACGCCAGGGCGAAATCGCGCCAAGGAAAGCACATTTGAAATTCAGATCCCTGTCGACATCTAACCTTTGCGTCTTTGCGCCTTTGCGTGAGACTGATTCCTCTGACAACGACTGAAAGAGCGTTTATCCGGGAAGTTGAAACGATCCGCAGGACACCTGATGATGCAAGGCCGCACCGGCCGATTGGCACCGGTCGTACGCCATCGGGCCGTCTTTTTCGGACTTGTACGCGACGGCAGCGGAAACCTGAGGGCGGATCTGACACACCGCCATTCGCCGAAGTTTCCGCCTTTTTCTTCTCTTTGTTGGCAGGCAGGGGCGAAGGACGTCGGGTTATCTGCGGTTGCGAAACCAGGTGGCGGTTTCGGCAAGGCCATCTGCGACGGTGACGGGTGGTCCAAGCAGTTCAGCGAGGCGATCGGCATTGAGCAGGGACCGCTGGACGTCCCCCGGCCGGATGGCTCCAAACTGAATTTCGCTGTGGCTGTTGAGCAGCGTTTTGAGGTGTTCTGCGAGCTGCAGTGTGTTGGTTTCGCAGCCGGTGCCGACGTTCAGCACACGATCGCTGATGCGCCCCTCCATCGCAGCAAGGTTGGCATTGACGACGTCGCGAATATAGACGTAGTCACGAATGCAGCCCGGGTCTCCCTGCAGGCGTTTTGCGAACACCCTGACCGGCTCATTGGCAAGCATGCGATTGCAGAAGATGGCTACGACTCCGGCTTCACCATGCGGGTCCTGGCGGGGGCCGTAAACATTGGCATAGCGGAGGATAGTGGCGTTGAGGCTGTGTTCGTGGCGGAAGCAATCGATGTATTTTTCCACTGCAAATTTGCTGCAGGCATAGGGGCTGAGCGGAACGGGGGGCGTGTCGATTCCGGCTCGGGTGCCATCCGGCACTTCACCGTAGATCGCCCCACCGGTACTGGCGAAGACCAGGTGGCGCACACGATGGTGAACGCAGCACTGAAGGACATTGAGTGATCCGAGGATGTTTACGGCGGCATCGCGCTGGGGTTCACGAACGCTGACGGAGACGCTGGCCTGCGCGGCCTGGTGACTCACCACGTCCGGCTGAAACTCCGCGAAGACGCGCTGCAGTGCGGACTCGTCACGGATATCGACCTGATGAAAGACGGCGGTGGTCGGGACATTTTCCCGTCGACCACTGCTCAGGTCATCCACAATCGCGACCTGCCAGCCCTTTCGGAGGCTGTATTCAGCCAGATGGCTGCCAATGAATCCTGCACCGCCGGTAATCAGAAGTTTCATGGTCGTGGCCCTGTTCAGACAAACCCGAAGACGCGTATGGAGAGCAGACTGCGCATCGACCCACAGGGTAGCCTGGGGGTGGAAAGGAAACGGGAAAAAAATGTTTCAAATCATCGACGTTCCCGGTTGCCGGCCTGCGTATTCGGGCTGAACGAAAAATCCGGATTTTCGGCTCGTGCGGCGCGTCGCGGGGCAGAGGGGGTGCGTTATCCCTTCGGAGCGACATTGAACTGACGGCAATCCCGAAGCCCACCATAAAAGTCGTCAGGGGACAAGCCCGAGTTCGGATGAGGTCGACTGGGAAAACTGTTGTGACTGCGGGGACCGGGGCGTAGAAGGATGACTTTGCTGCCCGGCATTCGGGCGAGCGGCACTGCTTTCTGCATTTCGTGTCCCGCGAATCTGCGGGCTGTTTCAGCATCCACAGGAGTCCATCACGATGACAATCAGGAATTTGCTGCGATCACTCAGGACGCTCACCCCGCGAACGCAGTTTTTGAGCCGGCCACTGCGGAAGAAAGTTCGCCGGGGCATGCATTCGATTCCGGCCGAGTCCCTGGAAAACCGCGTCCTGCTCGCCGCCACCCTGTTTGTCGATTGGGGCGATAACTTTCCTGGCGGTACTTTAAGTACAACACTGGGTGGGCTGCGTGACGTGTACAACGACGCGGACGACACTCAGGATATTCTCGGGCCTGAACTGGAGAGCACTGCCGGCTATCTTCCGGGGACCAGCCTTGACATCGTGCGTCAGACATTCAGTGCTGCGGACCGTGCAGCCATGATGGCGACAGTTGTTCGCGCGTACCTGCCGCTTGACGTCCACGTGGTTGATCTGACGGCCACCTTGCAGACCACACCTGACGGCCGCAGCGTGGCCGCCGCCAGCAGCATGGCGGATGTGATCAATACGCTTCGCAGTGGTCCGGCGGGATCGAAGGATGCCTATGTCTTCGTTGGCCGGTTTGTGGCGGACCCGGGTGGCCCCAACCAGAAGATCTATGGTCCTTCCGGCGGCGGGACTTCACCGGTCAGCGGACTTGACACCTCCGACCTGAACGCGGCAGCGAATATTCATGATGACGTGGCGGTCGTCTTTACCGATTCCAGTTTCGGCTACAACTTCAACACGATGAACAACATCGCGCACGAGGCCGGTCACAACTTTGGTCTGCAGCACTCGCTGACAAATCCATCCGGAAATGCCGCCACTGACCTGCTGCATCTCTCGGAAGTCACATCCTACCTCAACACCAATTCCACGACATCGTCGATCGCCTTTTCCCGTTACCCCATGATCCGGGGTGATGGCAATTCGCCCTCTCCAGGGGTGCTCAACGATTACAACGATCTGGAAGCCAGAACCGGTGACCGGACGCCGTGGGATCAGCTGGCCACAGACCCCCATGTCGGCCCGAATCCGCTGTACACGTTTGTTTCCGGAACAGGCGCGCACGATCTGATTGAAATCACTCGGTCTGGCGCGGGTGCCAATGTGCGTGTGACCGCCTACGCGGATGCTGCCCGCACTACTCCGATCATTGTCCCCTTTGCGGGTGGTACCAGCTGGACCTATTCGATTCCGCTGACACAGACCATTCTTGTGTTTGCCGGGGCCTCGAACGACCAGATTCGCATTACCGGCGATCTGGGTGTGCAGGTTCTTGTGGACGGCATGCTGGGTACGGATGAGTTGATCATCGACACGGCTGCGGGACTGGCTGCTACGTGGACGCCCAGCGTCGTCGCTCCCTCGGGCATCGACCAGACGAATTATTTCGGGGGCGCGCCTGTCCTCAGTTATGGAGGCACGATTACGTGGGGCAGCACATTTGTGTCGCTGCAGAACTTCGAACCGACCGGTGGCATCAGTTTCCTCAACACCTTGCAGGTCACCGTCAACGGCTCACCGGCTGCCGATCAGTTCACTGTGGATTATTCGGGCCCGGAGGTTGAGGTCAGTGGTGCGGTCGCCGGCACCCCGATCATTCCAGTCTCGGCGCTGAACCCCACCCCGATCCTGATCAATGGTTCACTCGGAAGCGATACGCTGACGTGGAACGCCACGGGCTCCAAATCCATCACAGGCCCCGGCGACGGTACGCTCAGTGCTCCCCCACTTTCACCGATCTCCTTCACGTCGATGGAGCTCGTGCAGCCAGGCCTCGGAGGCTCACTCAGTGACGTCCTGAACCTGACGGCTCCATCTCTGATTGCTTTGGGGAGCCAGGACAATCAGCCCAATCAGATTATCGTTCAGCGAGATTCCACGGGCGCATTTCTTGAGGTGCTCATTGACTTCGACACACTGAGCGGGCCCGGGCCAATTCTGTTCTCCACCCAGCCGTTCAATGGCGTGACTTCACTGGCGATTGTGGGAAGTACGGATTCCGACCTGCTGACCGTGAACCACGCAAACGGGATGGTGCAGAAGATCATCACATTCAGCGGTGGTGCACCGGTGAACAGTGGCGAGCCCAACGGAGATGCATTGTCGGTGACGGGAGCACCGGCGGC
>JBJTOM010000279.1:0-1594 GCA_046074585.1 Planctomycetota bacterium | reverse complement strand
ACAGGGAATTGCCGAACTTTGACTCCATGAGTGCTGCGGGTATCAGGCGGAATCTGACATCGTCCGGATTTGCGCCAGTTGTTTCGGGAAGCGCCACGACGAGACTGCCGCACGTTGCCGGGTCGAGGCTGAGGTCGATGGTGTGCTGGTCCTGAGCATTGACGGTGACCAGTTTCCACGCCACGAGGATATCTTCCCGCTCAAACCCAATCAGGTACTCGCCCGGCTGCAGTTTCACGTGCCGATACTGGATCCCGTTTTGTTCGTCGGCAATGACGGAAGTGATTTGTGGTTTGAAGGTTTCGCTGCTGACCCAGCCCCCTTCGCCACTGACGTAATTTCCGCCGGCACTGTTGGAAAGAGCCCTGCCGTCCGCTCCTTGACCAAGCATCACGGCAGAGATTGCCGTGGGTTCATCAGACAGGGGCACGTCGATTCGTCCCTGAACATAAGGCGCATCTTCGGGCCCGAGCGGCGCAGTTGCGGATTTGCTGACAGCCGCAGTGAAGCGACCGCGGAGCTGGCTGTTTGCGGGTGTTTTCAGGACGAGTTCGATGGTGCCTTCGATTTCAGCGGAAGTCTGGCGGAGGATTTTGACTTTGAGTGAGTATTCGTCGGGGCCGACAAAGTGCGTGTCAGGAAGGTCCTGCCCCTGTCGCGAGGAGACGCTGATCATTGGCGAGCCGAACACATCGCCACCAAGCGACCATTCTCTGCCGGCGAGTTCGCCGTCGGCATCCGGCAGCTGCAGGGAGATCTCTGCGTTGGGGAAGATGTCCTTACCGGCGGTGAGTTTGAGTTCAGCGTTTGCAAAGGTGATCTGATCGGGCCGGAAGGGTTGTCCACCGATGGTGCCGCCCACGGGCTGGTCGGTGTCGCCGGGTGGGGCCGAGGATGAGACGGTGGGTGAGTTGTCGGCGGAGACCACTGGCGAATCGGCGGACATCGGTGCGGTCCCGGTTGTTGTCTCAGCGGACTGCTGGCTGCAGCCGATGCAGCAGACGAACGCCAGCGATACAAGGATGCAGCAACAACGCATAGCAGGCCTCACTCAAAAGAAGTTCGAAGACATCACTCGCGGCCGCCACAACACTGCGGCAGCACAGCGTAGCTGAATCCATCGAAAAATGGCATTCAACCGCGATGGGAACAGCGGATCGCAGATACTCAGGCACTCCCTGAGACGGGCGATTGTCTGGTGCGAAACACCGCCAAAGGCTTCAGCCCAGTGGCCTTGAAGTTCCCTGGTGTCTCGTGAAAAAAACGGCCTGGGCATTGGGAGGGCGAGGCTTCTGCCGAGCCGTCGGCGTAAAGGATACCCAACAAACACCTTCCGCGTTTCGGTGCCATGCACCTTTATTGCGTTGCTGGCCTGCTGGGGATAGTCCCTGCAGGCTGCGGACGGAGACGTTCTGCCGGACGTGGAGACCGGGCGACAACACCGGAGCCCCGGGTTGCGGGGACAGTCCCTGCGGCGAAAGCACGGCCGAGCGTCTGATCTGACTGCCCTGGTTGGGCCGATTTTTCGGTTTGTGGTGATTCGGGCCGTTGCAGCGATCACCGTGATTGCAGAGCCAAGGGCGGGAGCGGTCGA
>JBJTOM010000278.1:0-4869 GCA_046074585.1 Planctomycetota bacterium | reverse complement strand
CGAGCAGGACGGTGGCCAGAAGAATCGCGCGGGTGAGCGGGGCGAAACCACCGCTGACGACCCAGTGATCAAGGAGAGTGAAGACGAGGATGTAGCTGACGAGCAGCAGTGCGGCGAGGAATGCGGCGGTGAGCAGGTCGGTGGTTTTGATGCGACTTTTGGCCAGTGTGAGCTGGTAGCGGATGAATTGGTCGGGTTCGACGAACTGATCTTGCTGTGGTTCGGAGACGGTGGCCACGACAGGACTTTCGTGAAAAAGCCGCGGAAGGGAGAGTGCGCGGTGATTTTATCGGCTGAAAAGTGGAAGTGGCAGCCAATTTGCCTGAATTGGGCGGATTTGGGTGAGTATGGGGATTGTGCGGGGCTGTGGGTCGCTGGCTGGGGGCGGGCTTTTCATTCGGAATTTCCCTGATAAAATCAGTTAAGCCGCGAATGAGCTGTGGCTGCGTGGCTGCTGAGCATTTGCTGGTTTCCTGACCATAAGTGATCTGGAGAGAGTGATGGGACGGCGATTTTGTCTGGGGATTTGTCTGTTTCTGCCGTTGTTTGTCGTTCCATCGCTGGTGACTGCCGGTGAGCGTCCTGCGGATCTGGTGCAGGCAGTGAGGCCGTTTGCTGCGGTGATTTCCGGTCGTGAATCGGCGTTTACGCTGACGGGTACGGGTTCGATTCCGATTGACGGTCGTCCGCAGCCGGTAGAGCTGCGTCTGGTGCGTTATGATTCCGAAAGTTTCGATCTGGAGCTCACGCATCCAGAGTATGCGATCCGGATGTCTCGTCGCCCCGAGTCGACGCTGGTGGTGCTCCCGAAGCACCGCACGGCGTTTGCGGGGCGGGGCGAGGTACCTGAATCGGACCGTCTGTCTCCGACGGGGCTGCTGCCGCGTTTGATTTCGTCGTCTTCAGCGCTGACGACGGGCACGTTTGTGGTGAATCTGCTCAGCGGTGGCAACCTCGATGACGTGCTTCGGTTTTTCGCAGCTCAGGCGAAGGTCGACACGCAGTTGAATGACGGGGTCTGGAAATCCGGGGACGTGCAGCTGTCATTTCCTGAGTCCGGGCGTGTGGACGTGGTGATGAATGATGTGACGGTCAGTCTGACGGTTTCGATGACCGCTCCAGCGATCTCGGCGGCGGTGGTGCCTGATGACTACAAACTGACGGAGCTCACCCGTGAAGAGCTGGAGCGGACCTTTGTGCGTGGCGTGCGTCGGGCGACCGAGATCCTCCAGCCGGGTCCTCAGCTGATCACTCCGGAGCAGTCTGTGCGGACGCATGAGCACGGCATGCTGCAGTGGATCGACGGTCAGCGAGTGGTCACGCTCTGGGGGACTCCTGAAGAGATCGGCACCGCCCATGGAAAGCTCCTGCCGGAAGAATCCCGTCGCTGCATGGAATCGGTATTGTATTCGTTTGGCATGGCGAATGTGATTCGCACGGGGCGTTGGTTTCGCCATGATCTGCTGGACGCCTTTGCGCGGTTGTCTCCGCACATCCCGGAGCGGCATCGTCGGGAAACGCGGGCGTTGGCGGCCGCATTGAACATGGACGCCCAGACCGTTGAAGTGCTGAATGTGTTTCCTGAACTTTTCCACTGTTCCGGCTTTGCCGTTTTTGGTTCTGCCACGGTCGACGGAAAGCTCTACCACGGCCGGGTGCTGGACTACATGACGACGATTGGACTGCAGGATTCGTGCACGACTTTCATTGTGCGGCCGGAGGGCATGATTCCGTTTGCGAATGTGGGTTATGCGGCGTTCATCGGCAGTGTGAGCGGCATGAATGCGGAACAGATTTCGCTGGGTGAGATGGGAGGACGGGGCGAAGGACTTTGGGACGGCGCCCCCATGGCCACTCTGATGCGTCGGGCCCTTGAAGAATGTGACAGTCTTGAAGAAGTGCAGGAGCTCTGGCGGACCAGTCCGCGGACCTGCGAGTACTATTACGTGTTTGCCGACGGTGAAACCAACAGTGCTGTCGGCGTTGCGGCCACACCGGAAGCGATTGAGTTCATCAAACCCGGCCAGGCGCATGATCGCCTGGGTGAAGGCATTCCGGACACCGTGGTGCTTTCAGCCGGCAGTCGTCTGACGGAGCTGCGTCGTCGTGTTCAGGAGCAGCACGGGAAGCTCAACACAGAGCTCGGGCAATGGCTCATGAGCCGCCCGGTGGCGATGGAAAGCAATCTGCACAACGTGCTGTTCGTGCCGGCGGATGGAGTGCTCTACGTGGCGAATGCCAGCCACACAAAGCCTGCGGCAGAGACTCCGTACGTGAAGATTGACCTCCGGGCACTGCTGACTGCTGGCGAATCGCGGGTGACGGAAAAGTGACGGCGTGGCCGGCATGGCTCGGCCGGCGGCGAGTGCTCAGAGTGCTCAGCTGACGTTGTTTTACTGCCTGACTGGCGATCTGACGTTGCCAGTCGGCCGGTTGTTCTGTGGTGCCCATGATCTTCGACGCTTTATCACTCCCCCCTGCCCCGCTCACGATCGGCCCGTGGCAGCTGTCATTGCCGGTGGTTCAGGCTGCATTAAGCGGCTACAGTGACTGGGCGATGCGGGCGATTGCGCGGGAATGCGGGGCGCCGTATTCGATTGCCGAGGTCGTGATAGACACCTTTGTCAACAGACTTCGGGACCGGCAGCGGACGCGTCATCACCTGTATGTGACGGACACGGATCATCCGTGTGGTGCACAGCTCATGGGAGCGGAGCCTGAGACCTTCGGGCCGGCGGCGATCAGACTGGTGCAGGCTGGTTTTGATGTGATCGACGTGAACTTTGGCTGTCCGGCGAAGAAGGCTTCGGGGCGCTGTCGGGGGGGCTATCATCTTGGGCAGCCGGAAGTGGCGGTGGAGATTTTGAAGCGGGTGCGGGAGGCAGTGCCCCCGGGGATTCCGGTGACGGTGAAGATGCGGCGGGGGATTGACGATTCGGCGGAGAGTCGGGAGCAGTTTTTCCGGATTCTGGAGTCAGCTGAGAATCTGGGGATCGCGGCGGCGACGATTCATGGTCGGACGGTGGAGCAGAAGTATGTGGGCCCGAGTCGCTGGGAGTTTTTATCGGAGGTGCGGCGGGCGTTTCCGCGACTGACGCTCCTTGGGAGCGGAGATTTGTTCACGGCGGCGGACTGTGTGCGGATGTTGCGGGAGACGGGAGTGAACGGCGTGACGGCTGCGCGGGGGGCGATCGGGAATCCGTGGATTTTCAGTCAGGCCGCGGCGCTCCTGCGAGGCGAGCCATTGCCGGCAGCGCCGGGTGTCCGGGTTCAGCGACAGCTCATTGAGCGTCATTTTGAGCTGGCGGCGGAGGTATTACCTGCAGAGCAGGTGTTGCGGGTGGTGCGGCGATTTTGTCTGTTCTACGCGGCCTGGCACCCCGATGCGGTGGACGTGCGGAATGCATTCGTGGCGGTGGCGGATGTGGCGACCTTCCGCAGCGTCCTGAATCGCTGGTATGGGGACGATGAACCGGGGCGCTACCCTGAGAACCCTGGAAACAAGGCTGCGATGGCCGAGGGGTGAAAAAGAAAAGAGCGAGCTTCCGGGGGAAAGCTCGCTCTTTTCAGGGGGGGAGAGGAACGGAACGGGGGAATCGTGATGTTTCGGGGTGCGGTTCAGGCGACCTTGCGATCGCTGCCGAAGGAGGCGGGAGCGATGGCGGGACGTTTGACATTCGAGCCCGGGCCGCCGCGTGGGGGGTAACCGTATTCGCGAAGTTTGCCGCTGAGTGTGCGGAGCCCGATCTGGAGGATCTGAGCCGTTTTTTCGCGATTACCGTTGCAGCGTGCGAAGGTGGATTCGATGAGTTTGCGTTCCATTTCGGCGAGTGTCATGCCGACGCATTCGGCACCGGGTTCCTGGGATTCATGGTGCAGCCATGGTCGCAGGTCTTCGGGAGAGATGCTTTCGGTGACATCGACGGTGCAGCAGCGTTCGACGACGTTCTGAAGTTCGCGGACATTGCCGGGCCAGGGGTGTGCTTCGAGGAGTCGCAGGGCTTCGGCGGTAATTTGCCGCGGGGGGCGCCCTTCCTTGAGAGAGATCTGGCTGATGAAGTGTTCCACGAGGAGTGGAATATCGTTGGTGCGAACGCGGAGTGGTGGTGACTGCAGTGTGATGCCGCTCAGATGCTGCAGCAGATCATCGCGAAAACGCCCTTCGATGGCGAGCCGGTTCAGGTCGACATGAGTGGCAGCGATGAAGCGGATATTGGGACCTTCGCTGTTGCTTTGAAGGGCCGCGGAAGCTCGCTGTTCAAGCAGCTGTGCAAGTCGTTTCTGGAAGGGCAGAGCAACGGTATCGACATTATCGAGCAGAATGGAACCACCGTCACCCATTCTGAGATAACCGGGGAAGCCTTCGGGTGAGGGGTCGCCGAAGAGCTGCAGTTCGAGGGTTTCGACGGAGTGGAGACTGCAGTCGATGCGGAGGAATGGTTTTTGAGCACGGCGGCTGCAGCGATGCAGACCCTCAGCGATGAGTGTGGTGCCGCTGCCGGGTTCACCGCGGACAAGGACTGTGCGGTCATCATCTGCAGCGATGCGAATGGATTCGCGAAGCGACTGCATTGCTGGAGTGCTGCCGATGAGGTCCATCAGGTTGCGATTGAGCAGTTGTCGGCGAAGTTTTTCGTTTTCGCGGACCAGTTCACCGCGTCGGAGAGCATTGAGAAGGGCTGCTCCGAAGCGTGAGGCTGAGTAGGGGCGTTCGATGACATCGCAGTCGAAGGTGGGAACGGTTTCGCGTCCCCAGCGGGAGTCTTCGCCGACGATGCAGACGACCTGAGCGGCTTTGGAGTGAGCGCGGATGGCGGCGTTCACTTCCTGAATGCGGGAGACGGAGTCGGCATCATCGATGATGCAGCA
>JBJTOM010000277.1:0-5409 GCA_046074585.1 Planctomycetota bacterium | reverse complement strand
GAATGCCATGGCCGCAGCGCGCTGATCGTCCGCCAGCGCATCATTGGACGCCACAGCCCACGCCGTGCCCGCTGCGCGAGTCAGTGCTGCTGTGAAACCCTGGCCGCCTGAGCCGACGAGCTGTTTGCTGGAATCGCCGCTGCTGACGCTGACGAGCACCGCAGCTATCTGCTGCCAGCTGTCTGCAGGGGAGCCTGCGTCCAGGGTCTGCAGCAGACTGGTGAGCGGCGTGGACAGGTCTGCCGCCGCTCCCATCGCCCCCGCCTGGCTCATCAGCTGACTCACCACGGCAGCCTGTGCTGCCACGGCCGGACTCTGCAGGACCTGCTGCAGCACACTGCCGATGTTCTGCGGATGCAGGGAAGTGAATGCGGCCTTGCGGAGGGAGTCGTGAGTGGAGTGCTGCAGGAGCAGCCGCGCGAGGATTGGAGCAGCCGCTGCGGTGCGCACTTCGCCGCAACTGAGCAGCACCTGGCGCTGTACGAGCACCGCTGGATCGGAGGCTGCGTGTGCGAGCAGTTGCAGGGCAACAGGCGACGGCGAATCACTCGCCAGCAGCGGTTCCAGCAATTCCACGGCCATCCGCCGCACTTCTGCGTCGCTGGATGCGAGAGCGGATTCGAGCTGTTGCAGACGAGCGGCCGTGTCATCGTCGGGGAGTAGCTGGCAGAACGCTGCGAGCGCCTGCACGGCCGGAGCGTTTCCGGTCGCCACGGTGTCTTTCAGAATTTCCAGCACCGACGTGGTGGCCGCACTGGTGATTTCGCTGCGGCGGTGCAGCAGCAGTCGGTGGGCCAGATCGCGCCACCAGCCGTTGGGACTGGCCATCCGATTTGCCAGATCTGCCAGCGGTATCTCATTCCATTTCGCGGGAAATGGTTCGCGGAGCGCGGATTTTTCTGGCGTTGAGTCGCTCCCGCAGCATTCGGCGGCAGGCAGGATGCGATAGATCCGCCCCCGATCATTGCCGGCCGACAGATTCATCTTCCGCTGGTATTCGGCGGGAATCCATTCCGGATGTTCAATGACCGCGCGGTACATGTCGGCCACCCAGATCGCTCCATCGGGACCCGTGCGAAGCATCGTGGGGCGGAACCAGTTGTCGGTGGATGCAAGGAATTCCCGGTCCTGTTCATCAGCAGCGCGGCGACCGGCCAGCTGGTGGCCGTCACCCGGCTCTGCGGGCTTCAGCACCAGACGCGAGACGAGGTTGTGTACGGGTTCTGAGGTGAACGCGTTGCCCGCAAAGTCGTTCCCCAGCAGGACGTCGCGGTAGATCATCGTACCACAGGCCGATGTGAAGCGATTGGAAAAGGCAAAGTCGTTGAACCTTGCGAGTGTGCGGCTGGCGGGAAACACTGGCGCGGCTCCGGGCGTTTCCGCGATCTGCTGAACACCACCGGGAATGCCGGCGTGCGGATTGCGTCGCAGATAGCGGTCTTCCAGTGTGAACTGCCAGATGGGATTGGAATTATTGTTGCCGAACCAGCGTCCGAAGTCATCTCGTTCACGGGCGAACTGGGTGGTGCCGGAAACCGCATCCGCCTGGTTACTGTCCGGATGAATCCGCAGATCGCGACCTCGAAGAATCACAGGTTGTCCGGGAGGCGTGATGCGTTCAGTGGCTCCGGGCAATTCGCCCGTCCCTGCTGCCAGGCCACCGCTGTCACCATTGGCCAGATACAGCCAGCCGTCCAGCCCCCAGCGGAGTCCGTTCACGCGATGCTGCTGGTTACCTTCGATGAAGCCGGCGTAGAGTGGCTGACGGTGGTCACAGGCACCATCACCGTCGGTGTCTTCTGCATAGAAGACCTGTGGAGCCATCGAAATGATCACACCGTTTCGCCAGCACTGGATGCCGGAGGGAAAGGCCAGTTCGTCAAGGAAGGTGACGGCTTCGTCGTATCTCCAGTCACCATCGCGGTCAGTGAGCACGCGAATGCGGCCACGGGGACGATCAAGCGGATAGTCGCCCATTTCGACCACCCACAATCGTCCGCGTTCATCCCAGTCGAAGGCGACGGGGTCGCGAATGAGTGGTTCAGCGGCCGCCAGGACCGGCTGCATTCCCGGACGCGTCTGCAGACTGGTCACAGCCGAGGCGGGATTGAGTGGTGCGGGGAAGTCCCGCTGCAGACTGGCGGAGTAGAATTCGTGAGGGAGCAGTTTCTGCACGGTGTCACAGATGAGATCTTCTGTTTCGGGGGCCAGCGACGATGGGCGACGATAATACAGCATGGACGAATCCACTTCATAGCCACCTTCCCGCAGGAGCCGGGCGGAGGCGATATAACAGGGAACGTCGTTGCTGTAGGCGTTGATCCAGAGTCGGCCGCCGTCGAACATGTCGTTCATTCGCAGGGCATAGTCCACCACGACTTCGCCCCCCAGAAACACCATTGCCAGATCATCCCCGAAGCACCACGTCTGCACGGGATATCCGGGTACCGTGGTGGGTACGGGAACGTTCTGTCTGAGCTGTTCAAGGAACCAGCGGGCTCGGGACCCGGCGACACCCGGCTGTTCCGCCTGCTGCTGGAGCGTGGCTTCGTCCGGAACACCGGCCAGGGGCAGGTCAATGCGAGCCAGACGTGCTGTGATCTTTGGGCTGATGCGACGCAGTGACGGCAACAGTCGCTGCACTTCATTCGCCAGCGTTCGACCGTGTTGCCGGGCCATTTCGTGGGTTCCGCGCGGAGACGGGTTGGCATCGGCACCGCAGCCAATTGCAATCAGGGCCACAGCGCCCGGGTATTCGGTTTCGAGGTAATCTGCGGCGAATCCGGCCCAGTCACCGCTGATCTGGTTGAAGTCTCCGGTTTCTGTGGTGCAGTGGCAGGCGTAGTTGGCGAGCAGGGCGATGAGTTTTCCATCGCGGTCATGGGCGGCCAGCAGCGGCACGCGTTTGTCCACCGGGCCATCGGGCGTTTCACCAAAACCCGACCAGCGGCCCTGCTGGATCACGCGACGATTCATCGCGAAACCGGCTTCTCCGAAACCCAGGCTGAGCGCTGCATCGCGCTGGTTGCCGCAGGCCTGCAGGGCGACCTGCACGAGTTTCTCTGTGAGTTCGGTTTCATAGCGAGCCAGTCGTGCGGCGTGGTCTTCAGGAACGGTGGCAAAGATATTCGGAGCAAAGCCGCGGAGCCATGGGGCGGAGTGTGAATGGGTGGCGCTGATGGCGAAACGCTCCCGAGGCAACCGCGTCCCCAGACGCTCTGCCAGCCCCCGATAAATCGCTTCCGTCATTTCCGCCGGGATACCGCAGTTATCAACTGTCAGGAGCACTGCCTGGAGGTCGTCCTTCGGCCCGATCGCCAGGGCCCGGGCATGGATGCGGACGGCAGCTGTTTCGGCTTCCTGCATGCGGTTGCCGTACCCGGTGAGCCGCACCGGGTAATCGGGAGTAATGTCAACGGTGGCGGCACCGACCGGCACGAGTGGCAGACTGGCTCGAGCCTTTTCGCGGGTGGCCCGTGTGAGCACTGCAGGGAAGCTTTCACGCTGCAGCAGATCGGGGCGACCCGAGGTGTGTTCGTTCTGCCAGCAGAAATGGCCGTCATGAATAAAGAAACCATTCGACGTGCCATCCTCACGACGCGCAGCCGGATAACCAAAGGCCGCCGGATTGGCGGCGACTTCGGTGAGCAGTGCAGCGTCGGTTTCTGGAAGCCCGGCAAACGGCGACGGACTGCTTTGGCGGGCCGCCTGCATCTGCCGCAGAAACTCAGGTGGCTGTTCGCGCAGCGTTTTGCCGCCACAGTACGCTTTGTTCAGCCGGTCGGCTGTTTCGCGGAAATTCAGAAACCTGACCTTCGGACCGTGGACCGTCACCGCGTGGTTAATCAACTCGACAATCTGTTCCGCCTGAATCCAGCCGTGCGGATGAAACACCAGACTGAAACAGCCGCGTTTGGCGACGGTCAGATCAATCGCCGCCTTCCAGTCGTCCACGGTGACGGGGTTGTTTTTGCCCTGCAGGTGCTGAGCGGACCAGTCGCTGGGAGCGAGGCAGGGAATCTGCCAGCAAACGCCGTTGATGACCCACGGGTAAGGATAGTTTTCGACGAAGTTCACAAAGTGATCGTGCACATTTCCGCCAAAGCGGTTGCCTTTCGGCAGGTATTTCAGGAACCGTTCATGGCCGCTGGAATCCAGTAACCGTTCACGCGGCAGTTCCGGGTCGCGGCCCGTGAAAAACATGAAGACCGAAGAATCAATCTGCAGAAAGCGACCTTCCGGAGTGGTGCGGCTGAAAATGCCGTCGTAGAAGCTGGGACTGACCGTGTTCAGGGAATCGCAGCAGGGAGTGCGAAAGGCGACGGGCCTGTTGCCCGGAATGGACGCCATGCGATCGACACAGCGTTCATAAGTGGATCGAGCTTTGGCAAAGTCGCCACCCTGAAGCAGCGGGCAGGGATGATCCGTGGAGTGGCATTCAATGGACAGGCCCTCTTCAAGCCAGCTCTGCAGCTGCGGATCATCGGGCTTCACATCGTTGGTCATAATGCTGACCGGTGCACGCCCGTCAATCTGCTTGAGCCGGTTCAGAATGGGACGCAATGCCACTTCGTACTTCGCCGGGTCACGCATATCATCAATCGCCAGCACGACCACTGCCTCCACACCCGGCTCGCCCACCCAGTCCGGGGTGAGCAGTCGAGGGAAGCTGGCGGTGGGATACCATGGATTGGCCGGATCAACTGGCGGTTGTTCCGTTGCCGATGCCGGCAGAGCTGGCTGAAAAGCCATCAGGGGAGTGCAACTGGCGAGCAGACACAGGAGCAAACGCAGCACGGCAGGTCTCCGATGCAGAAGGAAACAGAGTTTGGTCAGACCGCTCCAGTTTACCGGGTTCGCTGCTCCAGGCCAGAACAGGGACGCTGAAAAGTCCAGTGGCAGCCGTTTGCCGCAAAATCCCCCCAATCCCCCCTCTCCCCTTCCACGGGAGAAGGGTCGGGGGTGAGGGATCAAAAACACCCACATGAAAAGTTCCGGCACAAAGTGCCGACGGGAGGGCTAAGCTGGGATGGTGAAACGGTGCAAAAACAGACAAACTGGGATGTTTCAATCCCCCCGCGATCGTCAGGCCCCACTGCCCGAACGAATCACAAAAAACGTCCTGTGGCATGCGGTTGATGTCAATCGGCCGGTCAGGCTTTGCTGCGTTCCTGGTGCCGTTCTGGCCGCGTTCGCACACACCGTTACCGGGGGATTGACATCCATTTTTTGACGGCACCTGCCGTAAAAAAAATAGAGCAGGAGCATGGGGAGAGGAGACTCTCGACTTTCTTCATGCTCCTGCGGTCTCCTCTCCACCTTCTACTCTCTCAGCCTCGCTCCCTCGCCACTTCCCATTTCCCACTGCGAACCGTCATCTGGGTCGTCCGGGTCGCCGGCTTCCTCACG
>JBJTOM010000276.1:0-2671 GCA_046074585.1 Planctomycetota bacterium | reverse complement strand
GAACGACGCTGGTGGTGAGTTTGTAGCCGGTCCAGGCGGGATCGAAACACTGCGTTTTTCCGCCAGGTTTTTCGGCGTCAGTAACGTACCCGGAATCTTCAACGAAGCGGCGAAACTGTCCGACGGAGACTTCGGTGCGCGCCATCCAGAGTCCCTGGCGGATGCGTGTCAGACGCGCTTCGCCCTCGAAACTTTCCCGCGTGGTTCCCGGTGTCGCTCCGCCTTCAATCCCGGTGGCCCACGCCCGTTCTTCCGGCGTGCTGCCCATCATGAATTCGCCGGGAGGCAGGTAGAGCACTTCGAGTCGAACATCGTCGCCGAGGTCAACGGTGCGGACCTGGCCCTGGGAAGGTTCCTGGCTGAAGGCGTCGGCCGACAGCATGGCAATCGTGGCGATTGTGACGCAGGCGAAGCCTGCCGTTGTGAATAATGGGTGTCGGATCACGGTTGGCATGGAAGGGCTCCGGGAGGGTTCAGTTTTCAGTTTTCAGTTTTCAGTTTTCAGTTTTCGGTTTTCAGTTTTCGGTGTTTGGTGGGTTGTGGGTTGTGGGTTGTGGGTTGTGGGTTGTGGCGGTGGGTTGTGGCGGTGGTGAGTGTTGAGTGGTGCTCCGAATTTTTGCATGGTAAGCTGTGGTGGTGTGAAAGTCACGGGGGAATGGGATGTCGGATCGAACGGCGGGTTATCAGCGGTGGGCGAATTTGACGTTTCTGCATTGGCGCGTGCCGGCGGAGCGGATCCAGCGTCAATTGCCGGCTGGGCTGGAGGTGGACACGTACGGTGGCGAGGCATGGCTGGGCGTGGTGCCCTTTTCGATGGAGCGAGTTCGACCGTGGTGGTCGCCTGCTGTGCCGGGGATTTCATGGTTTCTGGAAACCAACGTGCGGACGTATGTGCGGGGTCCGGGCGGGGTATCGGGCGTGTGGTTTTTCAGTCTGGACGCCAATCAGCGACTGGCGGTGGAGCTGGCGCGGCGGTTATGGAATCTGCCGTACTTCCGGGCCGAGTTATCATTGGGGGAGCGTGAGGAGCGTGCAGGGGGAAAGTTGTGGCAGCATGTGGAATGTGCGGGGCGGCGGATCGAGCAGCCTGAGGGGGCATATTCGATCGTGGTGAGGGCTGATGCCGGCAAT
The DNA here is from genome assembly GCA_046074585.1 of Planctomycetota bacterium. Taxonomy (GTDB): domain Bacteria; phylum Planctomycetota; class Planctomycetia; order Planctomycetales; family Planctomycetaceae; genus SXXK01. The sequence continues at coordinate 1,540 of JBJTOM010000276.1, read as the reverse complement.
CCGCAGCCGGCGACCGCGGGGACGCTGGAGCATTTCCTGGTGGAGCGGTATGTGCTGTTTTGCGTGGACGCGCGGGGCCGCATGTTTTCGGGCCGTGTGCATCACGTGCCGTACAGGATCTGTCCGGTGCATCAGCAGCGGGTGGAGCAGACGCTGACGGGGAGTGTTGGGGCTGGACTGGAGTGCCCGGGTCTGGCGGACCATGCGACGTGGTCGCCGGGGGTGGATGTCCGGATTTCGCCGCTGACCCGGTGTGATCGTTGAATTCTGTTTTGGTTTCTATGGGAAGTGGGGTGCGGGATGTTGAGTGTGAACGCATTCGGGGGCCGTGCGGATGCTGTCTCGCGGCGGTTGTTTTGCGGCGCGGCAGCGACGGGGCTGGCGGGTGGTGCAGTGGTGCAGGGGACAGACGAGTCCCCTGCGGTGCACAGTGTGACACTTCGGGCGGGCGATCTGGAAGCGGTGATCGGTGACAACGCGGCTGAGGGTGTGCACCGGGCGGGCTACAACGGCGTGTGGAGTCTGAAGCACCGGTTGGCGGACCGCAGTCTGTTTGTGCCGGGTATTGCGGGGTTGAATCTGGAGCACATTGTCAACGGCACTCCGCTGGACACGGACGAGCTGTTTTTTGAACCGCGACGTGCCGCGATGACTTTACAGTCGCTCAGCGATACGGCCGTTCGGCTGCATCAGCCGGCAACCTTTGCCACGGGCGTCGAAAGCAGCACCGTATTCCGCCTTTCCGCTCCGAATGTTCTTGACATGCACTTCGAGTGCGTTCCGCGGAAACCCGGTTTTCCGCATGGATATCTGTCCTTGTTCTGGGCCAGCTACATGCAGGCACCGGCGGACAAGTCCATGTATTTCCTCGGCGGTCAGCCTGGCCAGCCTCCTGCCTGGACCCAGCTGTGCACTCAGTTCCACAACGACCAGAGCACGGTGCGGCATCGCAGTGACGAATATGACGCCGTGTTTGATGCGGATCAGCGGGAGGCGCTCTTCCGCAACTTTTCCCGGCTGCGTTTTGATGCTCCATTTTTCTACGGCCACTTCGGACCGCTCATGTGGGTGGTGCTGTTTGACCGCAGCGAAGGAATCCGCCTGACTCATTCACCCAGTGGCGGTGGTTTTGACAGCGCCCGCCGCAGTTCCAATCCGGCCTGGGACTTTCAGTTTCTGATTCGCAACCCCGAAGTGAACCAGGCCCGGGGTTTTGCTGTTCGCACGATTCTTTGTCCGGCGATCGACCGCGAGCTGCTGCCGGAACTGGCTGTGGAATGGCAGCGGGAAGTGCGTGGCCGGTAGAACGTCGCACAGCCGGTGGCTCCCGCCCAATGGCGTTGACTTTCTGGCGGAAGGCGGTGCCGGGAGGGCGAAGCTGGGATGACGAAAGCTTCCAGGCTGGGGGCTTTGGGGTAATTTTTTGGGATTGAAAAATATTACGCTCCAACGTACTCGCTTGGTGTCTCAAACCCACGAAACGAAGGAGCGTAATAGTGGACTCAGTATCCTCATATTCCCTGTCATCGTTCAAGTCTCC
>JBJTOM010000275.1:0-7783 GCA_046074585.1 Planctomycetota bacterium | reverse complement strand
GTTGCAGACATCCAGTGCGCGGAGGGCTTTGACAAGATTGACAGGGCGGTTGATTTCAATGGCACTGGCGAGCGTTGCGGCGCGTTCGTTCTGGGCATCCATACGGGCGAAGCGTTCAGACATCAGCAGCTCATCGGGACGGCCATGGTTCCAGCGCAGGCCGCGTGCGTTCCAGAATTCATCCAGAGTGGCAGCTCCGGCGGCATTGATCACGGCCAGGCGAGGGACGCGATCGATCAGCCCCAGCTGCTGCAGTTCCAGGAATGCCTTGCCGAAGGCACTGCTGTTGCCAAGGTTGCCGCCTGGCACGACGATCCAGTCCGGCACTTCCCAGCCCAGTCCTTCCAGCACGCGGTACATGATCGTCTTCTGCCCTTCAAGTCGAAACGGGTTGACACTGTTGCAGAGGTAGATGGGATGTTTGGAACAGAGGTCACGCACACGTGCGAGTGCATCGTCGAAGTCACCGCGAATCTGGATGGTGCGGGCGCCGTAGTCGAGGGCCTGCGAAAGTTTGCCGAAGGCGATCTTGCCGCTGCCGATGAAGACGATGCAGCGAAAGAGTCCCGTGACGCCGGCGTAAATGGCGAGCGAGGCGCTGGTGTTGCCGGTGGAGGCACAGGCCGTCATCCGCGCCCCCACCATGCGGGCGTGCGTTGACGCGGCAGCCATGCCGTTGTCCTTGAAGCTGCCCGACGGGTTCTGGCCTTCATACTGCAGATACAGTGTCCCGGGGTTCATCCGGCACTGTCGCGCCAGCAGATCATTGCGCTGCAGCACAGTCTGGCCTTCGCCGATGGTCACCAGCTGTTGGTCGGTGGCGAAGGGCAGGAGTTCCCGAAACCGCCAGACACCACTGTAGTCGAGCGGATTGAGTCGTGTGGCCCAGCGGGCGGAGAAATCCGCCATGCGGCGCGGGAGCGGGATCTGGTTCCAGTCATAGGCAAGGTCCAGGAGGGCGCCGCAACGCGGGCAGGACGTGAGCACCTGGCTGACGTCAAACGTGGCACTGCAATCCGGATGAATGCACCGCTGAAAAGCCGCTGACACTGTCATGTTGGAGCCGTAAACCCAATTGGGGAAAGCAGTTGGGCGGAAATCTGTGATCCGGAAATCCGCTCCGGCCAGCTATTCGCCCGCAGATTCGTCCTCTGCATCTCCGTAGCGTAGGCCAGGAAGCAGGCTGACGCCAGATTTTTGCTGCTCAATTGCGTGCGCAGCCCAGCCAATGAGACGCGCCATACCAATCACGAGAGACTGGCGGTCGGGGGGCAGATCGAGCAGCACCATCAGGCGGATGGCAGCCCAGTCGAGCGTCGGGGCGAGATTTTCAGCGACCAGCCGCGTTTCAAATCGTGCTGCCACGGCCGCCACGCGGATGCGTTCTGGGCAGCCAAGGAGCATTTCGGCGGCGGCGGCGAGCATTCTGGCACGGTTGTCAGCCACCGTGGACGCAAACCCAAACGGCATTCCCGGCCGTTCCCGCTGACTCAGCCACACGTCCACCTCCCGCGGCCCCGAAATCCCCATCAGCAGCCGAGCCGTCCATTCATAGGGGTCGTTCTGCAGTTGAGCGGTGAACAGGGAAGCAGCGTTCTGGAGTGCAGCGGTGAGTCCACAGCGGGTGCTGGCGGCCATTCGCGCGGCAAAGCAGGCGGGCCGCATTTCGGTGAGACAGGTGCAGACCAGCAGGGCATTCATCGCGGCGTCTTCGGCCGGGGAGGGAATCACATCGGTTCCACGAAGCCGCAGGAGCAGTCGACCGGCCCAGCTCAGGCTGCTGTCCGCATTGGCTTCTGCGGCCGACCTGGGCGGCGACAGTTGTGTGGCCGACCGCAGTGCCGCTTCGAACAGCTGGGGGAGCCGTCCCATCAGCCGCCGCACATGGGCATGCCCCGCCTCTTCGGTGTGTTCCGGAGATTCGGCATTGAACAGCGACAGCAGCTGCAGACAGAGCGGAAAGAGTTCCAGTGGAGGCAGGCCGGCAGGCAGATGCGAAAACAAATCGCCCGGCGACTCTTCAAGCACTCCCGCGTCACGGATCAGGGCAATCCAGTCGGCCAGCAGTTCCTGTGAGGGCGGAGTTTGTCGGAGCAGAAGGAGTGCCGTGTATTCGAAGGAGTCGGCCAGCGCGGCGACAGGCAGGTCGCAGTATTCCACGTCACCGTCAGTGAAGCTGATCAGGCGAGTGCGTCCGCAGAAGACATGGGCGAGTCCGCCGACTTCAGGATTGGTGCGGGTCTGCAGATCATGAACAAGCCGGCGCAGGCCCTGCAGAATACCGGGGGCCGGCGCGGACGCGGGACGTGGCGCCGCACCTTGGGGGGTGTTTCGATCCATGAATCGGGACTCCATTCTGATTCTCTGAACCGGCTGCACGCGAAGGAGTGGTGCAGCGGGGAGCGAAGGATAGCGGGAAGGGGAGCGACTGACCAGCAAGTGCTCTTGCATTCAGAAGTGGAAATCCAGCAGAATTGCCCATCCGCACCGCGGCAAAAACTGGAAATTTCCCTTGTTTTCCGGGGATTCGCATCGTGTTCACCCGTCTTTCAACCCTGCTTCCGGCCCTGCTGGCCGTTTACCTGATCCCCCTGGTTTCTGCAGGTTCAGCAGTCTCTGGATTTGCCCATGGGCAGCAGCCAGCCACTCCGCCCGCAGCCACCGAGGATCCGCGCGTCGGTCGGCGGGTGATGGTGGCAAAGCATGGCGCGCAGCTGAAGACACCTCAGGCGTCCGTCTGGACAGCCTGGCTGGGGGAAGTCTACACAGTCTCGCTCACCAACGGAGAATGGCTCTGGATCGCCGACAAAGGAGGCTGGCTGTGGGAAAAGGAGACGATTGTCTTTGATACGGCCATTCAGGAGCTCACGGATCGTCTGGCGAAGAATCGAACAGCCGAGAACCTGAATCTGCGTGGTGTGGCGTATCTGGCACATAACCAGTATCCGCTGGCTGAGGCGGACTTCACAGCCAGCCTGCAGATGCTGCCAAAGAATGCGGGGGCCCTGAACAATCGCGGCAAAGCGCGGCATCTGATGGGATCGCACAAGCTGGCGACCGCTGACTTCAGTGAGGCGTTGCGGCTGGAACCTGGCAATATTCTGTTTCTCAACAACCGTGCCCTGGCGGCGATCGAGCTGGCTGATTATTCTCGGGCGCTGACGGACCTGCAGGATGCGCTGTTGAAGAATCCGAACTTTGTCGAGGCGCTGAATAACCGCGGCATCGTCCGCCAGAAGATGCAGCGATATGACGAAGCGATTGCGGATTTCACCGCAGCACTCAAAGTGAATCCGCAGTACGTGGATGCTCTGGGCAACCGCGCCTTCGCGTGGCGGCAGAAGGCGGATTTTGCAAAAGCGATTGCGGACCTTGAGGAAGCGATTCGGCTGAGCCCGAAAAACTATGAAGCCACCAATGATCTGGCATGGATTCTGGCGACGTGTCCGCAGGAGTCTTTCCGGGATCCGACGCGATCAATCGAACTGGCGAAGTCAGCCTGCGCGATGACCGAATACCGGGAATGGAACACACTGGATACTCTGGCTGCCGCACTGGCATCCGCCGGGCAGTATGAAGAAGCCGGCAAGTGGTCAGCGACGGCTGTGGAGACCTGTCCACCCGGCGAAAAGGAACGCCTGCGAAAACATCTGGCCCTGATTGTGGCCCGCAAGCCGGTGACGGAGTGATTCCGCGTCAGGTCGGAGGCTCATGGAGTTGCAGTGCTCTGCAGTGTCCTGAATTCGTGTTGCGAACTCCGACAGAGACCATCATAGACCATACGCCCGCGACAAGGCGTGTGGCCGCTGTCAATCGGCTGGTGCGGCCCCGAAGCTTCCTGCTTCGGTCGCTTCGAGCGCAGACTGGCCACGCCTTGTCGCGGGGCAATCGTCTGGGGCGGCAGCTGAAGCATGAATTCGAGGTATCCTGCCCACCCCTGTGCCGGAAACGGGGGCACATCTGGCCGGTGCTACTGCAGGCGTCGAATCAGGACGTGGGCGAGTGCTGCGTCGAGATTATCGGAAGTGCGGATGAGCTGGTAGTCGATGTTGCTGCCGGCGCAGCGACGACGGATGGTGTCCAGAAAGCTGTTGATGGCACGGAGGTAGCCGGTGCGGAGCGCGGCGGGATCGCAGGTGAGTTTGCCGGCGTTTTCAAGTCCCTCAAAGCGGAGCGTTCCGGAGTAGCGGAATTCCAGTTCTTCGTCATCGAGGATTTGCAGGACGAGCACATCGTGACGCCGCTGGCGGAGCGTCTGCAGGCCGCGGAAGAGATCATCGCGGTTGCAGAACAGGTCTGACAGCAGCACCACAATGCTGCGGCGGCTGAGCGTTTCGTTGGTGCGTTTGAGAATGGCGGCGATGTCAGTTTTGCCGACGGCCACCTGAGTATCCAGTCCGGCGAGGATTGCCTGGAGCTGGGTGTTGCGGCTGCTTGCGGGCACCTGCGCACGGATGGCCGAATCAAAGACGGTGACGCCGACGGAGTCATGCTGTTTGAGCACGAGCATGCTGATGGCCGCGGCAACGGTGCGGGCGTAATCGAATTTGCTGAGCGGCCCGGTGCCGAACTGCATGGATTCGCTGCCGTCCACCAGCAGTGTGATGCGGACGTTGGTGTCGTCTTCGAATTGTTTGAGGTAGTAGCGGTCGGAGCGGGACCAGAGTTTCCAGTCGATGCGGCGGATATCGTCGCCGGGAACGTATTCGCGGTGCTGAAGGAATTCGAGGGACTGTCCGAAGCCGGGGCTGCGGTGGAGTCCGGAGACGAAGCCTTCGACGACCTGGCGGGCCCGCAGTTCAAGCCGGGAAATCCGCGCCAGCTCTTCAGGCCGCAAAGATCTTTCCAAGGGCTGGGTCACTGGTGAGCTCGCTTTCGCGCGTTGGAGTTTCCTGGATGAGCCGCTGAATGATGGAGTCTGATGTAAGGCCTTCGCTGATGGCCGTGAAGTTGGGCACGATACGATGGCGGAGCACGGGGGCGGCGAGCTTCTGGATGTCTTCAAGTGTGACGGTCGTGCGGCCGTTGAGCAGGGCGCGGGTTTTGGCACCCAGCAGCAGGTTCTGCACAGCGCGGGGGCCGGCTCCCCAGCCCAGGGATTCGCTGATCCATTTGGGTACGCCCGGTTCCCCCACTCGCGTCTGCCGCACGATCGCCAGCGTGTAATTGATGACGTAGTCAGTCACGGGAACTTCGCGGACGGTGCGCTGGATCCGGAGCACCTGTTCGCCGGAGAGCACTGGAGTGACTTCTTCGCGCTGGTTGGACGTGGTCTGGCGGGCAATCTGACGCTCTTCTTCGAATGTCGGATAGCGGACAAACACCTTAAACATAAAGCGGTCCTGCTGGGCTTCCGGGAGCGAATAGGTGCCTTCCTGCTCGATGGGGTTCTGGGTGGCGAGGACGAAGAACGGGGCGCTCAGGCGATGAATAGTCTGACCAACCGTCACCTGTCGCTCCTGCATGGCTTCGAGGAGTGCGGCCTGAGTCTTGGGCGGCGTGCGGTTGATTTCGTCGGCGAGCACGACGTTGTGAAACAGAGGACCGGGGATGAAGCGAAATTCTCTCTGGCCGGTGGAACGGTTTTCCTGGAGGATGTCGGTGCCGGTGATGTCGGCAGGCATGAGGTCCGGAGTGAACTGGATGCGTGAAAAGGTCATGGAAAGACTGCGGGCGACCGTGCTCACCATAAGGGTTTTGGCGAGTCCCGGGACGCCTTCAAGGAGTACATGGCCCTGACTGAAGAGGGCAATCAGCAGTTGTTCGATGACGTCGTCCTGGCCAACGATCACGCGGCGGATTTGTTCACGCAGGCGAGTCCATGCGTCGTGCAGCAGATCGATGGCTTCGGTGGACAGAGCGGTTTCAGGGGTGTCCGACATGGAATTTCTCGAGGGGACAAGACGGCGGTACAGCGGGATGGCCAGCACTGACGGTGCGGTGCAGCATAGCAGGAATTCGGACGGGTGAAAAACGAGTTCCTTTTCGGGCGGTGGTGGGGTATGGTGCGAATTGTCGCCTGACACGCACCGTCGCCCCCTTTTCGCTCAGAAGTCCGCTTTCTCCGGAGCCCGCCAGATGCAATTCGTTTCCGCTCAGCCTCTGGTCTACGAATTCAGCCGCCACCTCCCACCCCGCTGCCAGGTCCAATCCGGTGAAGTGATTCGCGTGGAGAGCGAAGATGCGCTGTCCGGGCAGATTCGGAGGCCGGGTGACCGCCGTGACAAGTCCACCGTCCCGTACAGCAACCCGGTTGCCGGCCCGATCGTCGTGGAAAATGCTCAGCCCGGAGACGAACTGGCGGTGACCATTCTGGACATCGTCCCCCGCGACGGGCAGTGTGCCACGTGGACAGGCCATCCCGGTCCGCTCGCCGAATGGCTTGGCACCGATGTGCCTCACGGAGCCCACGTCTGCCCCATTCAGGGCGGCCTGATTCACTGGAAAAATCGCGTGACCATTCCCCTGCAGCCCATGCTGGGCTGCATCGGCACCGCCAGCGACTGGGGCGTGCCCTCGACGGCCCCCGCCGGTTCTCATGGCGGCAATCTGGATCTTGTGGAAGTCTGCCCGGGCAGCACCGTGTATCTGCCGGTGCGAGTCCCCGGCGGGTATCTGTTCGCCGGTGATGCGCATGCCGCCATGGGACACGGTGAACTCTCCGCCACCGGACTGGAAATGGCTGCCATTTCCACACTGAAAATCGAACTCTGCCCGAAACCCTCCTTCTGCGGTCTGCGGATTTCACACCCGGACTTTCTGCTCGCCGCGGCCGTCCGCGGCAACCACGAACGCTCCATGGCAGAAGCCTTTTCCCGCCTGATCCTCTGGCTGGAAGCAGACTTCGGCTGGAATCGCTGGGACGCCTATGACCTGCTGACCCACACAGCCCGCATCTCCATCGGCTATTATCAGTATGGCACTGTCGGCATCCGCGTAGACAGGCGGTTTGTGGAAGGCCGGGGGTAAGGCCGCACCTGCCATTTTTTGACGGCGCCTGCCGTTAAAAATGGGCGTACGGGGGTTGTCAATCCCCGGTAACGGTGCGTGCCCGCGCGGCCAATACCGCATCAGTGGGAACAGCCGCAGGTCAGCACACAGGCAGGTTCCCGAGCATGCTGGCGAGCACGTTCGGAGAGGTCGCTTTCCTGGTTCGCCTGCATTCGCGAGGCGATGCGTCTGATCAGCCACGCCCGATTTCCGGACCGTGTCGCGTCTCCGCAGACGTCGGCAAACTTTACTCGCAGTTCTCTGACCGTCATTGAGTGCAGTCTAACCACGAATAGCACGAATTCACACGAATGAACGCAGAGGAACTGGTTTTTGAATGGCTGGACTTGTCTGTCCTGCTTCGTGAAAATTCGAATGATTCGTGGATAAAATCCGAGCAATGCGGGTCAGCGGTTCAGGGCCACTCGGGACTCTCAACCGTGCTGACCATTGCGCTCGGTCTGCGGAAGAACATCAGGTCCATGGGCCGAGAGTTCCGGAGAGTTCGGCGAGGTCGCCGCGGTGCGTTCGAGCAACCTGCGGATTGCGGCCGCGAAGATAGCCGCCAGCTCAGACCGTGGGACGGATTCTCAGTAGCCTTGAAGTTCTCTCGAAATTCTGAAACCACTGGCCAAAACTCGGGTGGGCGAGGCTGGGATGACGAAAGCTTCCAGGCTGGGGGCTTTGGGTAATTTTTTGGGATTGAAAAATATTACGCTCCAACGTACTCGCTTGGTGTCTCAAACCCACGAAACGAAGGAGCGTAATAGTGGACTCAGTATCCTCATATTCC